>JAAYKL010000054.1 GCA_012522445.1 Myxococcales bacterium | reverse complement strand
TCCTTTGCACCGCTTCGCGAGTGCGTTAGTTGGGAACATTCCCCAATTGGGTTCATCTAAATAGGTTTTGCCTAAATGAGCACCCGTTTCAGGAGGCCAGCCTTCTCATTCCATCTCTGAACGCCTTATTTTAGCGCCTTATTTTAGGGTGTCGGATACGGCTTCTTGGGAGAACAGGCGATGCCCTTCAAAAACCGTCAACATATGAATGGCATCCTCGCATACGCGATACACGATTCGATAATTGCGAATGATGACTTCGCGGATGTCTTGAGCGGAGCGCTCGGGCACCATGCGTCCTGCGAAGGGCGTCTCAGCGGCTTTGCGGGTGCGTTTTTGCAGTTGTTCGACCCAGGCCCGGGCGGCGCGGGGATTGTCCTGCGCGATGTATCGACCGATATCCAAGAGATCTCGACGCGCCCTGTCGGTCCAAAGAATCTTCATGGTTCACAAAAATGTTATGGTTCCAGGGGACCGAAGGTGTCGTCGAGTTCACGCGTTAGCGCGGCATCGTCGATCAGTCGTCCGGCAGCGGCATCCGCCAAGCCCTCGTCGATCGCCGTGTGAAACCTCGCCTGCGCATTGAGGCGGTCAAATTCTGCGGGGGTGAGGAGCACCGCAGCGGGCCGTCCATTTTGCGTGATGACAAACGGGCGCTTCGTGGCCTGCAGTTGTCGGAGCACTTTGGAAGCATGCGTTTTAAATTCCCCCACCGGGAGGATATCTTCGGAAATTTGTAGACTTTTCATCGGCGCACCTCCAATTGTGTCACGCGATACAGGTCTAAATATAGACCATGAAACAGACCTTTTCAACAAGGCGTTCTCAAATGGCACGCGTCTATTTTGATACCCTTTTATCCACTCAGAGTCATTTGAAATGCTTTTAAGTGCGTGTTTTTATTGAATTTTTATTCACTCAGAGTCATTCGGAAAGCATTCGGGCAGGGCGGGAGGAGCGGGAGGAGCGGGCTAGTCGCTGTCTTTGATGTGCCGGACGATGGTGGCTAAGAGGGCGTCGATGCCGATGCGTCCGGGGATCGCGGTGCCGACGATGGGGCGCTGCGACTCGCGGTGCAGGCGATCGAGGAGGGCGCGCTGCTTGCTGCGGGGCACCCGGTCGACCTTGGTGGCCGCGATGATGGTGGGCACGCCCACCGACTGCAAAAAAGAGAGGAGCTGCTGCTCTTCGGCCTCGGGCCCCCGGCGGCAGTCGACGAGGATGACCACCAGTCGCAAGGTGCTGCGGGTTTGCAGGTAGGCCTGGATGAACTCGGCCCAGGCTTGTTGGGCGGCGTGGGAGGCCCGGGCGTATCCGTAGCCGGGCAGGTCGACCCAGTAGAGCTTTTGCCCGGTGTCGAGGCGGGCCTCTACATGCACAATGGTGCGCGTACGCCCCGGTGTGTTGCTCACTTTGAACAGCCCTTTGCGCCCCGAGAGCGCGTTGAGCAGGCTGGACTTGCCCACGTTGGAGCGCCCGGCAAAGGCCACCTCGGGCAGCGTGGGCTCGGGCAGTCGGGCGATGCTGCCGGTGGAGCTAATTAACCGGGTATCGACGATGCGCGGGTTCATGTTCGGCGTACCTTTCGCTGAATGGCGCGGGCGAGCTCGAGGAATTCGCCGACGCGAAAAAGCCAGCAGCACGCCGCATACACAATGAGCGAGACCCCCATGGCGATGGCGAGCACGGCGATGTTGCGCGGCGCGTTGCCCCCCAACGACCATTGGCCAAAGTGCGCGACCCCCCAGGCGGCCGCCCCCATGACGGCGCTGGCAGCCAAGAGGCGCAGCCAGTTGAGCGCCACGCGGCCCATGCCGAGCTTGCCGATGGTGAGGCGCAGGATGACCACCAGGGCCAGGGCCTGGATGGTGGTGGACAAGGCCAAGGCCATGCAGAGCCCGACGTAGCCGTAGGGACCGCGCAAAATCAGGGCGCTGACGACGTACACGACGATGTTGACCAGGGTCATGATGACCGGGATGCGCACGCGTTCGATGGCGTAAAACACCGGGACGGTTTGGCGCAGCAGGGCCACCGAGCACATGCCCAGGGCCATCCATTTGAGGGCGTGGGCGGTGTTGACGGCGTCCTCGTAGGAGAAGCGACCGCGCTGGTAAATCACGACGATGATGGGCTCGGCCAGGGCCCAGAGGCCGATCATGGCGGGGGTGGCGACCAGGAGCCCTAGGCGAATGGCGTGGTTGTAGACCTGCTTCATGTCGTCGGTGCGGCCTTGCCCCCGGAGAGCGGCGAGGCTCGGCAAGGCGGCGGTGGAGATGGCCATGACCAGCACCGCCAGGGGCAGCTCCATCAAGCGGCTCGAAAAGCCAATGTAGGTGACGGCCCCTTCGCCGAGGCCCGAGGCAAAGGCGCTGGCGATGTAGAGATTGAGGATGTACGCCGCGGCGCCGAGGATCATGGGCAGGGTGAGGCGGATGACCCGGCGCAGGTGGGGGTTGCGCAGGGTGAAGGTGGGGCGCGCCAGGAGCCCCAGTCGGCGCAGGGAGGGCAGTTGCAGGGCGAGTTGCAAGACGCCGCCGGCCAGCACGCCAAAGGCCAGGGCGTAGACCGGTTCGAGCCCGATGGCGGGCATCCAGCCGCTGAGACCCAGCATGGACGCGATGATGGAGAGGTTGAGAAACACCGGGGCAAAGGCCGGCGAGAAGAAGTGTCCCGAGGCGTTGAGCAGGCCCATGGCCAAGGAGGTGAGGCTGATGAAGAAGATGTAGGGGAACATCGTGCGGGTCAGGCTGGTGGCCAGCTCGAACTTGCCGGGGATGTCGACGAAGCCGGGGCCGGCGGCCTTGGTGAGCCAGTAGGCGTTGCAGCTCCCCAGGATGGCCAGGATGCCCAAGAAGGTGATGGAGAACCCGTAGAGCGCGCTGAGGAATTGCTTTTGCGCATCGGCGTCGGCGGTGGCGCGCAGCTTGGCGTAGACCGTGGTGACGGAGATGGAGAAGGCGCCCTCGGCGGTCAGGCGCCGAAACGAGTTGGGGATCATGAAGGCCACTTGAAAGACGTCGATGGCCTCCTTGGGGAAGATCGCCGCCATGATCGACTCGCGCAGCAGGCCCAAAATGCGAGAGGCAAAGGTGCCGGCGCTGACGATGCCCGCCCGCTTCGTCAAATTTTTTTCCGGAGCGTCCATGCCCCCGTTCCTAGCAGGTTTTTTGGTGAAGTGGCCAATTTACGCCGCAAAAAACGCGTTTTATTTGAAAACCATCCCACTTTGTGACACTTTTTGAAAAATGCTTAATTATTCATAGGTTAGCTGCTTTTCACTCTTTTTCTGTTTTCTGCAGAATTTTACCTAAGATGTTGAATAATTTAAAAATTGACAATTTGCTGCCCGCGTGGCTTTCTTAACGCTAAGAATAAGTGGGAAAGAGTGGGAATGTTTAAAGGCCGCTACAATCACTCGTTGGACACCAAGGGACGCGTCAGCTTGCCGGCGCGCTTCCGCGAGTCGTTGCAGGTGGGGGGCGATGATCGCGTCGTCTTGACACCGGCCCTAGACGCCACCTTCCCCCACATCGATGTTTACCCCTGGCAGCGCTGGCTGGAGTTCGAGAACCGGCTGGCGGCCAAGCCCCTGTTTGATGAAAACGTCATTCTGTTGAAGCGGCTGGTGGTGGCCAACGCCATCGAATGCCCCATCGACAGCCACGGCCGCATCCTCGTTCCGGCGTCGCACCGCGAGCTCGCCGCGGTGGACCGCGATGCCATTTGGCTCGGCATGACCCGCACCATTGAGCTGTGGTCGCCCGAAATCTGGGCCCGGGCCGAGTCCGAAGCCCTGGCCAACATTCAGGACGTGCGCCGCGGTCTCGCCGCGCTGGACTTGTGATGCCATGACCGAACCCCGACAGTTCTCCCACCAACCCGTATTGCTCAACGAAGTGCTCGAAGCCCTGGCACCGGTGGCGGGCGGCGTGTATTGCGACGCCACCATCGGCGGCGGCGGTCACGCTGAATCCGTGCTGGAGGCCTCGGCCCCCGACGGTCGGCTCATCGGCATCGATCGCGATCCCGCGGCGGTGGCAGCGGCCCGTCAGCGCCTGGCGCATTTCGGCGACCGCGTGCAAATCATCCACGGGCGCTTCTCGGAGCTGGAGCGACTGCTGGCCCAGGTGGGGGTGCCTGCGGTGGACGGTCTGCTGGTGGACTTGGGCGTGTCCTCTCACCAGCTCGACGTGGCGGCGCGGGGCTTTTCGTTTATGAATTCCGGTCCTCTCGACATGCGGATGAACCCCACCGAGGGGGAGACCGCCTCCGAGCTGCTCGCTCGGGTGAGCGAGGACGAACTGGCCGACATCATTTACCGCTTTGGCGAGGAGCGCTTGTCCCGCCGGGTGGCGCGCTCGATTAAGCGCATGGCCAACGACGGCACCATGGCCAGCACCGCCGACCTGGCCGTGGCCGTGCGGCGGGTGGTGGGCAAGACGCCCAAGGGCAAGTCCGACCCAGCGACCCGCACCTTTCAAGCCATCCGCATCGCCGTCAACAACGAGCTGGGCGAACTCGAATCCCTGCTCGATGCATTGCCCGCGCCGTTAGCGGTGGGCGGCACTGTGGCCATCATCGCGTTTCACTCCATTGAAGACCGCATGGTGAAGCAGCGCTTCGCCCAACTGGTGCAGCCCTGCGTGTGCCCGCCGTCCATGCCCGTGTGCCCGTGCCCGCCGCCGGTGGCCGAACTCCGCACGCGCCGCAGCGTGCGCGTCACCCACCGCGAAGAGGCCGACAACCGACGCTCTCGCAGCGCCCGTGTCCGCGCCATCCGGAGAATCCTATGAACGCCCGGCGAGATCCCCAAAAGCCTTCGACCGGCTGGCTGTCGCGCATCTCTCGGCCCAAGAAGCCGCGCACAACCCCGCCTGAGAAAACGCCGACCTCCGCCGCTACCTCTGCTACGCCCAAGGCGCGCCGCGCTCCCTATGCGGTGTCCGGGTGGCAGGTGCTGGCGTCCTTCTCGGCCATCGCGATTATGGCGCTGGCCTGCATTTACCACCTCTACGTGCGCTTCGAGGGCATCCACAGCGGTTACGAGACGGGCAAGGAGCGCCGCGTTCAGGCCCAACTGCTGCTCGAACGCCGCGAATTGCGCCTGGAGATGGCCAGCTTGAAAGAGCAGCGCCGCATCGAAGCCGAAGCCCGCCAACGCTTGGGCATGGAGGTGGCACCCGTCGAGCGCATCGTCTCCACCCAGCAGAAGCGCAAGGCTGTCGCGGTTTCGGGTGGAGCCTTGTAGCCGTGGCCCGCTTGCCGCGTGGACGTCGCTTTTGGATCACCGTCCGCGTCTCCTTTATCGCCATCGTGTTGCTCGCCGGCGGCGTGGCCGTGGGCAAGGGCGCGTGGCATCTGGGCGTGGTACGCCAAGACGAACTCACCGGCATCGCCCGGGAGCAGTACACGCGGCAGCTCAAGCTCAATGCGCGCCGCGGCATGATCCTCGATCGATACGGTCAGGAGCTCGCCGTCGAGGTCGAGGTCGATTCGATTTTCGCCGATCCCCGCGAGGTGGTGGCGCCGGATGCGGCCGCCCGGGCATTGGCGCCGATACTGGAGCGCGACGCCGCCGAACTGAGCGAGCGGTTGACGATGCCCAAGCGCTTTGTGTGGCTCAAACGGCGCGTACCGCCGGAGGTGGCCCAGGCGGTCAAGGCGCTCAAGCTGCCGGGCATCCACCTGCAAAAGGAGAGCAAGCGCTTTTACCCCAACCGGGAGTTGGCCGCCCATGTCATCGGGTACTCGGGTATCGACTCCCAGGGCCTCGAGGGCATTGAGAAGCGCTTTGACGCGCAGCTCAAAGGCAACGCCCACGCCTCGGCGGGCCTGTCGGATGCGGCGGGCAACATCGTGTTCTCCAACGAAACGTTTGGCGACGGGCGGGCCATCGGCGACAACATCTCGCTGACCATCGACCGCTACTTGCAGTACCTGGTGGAGCAGGAGCTCGCCGCCACCTGCCGCCTGTTTGAGGCGCGCGCCGGACACATCGTCGTCAACGATCCCAACACCGGCGAGGTGCTGGCCCTGGCCAACTGGCCCACCTTCAACCCCAACGACATCCGCACCTCCAGCCAGGAGTCGCGCCGCAACCGCGCGCTGCTCGACGTCTTCGAACCCGGCTCCACCTTCAAGGTGTTTACGCTGGCCGCGGGGCTCAACTCCGGGCGGGTGGCCCCGGACGAAAAGTTTTACTGCGAAGAGGGCCGCATGGAGATTTACGACGCCGCCATCCACGACGATCACCGCGACGGCTGGCTCGACCCCACGGGATGTCTGGCCCGCTCGAGCAACATCTGCTTTGCCAAGATGGCGATGAAGATCGGCAGCGAGCGCCTCTATCATTACTTAAAGCGCTTCGGATTTGGCGAGCGCACTCATTTGCAGATGCCCTTTGAGATGCGCGGCATCATGATGCACCACAGCAAGTGGCGCGAGTTCCTCACCGCCACCATCGCCTTTGGCCAGGGCATCGGGGTCACCGGCATTCAGATGAGCAGCGCCTTGGGCGCCATCGCCAACAACGGCAATTTGATGAAGCCCTACATCGTGAAGGAGATCGTCAACTCGCAGGGCGAGGTGCAGTTGCGGACGTCGCCGCAGGTGTTGCGCCGGGTCGTGTCGCGTCGCACGGCGCGGCAAGTCACCGACCTGATGACCGCGGTGACCGAGGAGGGGGGCACCGGTGTGGGTGGCGCCATCGACGGCTACCTGGTGGCGGGCAAGACCGGCACCGCGCAGAAGTCCAAGGGGGCGCTGGGCTATCGCGACAAGCACAACTTCGTCAGCTCGTTCTTTGGCTTTGTGCCGGCGGAGAATCCCAAGCTCGCCATCTCGGTGGTCATCGAAGAGCCCGTGCTCAATTACTACGGCGGCACGGTGGCGGCCCCGGCGTTTGCGCGCATCGGCACCAAGGCCCTGCGCCACATGGGCATCGAACCGTCGCGCCCTGGAAAACCCACCGTCGCTGCGGCGAAATCGCGCGACGCGGCCAAGGGCAAACCCGAGGCGGCGACCGCTTCCCGCGCGCCCATTCAGGTCAAGGACGAGGCGGCCTCCAACGCCGAGGCAGCCGCGGGACCCGTGCCCGAAGATCACGTGCGCATCCCCTCGCTGCTGGGCCTCTCCATGGGGCAGGCGCTCAAAAAATTGTCGGCGGTCGAGCTGCGGCCAATGATGGCGGGCACCGGCGTGGCGGTGGAGCAGGTGCCGGCTCCGGGCGAGTGGGTGCCCAAGGGCGAATACGTCCAGGTAAATTTTCAACCCATGCGCGAGCAGGAAGCGTCCGGACCATGAAGCGCATCGACGAATTGGCCAAGCGCGTTGCGGGGGCGGTCGTGCGCGGCGATGGCGCGGTGACGGTGCGGGGTATCGCCCACGATTCACGGGCGGTGCAGCCCGGTTGGTTGTTTGCGGCGCTGCCCGGCGCCCGGGTCGACGGCGCGCAGTTCGCGTCTCAGGCGGTGGCCAACGGTGCCGCGGCGCTGCTGTGCGAGCGCGCCCAACCCGTGTCCGTTCCGCAGCTCGTCGTGCCCGATGCGCGTGCGGCGTTGGGTGCCATTGCGGCGGCGATCTACGGCGACCCCGCGGCGTCTCTACAAGTGGTGGGCATCACCGGTACCAACGGCAAGACCACCGTGGCGCATCTGTTGGCCCAGGCCCTGGAGGGTTTGGGACATCCCTGCGGCGTCATGGGCACGGTGGGGCATCGGTTCGGTGCGTATCGCGTCGCGGCGTCCCACACCACCCCCGAGGCCCCGGTGGTGCAGCAGGTGCTGGCCGAGATGCGCGACCGCGGTGCCACCCACGTGGTGATGGAGGCCTCGTCCCATGGCCTGGCGTTGGGGCGCTTGTCCGGCACGGCCTTTCGCGTCGCGGCTTTCACCAACCTCACGCAAGATCACCTGGACTTCCACGGCGACATGGCGACCTACGGAGCGGCCAAGGCGCAGCTCTTTGCCCAACTGGCCCCGGGCGGCACCGCCGTGGTGAACACCGACGATCCCTTTGGCGCGGCGCTGGCATCGCGCATCTCCGAACACCCGGTGCTGCGGGTTTCGTGTCGCCCCGATGTTGCGGCCGACATCCGCCCGGTGCGCCCGCCCGCCATCGACAGCCAGGGCATCGACGCCGACATCATCACGCCGCAAGGGGTTGTCTCCCTGCGCTCTCCGATGGTGGGGGCCCACAACCTGAGCAACCTGCTGGTGGCCCTGGGCATCCTGGTGGGGCTGGGCGAGGACGCGGCCGCGGGAGCCTGTCATTGGCGCGATTGCCACGGCGCTCCGGGACGCCTCGAGCGCATCCCGTCTCCCTTGGGCTTCGCGGTGCTGGTCGACTACGCCCATACGCCGGACGCCCTGTCGCGCATCTTGTCGGCGCTGCGCCCGTTGACCGCCGGTCGGCTGATCTGCGTGTTCGGCTGCGGCGGCGATCGCGATCACGCCAAGCGCCCGCTCATGGGGAGAGCGGTGGCCCAAGGCGCCGACATCGCGGTGGTCACGTCGGACAACCCGCGCACCGAGCCCCCCGAGGCGATCATCGAAATGATATTGCCCGGTCTGGACGACGCGGGCATGCCCCGGCTCACATGGCCCGCAACACCGGGCGTGCGCAGCGGTTATTGGGTGGCGTCCGAACGCGCCGACGCCATCGCCAACGCCATCGATTTTGCGGCCCCGGGGGACACGATTGTCATTGCGGGAAAGGGCCACGAGGACTACCAGATCGTCGGCACGACCTCGCATCACTTCGACGACGCGGCCCAAGCGCGCGCGGCGTTGCAACAACGAAAAGACAAAGGCGACTGACATGGCATTTCCCGTTACGTGGGCCGAAGTGGCGGCCTGGTTGCCGTTGGATGCCGGTGCACCCATGCCGGCGTGTCCGCTAGAAAACATCGTCATCGATTCGCGCGCGGTGGTGCCCGGTGCGCTCTTTGTCGCGCTGCGGGGCGAGCGCTTCGACGGCCACGACTTTTTGCCCCAGGTCCAGGCGTTGGGCGCGGGGGCGGCCTTGGTGTCGCGGCGAAACCCCGACATCGATCTCCCCCAGTGGACAGTGCCGGACACGCTGGCGGGGCTGCAGCAAATGGGCCAGGCCATGCGAGCGCGCTTTCAAGGCCCGGTGGCCGCCATCACCGGCTCCAGCGGCAAGACCACCACCCGCGCATTGCTCGTCGCCATTTTGTCGGAGAAGGGCGCGGTGCACCAACCGGAGCGCAACTTCAACAACCACGTCGGCGTGCCCCTGACCTTGTTGGGCCTGCGCGCCGAACACGATATGGCGGTGTGCGAGCTGGGCTGCTCGGACTTCGGCGAGATCGCGTCGTTGGCAGACTTGGTGAATCCGGATGTGGCTCTGGTGACCAACGTGGGGCCGGCGCATCTCGAAAAGCTCGGCGACCTAGACGGGGTGGCGCGGGCCAAGGGCGAGCTGTGGGCGCAGTTGCGCAAGGACGCGGCCGTGGCCATCAATCTCGACGACCCGCGGGTGGTGCGCATGCCCACGCGGGCCCGTCAGCGCATCGCCTACAGCGCCGTAAAGCAGGAGGCCGACGTGGTGTTGCGCTACCGCCAGGCCGTGCCCGAGGGACAGCAACTCGTCATCGATGTGTCCGGGGATTACGTCGATGTGCTCCTGCCCCTGCACGGACGGCACAATGCGACCAATGCGGTGGCGGCGGCGGCGGTGGCGATCCTCATGGGGGCGTCGACCGAGGAAATACAGCGCGGTCTGGCGCGGGTTCAGCCAGCGCCCGGCCGCATGGTGAGCCTGCAAAACGCGCAAGGCCTCTGGATCATCGACGACACCTACAACGCCAATCCCGCCTCGGTGGCGGCGGCGTTGCACACCCTGGCCGAGCTGCAGAACACCGGGCGCAAGGTGGCGGTGCTGGGCGAGATGCGCGAGTTGGGTCCCCAGGCGGCGCAAGCCCACCGTGAAGTGGGGGCGCTGGTGGCGTCGCTGGGCCTGGACGCCCTCATCGCCGTGGGGGAGGCGGGCGCGCAACTGGTGGCGGGTGCGGTGGCGGCGGGAATGGCGTCCGAGCGCTGTTATCCAGTGGCGGATCAGCGCGCGGCGGCAATAATTGCGTCGGAAATTTCGGAAAGTGGCGATGTGCTGCTTATAAAAGGATCGCGGGGGGCACAGATGGAGATCGCGGTGGCGGGTCTCACAGCGAGCGAGTAGACGATGCTTTACGACTGGCTATACAACGATGTGCGCAACTACGCGGAGTGGCTGCGCTTCCTCAACGTGCTGCGGTACGTCCCCTTTCGCGTCATCATGGGCATGCTCACGGCCATGTTTTTGTCCTTCGCGATGTACCCGTGGTTCATCGACCGCATGCGCAAAAAAAACGTGGGGCAAACCGTGCGCGACGACGGCCCGCAGACGCACTTTTGCAAGAAGGGCACCCCCACCATGGGCGGGGCGCTGGTCCTGTTCTCCGTGGTGCTGTCGACGGCGCTCTGGTCCGACTTGGACAACCCCTTTGTCTGGCTGGTGCTGGCCATCACGGTGGGTTACGGGCTTATCGGCTTCATCGACGACTACCTCAAAATCCGCTACGCCGACTCCCGCGGGATGCCCGGGCGCTTCAAGCTCCTGTTTCAGGTGCTGCTGGCGGCGGTGATCTTTTTGTACGTCTTCATGGACAACTCGTTGCCCGCGGAGTGGCTGCAGGTGCGCCACCGCCTGGCGCTGCCCTTTGTCGCCTTTGACAACCCGCCGGTGGACAACCCGGGGCAACTGGCCTGGTTTCAATACATCGTCTTGCCCCCGTGGTTTTACGTGGCGTTCGCCACCTTCGTCGTGGTGGCCATGTCCAACGCCGTCAACCTCACCGACGGTTTGGACGGCCTGGCCATCGGCCCGGTCATGGTGAACGCCGCGACCTACCTGCTGCTCGCCTACATCGCCGGCCTCACCCTGTTCGGCATCAACATCCCGGAGTACCTGCGCATCCCGTCGGTGCCCATGGCCAGCGAGCTCACCATCTTTTGCGGCGCCATCTTCGGGGCGGGCATCGGCTTCTTGTGGTTCAACACCTTCCCCGCGCAGGTCTTCATGGGCGACGTCGGCTCCTTGGCGCTGGGCGGCGCGCTGGGCGGCATGGCCGTCTTCACCAAAAATGAATTCCTCTCGGTCATCCTGGGCGGCATCTTCGTGCTGGAGGCGGTGTCGGTCATCACCCAGGTGGTGTCGTTCAAACTCACGGGCAAGCGCGTCTTTCGCATGGCGCCCATTCACCATCACTTCGAACTCAAGGGGTGGGCCGAGCCCAAGGTCATCGTGCGCTTTTGGATTATCTCCATCATGCTGGCCTTGGTGGCGCTGGGTTCGCTGAAACTGCGCTAGGCATCCGGGAGAGGGACTTGCACGAAGCTGACGACCAAGTTTGCGGAATGGACAAAGTGCTCTTCATCGCCGTGGTCTTGCTGGTGAGCTTTGGCCTGGTCATGGTGTACTCCGCCTCTTCGGTGATGGCCGACAAGATGATGGGCTCGAGCACTTACTTCCTCGTGCGCCAGTCGATGTACGCCTTTTTGGGGCTGGTGCTGATGCTGGTCATGAGCCGCGTCAATTACCACATCTTTCAAAACGGCCGCTTGATTTGGTTCCTGCTCATCGCGTCCCTCGTCGGCATCTTGGCCTGCCACACGCCCCTGGGCCTCACCATCAAGGGAGCGGCGCGCTGGATCTCGGCGGGACCGGTGACCATTCAGCCCGCGGAGGCGGCCAAGGTCATGCTGGTGATGTGGCTCAGCTACTCGCTGGTCAAAAAGAGCCCGCGCATCAAAACCTTCTCCATCGGCTTTTTGCCGCACCTGATCATCCCGGGCATCTTCATGATGGCCTGCATGACCCAGCCCGACTTCGGCACCACCGTCGTGTTGGCGCTGCTCACGTTTTCGCTGCTCTTCATCGCCGGGGCCAAGCTCGGGTACATCATGCTGGCGGGCATCGTGGCGGCGCCCATCGTTTGGTTTCTCATCGCGGGCTCTGCCTATCGTCTGGCGCGCGTCTCCGCCTTCATGGACCCCTTGGCCACGCGCTTCACCACGGGCTACCAGCTCAGCCAATCGCTGTTCGGCTACGCGGCGGGCGGAAAGAGCGGCGTCGGTTTGGGCGATGGCTTGCAAAAGCTCTTGTTCTTGCCCGAGGCGCACAATGATTTTATCGGCGCCATCATCGGCGAGGAACTCGGCGTGTACGGCATCTGGGCGCTGCTCCTCATCATCGCGGTGGTGGTGGGCCGAGGCTTTGTCATCGGCATCCGCGCCCGCGACGAGTTCGGCATGCTCATCGCCTTTGGCATCAGCATTTTGTTCGCCCTGCAATCCCTGGCCAACCTGGGGGTCTCCATGGGGCTCTTGCCCACCAAGGGGCTCAACCTGCCCTTTGTCAGCTACGGCGGTTCGGCGCTCCTGATCTCCATGACCTCCGTGGGCATTCTGCTCAACATCTCGCGGCGCCCCAAAATGATCGCCATCGCCGATCCCTTGCCGGGCGGGGGCGGGGCCGACGAAGAAGAAGCGGGCAAGGGACAGGGCAACCAGCGCCGGCGCACCTCGCAAAATGTGCGCAGCAGCGCCGACCATCTGGAAAGGGGGTCGCGATGACGACCGAGAGAGACGCACGCGTGGTACTGGCCGGTGGGGGAACGGGCGGCCACATCATCCCCGCATTGGCCATCGCTGATGCCTTGGCGCAGCGCGGAACCCACGTGCGCTTCGTCGGCACCGAGGACCGCATCGAGGCGCGCTTGGTGCCCCAGGCGGGATACGGCATCGACTTCATCCGGGCGAGGCCCTTGGCCGGCGGTGGGGTGCGCCGCAAGATCACCGGGGTGTTTCGCGCGCCCATTACGGTGGTGCAGTGCATGGGACTGCTGCGGCGGTTGGCCCCGGACGCGGTGGTGGGAGTGGGGGGCTACGTGGCGGGACCGGTGGTGTTGGCGGCGCGTTTGATGGGCATTCGCACCGGGGTGTTGGAGCAAAACGCCACCCTGGGCATGAGCAATCGCCTGCTGACGCGGGTGGTGCACCGCGCCTGGGTTTCCTACGCCGAGACCATCGACGACTTTCCGGCGGGGCGCGCCGAGCACACGGGTAATCCGGTGAAGGCCGCCATCTTGGCCGCGGCGGCGCAACCTCCGGAGCCCGCCGAAGACGAGCGCGTGCGCATTTTGGTGATGGGGGGCAGCCAGGGGGCGAGCGCCATCGACGAGCGCGTCCCTGCGGCGTTGTCCTCGGAGCGCTTGGCCAGCCGGGTGCGCGTGTTGCACCAGGGCAAGGCCGACGCCCTGTCAGCGGTACAGGCGCGTTACGACGCTGCGGGCATCCCGGCCACCACCGCCGCCTTCATCGAGGACATGGCTGCGGCGCTGCACCGCACCGACCTGGTGATCTGCCGCTCGGGCGCCACCACGGTGGCAGAGCTGACGGTGATGGGTCTGCCGGCGGTGTTCTTGCCCTATCCGCATCACGCGGACCGACAGCAGGAGAAAAACGCGGCCCCCATGCGCGACGCCGGTGCGGCCCTGGTCGTCGATGAGAAGACCACGGGGATCGCCGAGCTCGAAGCGGCCATCGCCACGCTGGTGTGCGACCCCGAACGACGCGCCGCCGCCGCATCTGCCGCCAAATCCCTGGGCAAGCCCGACGCCGCCGAGGTCATCGCGACGCGCATTTTGCAACTGACGGGCAGGCATTGATGTCGCTGTTCCGCCCGCGCCGCAGCGGCAGTGGATCGCCTCCGGCCAACCGCCGCCGCCACGCGTCCTCGGACGCCTCTGCTGCACCCAGCGAAACGCCGGACAATGCCCAGGAGACACCGGCGCGACGCCCTCTGGTGGCGGTGTTGCGCACGCTGCTCTTCGCGCTGCTGGTGGGGGCCATCGTCATCGGCGGTTACTACGGTTGGTACCGGATGACGCGCAGCAGCTATTTCTCCGTGCAGCACATCGAGATTCTGGGCCTGCAGCAGATGCGCAACGACGAGGCCATCGCAGCGGCGGGGCTGCAAACCGGCACGAACATCTTCGCCATCGACTTGGAGCAAATCGAAGAACGCCTGCGCCTAGAGCCCTGGGTGCTCTCGGTGCGGACGGGGCAAAAACTACCGGACACCATCCGCATCGAGATCTCCGAGCGCCGCGCCGCGGCCATGGTGGTGTTCGAGGTGCCCTACCTCGTCGATGATGAGGGCAACATCTTCAAGCGCTGGGTACTGGGGGACCCGCAGCCCAGTGTCATCATTAACGGCATCGAAAAAGAGGAGCTGCAGAGCGATCCCGAAGGGGTTTCTTTGGCGCTGCGAGAGGCCATGTCCTTGGCCCAGGACTACGCACAGGCGGGGCTCAGCGCGCGGGCGCCGCTGTGGGAGGTGTTTCGCGAGGTGGATGGCGGCTTCTCGCTGACGGTGGGCAAGGACCCGTTTTACGTGCGCCTGGGGCGCGGACCCTACCGCGAAAAGCTGTCGCGCCTGCGGTGGTTGCTCGACCGCGTCAAGGCGGACAAGAGCCAACCCGCGATCATCTACGCCGACAACCCCAACAGACCGGGGCGCGTCACCGTGAAATTTCGCGATACAGCGGGCATGCCGTAGCGGCAACGAAGCCGATCAGGCGGCGTCTAGGTTGAGGTCGCGGCGCAGTTTGTTGAGCGCCTGGGCCTGGAGCTGACGGACGCGCTCGCGCGAGACGTTGTAGCAGTCGCCGATCTCTTGGAGGGTTTTGGACTCGCCGCTGGGGTCGATGCCGTAGCGCCATTTGAGGACGACGCGCTCCAGGGGGGAGAGATCGGCCAAGAGCTTTGCCAGCCGGACGCGCCAGGTGGCGAGCAGGGCGGCGTCGAAGGGGCTGGTGGCGTTGTCGTCGGCAATCACTTCGACAAAGGAGCGGTTTTCGCTGCTGGACCAGCCCTGATCGAGGGAGATGGCCGATGTGCGGTGGCGCTGTACGTAGTCGATTTTTTCTTTGTCGATACCGGATTCGAGGACCAACTCGTCGGTGGTGGGGGCGCGGCCGAGGCGCTGGGAGATGGCGTCGCTGGCGCGGCCGAGGCGCTGCTGTGCGTCCAGGGTGTGCACCGGCACGCGGACCACTTGTCCCTTGTCGGCGATGGAGCGGCAGATGGCGTGGCGTATCCACCAGGCAGCGTAGGTGTTGAAGCGAAAGCCCCGCCGGTAGTCGAAGCGCTCCACCGCTGTGATGAGGCCGATGTTGCCCTCTTGAATGAGGTCGTTGAGGGGCGTGTTGCCGCGCTGGTAGCGGCGGGCGATGGTGACGACGAGGCGTAGATTGGCGCGGATGAATTGGTGTTGGGCGGCGCGGATGCACTGGCTTTGGCGCTCGACCTCGTGGGCGAGTTGGCGCCAGTTGCGGGCTTTGCCCGTGTCGCCCGTGTCGGTGGTGTGGGTGGCCTTGTCGGCTTGGGCGCGGTCGTCGATGATGGCCTTGGCGGCCCGGATGAGTTCGCGGTGGGTGTCGATCATTTGCAGGGGTTCGCCGATGTTTGACACGGCCTGCGCATAGCGATTTCGCATGTGCCGAGACGCGGGGTTTGCGTCGGTGGCGTGGCGGCAGAGGGCCTGGGCTTGGCGGCGCAACGCGGGGAGGGCGGCGGCGATCTCGTCGGTGATGGCAGTGGTGCAGAGGTGGTCGATGACGGGCAGCGCGGCCCAGGGATGCCCCAAGATGATGTGCCAGCGCTCGCACTCCAGGTGGGCCAATCGCGCGGCGAGGGTGCGCTCTTCTTCCCAGGTGAGCACTGGGTGCGCGGCGAGGGACGAAAAGTATTGGCTGAGGGCGGGATCCTTTTGCGCGAATGTCGTCGGACGCGTTTTGTTTTTCATGTTGTTCCTTTTGTGGGCCCCGGCATCTGCGAAGTGGGTGTGTTTGCGGATGCGCTGCCCGGTAACGCCCCCACATCTTTATGTCGGCAGCAGCGCGGATTTCTTTAGCCGCCTGTGCAAAATAAATGGGAATGCATTGAAAAGGCGTCGGGGGTCTGAAATATAACGCTGTGAAAACACTCGCAAAATGGAGATGCTGGACGTTCATGAAACATAAGCGAATTTCTCATGTGTGGGGTGCCGCGGTGCTGTTGGCGCTGGTCGGCGCGTGGACAACGCCCTTGTGGGCCGACGAAACAGCGGCGGTCACCGCTGCAAGCCAGGCTGGAGATGCGGCCGCGACGACATCGCACGGCGCGCGGGTGGGCGACATACAGCACGTCGTCGAGCGCGGGCACCTCGTGGCGCGACAGGGCAAGCAGCAACTGTGGCGCGCGGCCTTGCCCGAAATGGCGGCGGGCGCGGCGACGGAGATCGCGGCAGTGCCTTTGGGGCCGCGGCACATCGCGGTGCGCATCGACATGGGGCCTACCAGTGGTCGCAGCGAGGCCCGTGTTTTTGTGTGGCAACGCGGGGCAAAGACCGCGCGCGAGGTGTGGTCGGGCATCACGTCGGCCACGGGTGATGTCGGCGAGGAGACCGCGGATGTTGTCCAGTTTGTCGGCCCCCGGGAGGACGGCACGTTCGGCTTGATGACGGGGTTGCGCGCGGCGGGGATTCCCCTGTGCGGTCAGGCGGGTGCTCCGCTGTTGTACCGGCGCCTGTACGACGTGCGCACGCAGCGCTTCGCTCCCTGGAACGGCCCGCGAGATGTGGGGGAGGTCGCCCACGAGATTCTCGGCGTCGCGCTGTCCCCTGTTGCCGACAAGGTCGTCGACAACGCCGCTGATGAAACCGCAGACAAAACCGGCGACAAGGCCGGCGACACGGCCGACAAAACAAGCGCGGGCGCGCCGATGTTCTTGGTGCCCCGGGCAGTGTCCAGTTCTCCCGGAGATGGCGAGATGCCGATGCTGCACACCCAGCCTTCGGGTCTGCTCGACGCCCAGCAGCTCACGGGGTGGGTGCCGGCCTGGGGGGATGGCGGCGGCGAGTTTGTCACGGTGCAAAACCGGGCGGCCCACTGGGGCATTGCGGCGGTGCGCGTGACGGTGGGCATGCCGCAATCCGGCGACGCGCGCGCGGTGCACCCAGCGCCCACATCGGTGCTGCTGCTGAGCGAGTCCGAGCGCTTTCGATTGCGCTTCCCCGCGGGGGCATCGTCGGGCACGTGGGAGTTCGCGTTTCCCGCGCCGTTGCAAGCGCGCTGTCTGTCCCTGGTGATGGAAGAGGTCCCCGCCCCGATGGGTCGCAAGGCCTTGCCCGCAGCGCTCTTAACCCTGCAGCTCGTCACCGATCTCGATAGCCCCGATTTGCTGTCGCGCCTGGCCGCCATGTTGGGAGACGTGGACGCCGGTGAGTCCGCCGCGGCCCTGCTCGCCGATTACGGCGCCGAGATTTACGCCCCCATTCGCCGCGTGTTCTCCGACTTGAACCGCAGCGGACAGCGCCGTGCCATTCGCCTGCTGGCGGATCGCGCGCCCTCGTCGGGGGTCGAGATGTTGGCCCAGGCGGCCTTGGTCAAAGACCCGGCCATCTCGCAACCGGCGCTGGCGGGATTGCGCCGCATTGTGCCCGCAGCGGTGCACGCCCTAAACACCCTGGCCACCGCCAAGAAGTGGCGCGTCGCCGAGGGAGCGCTCCAGGTGCTCGCCCAGCTCGATGGAGAGGCCCCCTTTGCCGCGCTCTTGCAGCACGTGGGCGCTTTGCCTGCGAAACGGCGCGTGGCGGTGCGCAACCTGGCGCTCCAAGCCCTACAACGCGATCCGCAGCGCGCGCAGCGCTTGTTGGCGGCCGTCGACGAAGCCGTGACCCCGCCCTACAGCCACCGCACCTGGGACTTGCTGTACCTCGCCGTGCGGCAGGAGGCGACCCGCGCACAGGCCGCGGCCCACATCGAAACCATTTACGCGCAGGCGACCCAATTCGACGACGCCTATCGGGCGATGCGGCTGGCGGCCTTGGCGGGCGATGCGGCCTTGTCGGTGTTGCGCTCCGGTGCGGCCCACGAAGACGCCCACGTACAGGAGATGGCGCTGCGCGGTTTGGGACCGCTGATGTCGCGCGACCGCGAATTGGAGTTGTCGTCCGCTGTATTGCCGCATCTCAAAGCCCCCCAGCCCGCGTTGCGCATCGCCGCGCTGTCGGCCTTGCCCGCCGCCCAGGGACGCGCAGCGGAGGCGACGCTCAAAGCGATCTTGCGCGATGATCCCTGGCCCGAGGTGCGCCATCTCGCGGTGCCCTTTGTCGCGCATTTTGCCGCGGAGGGCGCGCGGTTTGCGGTGCTGGCCCTGCAAGACCCATCCCGAGCGGTGCGCGAGGCGGCCTTGGCGGTGGCGAAACATGTACCTGATGCGTCCGTCGGCGAGGCGCTGGTGGCGCTCTTGAACGACGGCGACGAAAGTTTAGAGCTCCGCGGTGCGGCGGCGCTGGTGCTGGCGGCGCGGTGCGAACAATTGGATGCAGCGGTGCAGGCCATGGGCGCGTTGCTGGAGCGCGGCGCCGAACCCCTGGCGGTGGCCAAGGAGCAGCTCGCGGCGTCCCAGGCGGCGTTGGCCCTGGCCCAGTTGGGCACCCCCAAGGCGCGGAAGGTGCTCGGACAGGTGCGCACGCGCAGCAATCCGGCGGTCGCCAAGGCCATCGACGACGCCTTGAAGACAGCATCGAAATGCGCTTTGGTGCGCGGCGACTCTGGTGTACAAAGCGGCGAATAACGCGCAGCCGTTTCACGGCCCATAGAAAGGACTTTGTCTATGTCAGATATCCACATTGAAAGACCGCACAACCTCCCCGTCGACGAACTGCGGCAACGCCTCGACAAACTCGCCGCTGAGCTGAGCCAAAAATTCGGCATCGTCTCCTCTTGGTCCGGCGACATCTGCCACCTGAAGGGTTCCACCGTGAAAAACGGCGAACTCAAAATCGGCGACAGCGACGTCTCCATCGACATTACGCTGGGCATGATGGGCAAAATTTTTAAAAAACCCATCGAGGACGGCATCCTGGCGCGCATCGACGACGTGCTCTCTTGAGCACCCCTGCCGTTGTCTTGCCGAAGGATTCCTGCGGGGAATAATCTCTGCCCTCGGCGGTTTTCACCAGTTGACAGGCACAGCGAAGCCACCGAGTTCCGGCGCAGGCCGCGGTGAACTTCGCCCACAACCCAGCAATGTGAGGGAACCATGAGTCATGATGTCAGAGCGCTAAACGAAATGGTCAAAGCCGAGAGTGCTTTCATCGACGAGATCAACCACGAGGTGGGCAAGGTCATCATCGGCCAGCAGGCCATGATCGAGCGGGTGATGATCGGCATGCTCACCGGCGGCCACGTGCTCCTCGAAGGCGTGCCGGGGTTGGCCAAAACCCTAACCGTCAACACCCTGTGCCGCGTGATCTCGGCCCAGTTTCAGCGCGTTCAGTTCACGCCCGACCTGCTGCCCGCCGACCTCGTGGGCACGGTGATTTACAACCAACAGGCCGCGGTCTTTTCGGCCAAAAAAGGCCCGATCTTCGCCAACTTTGTCTTGGCCGACGAGATCAACCGGGCCCCCGCCAAGGTGCAGTCGGCCCTGCTCGAAGCCATGCAGGAACAACAAGTGACCATTGGCGACGAAACCTTCGCCCTGCCGTCGCCCTTCATCGTCATGGCGACGCAAAACCCTATCGAGCAGGAGGGCACCTATCCCCTGCCCGAGGCCCAGGTCGATCGCTTCATGTTAAAAATTCGCGTCGATTTCCCCACCCGCGACGAGGAGCGCGCCATCATGGACCGCATGTCCAGCGGCGTGGTGCCCAGCGTCAACCCCGTCACCAACACCGACAAAATTTTGGATGCGCGCAAGGTGGTGAACGAAATCTACATGGACGAAAAAATCAAAGAGTACATCGTCGATATCGTCTTTGCGACGCGCGAGCCCGACAAGAGCGGCCTGGCCGATATCGCCCGCTTCATCGAATACGGCGCCTCGCCCCGCGCCTCCATCGCCTTGGCCCAGGCAGCGCGCGCCCACGCCTTTTTGCGCCACCGCGGCTACGTGACCCCCGAGGACATCAAGTCCATCGGCCCCGACGTGCTGCGCCATCGCGTGGCGGTGACCTACGAAGCCGAGGCCGAAGAGGTGACGAGCGAGGACATCGTGCGCCGCATCTTCGACGCCGTCGAAGTGCCCTGATGGGGGTCCCGATGGCCCCTGGTAGTCCTTGGTCGACACTTTGGTAGGAGCGCTGCATGGAACACGCGGAGTTGTTTCGAGAGATTCGCAAAATTGAGATCGTCACCCGGACGCTGGTGAACGAGCAGCTCGCCGGGCAGTATTACTCGGTCTTCAAGGGCCGGGGCATGGCCTTTGACGAGGTGCGGCAGTACCAACTGGGCGACGACGTGCGCAGCATCGACTGGAATGTGTCGGCGCGCATGAACGAGCCCTACATCAAAGTATTCGCCGAAGAGCGCGAGATGACCGTCATGCTGTTGGTCGACGTTTCGAGCTCGGGGAATTTCGGCACCGTGCGACAAACGAAGGCGCGCCTGGCGGCCAAGCTGGCGGCCATCTTCGCGTTTTCGGCCATCCGCAACAGCGACCGCGTGGGCCTGATTTTGTTTTCGGATCGCGTCGAGCGCTTTGTGCCACCCCAAAAGGGACGCAAACACGTGCTGCGCCTCGTCTCCGAAATTCTGCGCTTCGCGCCGGACGGCCGCGGTACCCGGCTGTCGGCGGGCCTCGATTATTTGGGCCACGTCATCAAGCGCCGCGCGGTGGCGGTGCTCATCTCCGACTTCCAGGACACGGGCTACGACACGGCTCTCAGGCTCGCCTCCCGTCGCCACGACCTCATCCCCATCTGCCTCTACGATCCAGCCGAAGTGGCGCTGCCCGACATCGGCCTGGTGCCCATGGTGGATCCCGAAACCGGGACCACCGCCCTGGTCGACACCTCTTCGCGGCGCTTCCGCTGTGCCTTTGCGCGCGAACGGGCCCGCGAAAAGGCACAGCGCGAGCAGCTCTTTCGCCGCAACCGCATCGACTTCATCAACCTGTCCACCGCCGACCCCGACATGTCGCCCTTGGTCAACTTTTTCAAACTGCGCGCCCGCCGCGCCATGAGGATGTGATGCGGCAACGTGTGTTCATCGTTCTTTTGTGCCTCGGTCTCGGCCTGCCAGCGCTGGTGTCGGCAGCTCCAGATACGGCTGCTCCGGACACGGCTGCTCCGGACACGGCGACTCCGGACACGGACACCGTCCGCGACACCGATACCCACGCCGCCCCGGCTGCGGACAAGGCGGCGCTGCGCGACGAGATCCCCGCCGACGAGATGCCGGAGATCACCGCCTCCCTCTCGCCAACCACCGTGGCCATCGGCGACCCCATCTCCTTTCGCATCACAGCGGTGCGCGACAAAGACGACCGCGTCTTGCTGCCGTCGGCCCTGCGCTTTCGCGGCCTGGAAATAGCCAGCAACAACACCGAGGAGAGCGCCGCGCCCAAGGGCAAGGTGCAGCAGGTGTTCGAAATTGTCCTGGTGGGTTTCGACGTGGGCGATTTTGTCGTGCCGCCGCAAAAGCTCACCGTGGTGAACGCCGCGGGCAACATCTCCGAGGTGCTGACCCAGTCCCTCTCGGTGCAAATTCAAAGCGTGATCGGCGCGGCGACCAACCCCGAGCTCAAGTTGGACGAGGCGCCGGGGGAGGTGGTCCTCGAAGACGACTACACCCTGCTGTACGTGTTGCTGGCCCTGGCCATCGCCGCGGTCGTCGTGTTGTTGACGCTGCTCATCCGTCGACTGTGGGCCGCTCGCCGTCCCAAGCCCGCCCCGCCGCCGCCACCGCCGCGCCCCGCCGAGGAGATCGCCCTCGAGAAACTGGCGGCCCTGGCCGCGTCTTCTTACTTGTCCGAGGGGGCGCACAAGGCGTACCACCTCGCGCTCTCGGAGGCCTTTCGCGAGTACTTGGGCAACCGCTACGGCATGGAGGCCCTGGAAATGTCGACGACAGAGCTGCGGACGGCCCTGGTGCGCTGTGCGCTGTCCCTCGAACACCGCACCGACATCGCGCAGTTGCTCGAAGAAACCGACTTGGTAAAGTTTGCCCGCATGGTGCCCCAGGTAGACGCCTCGAAAGAGCTGTTGGACCAGGCCGTTCGCTTGGTGCACGCCACCACCCCGGAGCCGCCCCCGCCGCCGTCGGGTCCGGTGAATGCGCCGCCTCCCAGTGCCGCCAACGCGCCGCCTTCGGCTCCTGCAAATGCGCCGCCCGCCGACAATGCAAATGCGCCCACCGGGGGGCCTGCCACGGGAGGTGACCATGCGTAAGCGTTTTGCCGCGGTGCTGGAACCGGTGTGGATCTCCCTGTTGGTGTGGTGCGCCGCCGCCCTGTGGCTGCTGCCCCCATGGCTCTCCGACACCTCGGGACTCGCGCTGCGCCACCCCTTGTTTTTGCTGGGCTGGCTCGTCATCCCCCTCATGCTGTACCGCGCTGTGCGCAAACGACGGCGCGACGGACGCGTGGTGCACCCCCTCACCGGCAGCATGGCGCAGATGCCCCGGGGCTTTCGCACCTACATCCCCGCTGTGAGCACGGGCTTTCGCACCCTGGCGGTGGCGCTCCTCTTTCTCGCCCTGGCGCGTCCGCAAAACATGCACGAGCGCGTCGAGACCGACACCGAGGGCGTCGACCTGGTGCTCACCCTCGACATGTCCGGCTCCATGGCCGAGGTCGACATCAATCCCAACCGCTTAGAGGCGGCCAAGGAGGTGATGCTCGACTTCATTTCGCGGCGCAAAAACGACCGCATCGGCGCGGTGATCTTCGGCGAAAACGCCTACACGCTTTGCCCGCTCACCCTCGACTACAGCGTGCTCTCCAGCATGATCGCCGATCTGTCGCTGGGGGTGATCTCCGACAAGGCCACGGCCATCGGCAACGCCGTCGGGGTGTCGCTCAACCGGTTGCGCAAGTCCGACGCCAAGAGCAAGGCGATCATCTTGCTGACCGACGGCGCCTCCAACGCGGGCAACATCTCACCGGAGCAAGCGACCAACTTCGCCAAGACCTTGGAGGTGCACATCTACACGATTTTGGTGGGGCAAAACGACAAGGGCCACGCCATCAACCCGGCGCTGCTCGTGCAGATGGCCGAGGAGACCGGCGGCGCCTATTTTCGCGCCACCGATAAGCGGGAGCTCGCCTCCTCCTTTCACAAAATTTTGAACGCACTCGAGAAGTCGCGCATCGAGGACAAAGGGGCGACCTACGCCGAGGCCATGGGGAAATACCTCCTGCTGGCCCTGCTGCTCATCGCCGTTGACCTGTTGCTGGTGCTGGTGATCGCCCGGAGGGTGCCATGAGATTTGCCGAACCGAATCTGCTCTACTTGCAGGTGATTCCCCTGTTGGCGGCGGCGTTGCTCTTCGCGGGCATCTGGTTGCGCCGCAGGCAGCTCAAGCGCCTGGGCGATGCGCCCTTGGTCGAACAACAACTGGTGCGCCCTTCGCCCTATTGGCGGGCGGCCAAGGGAATCTGCCTCGTCCTGGGTTTGGCCCTGGCGGTGATGGCGTTGTCCCGGCCCCAGTACGGCGGGCGCATTCAAATGATGAAGAAGCGCGGCATCGACATCGTGGTGGCCCTCGACTTCTCGAAGTCCATGCTGGCCCAGGACGTGCGCCCCAACCGCTTGGCGCGGGCCAAGTTGGAGTTGGCCGACTTCATGCAACAGTTGACCGGCGATCGCGTGGGGTTGGTGGCCTTTGCCGGCGACACCATGCACTATCCCTTAACCACCGACTACGCGGCGGCCACGACCTTTTGGCGCAACTTAGGGCCCTACGACATGCCCGTGGGCGGTACCGCTATCGGCAAGGCCTTGCAGGCGGGGCTCCAACTGCTGCAAAACGCCCAGCGCTTACCGGCGGGCGCGGTGCAGGGACCGGCGCGCTCCCAGGTCATCTTGCTCATCACCGACGGCGAAGATCACGAGGGGGCACCGCTGGAGGCGGCCAAGGCCGCGCAGCAGGCCGGGGTGGTGGTGTTCACGGTGGGCATCGGCACCGACACGCCGGAGTTGATCCCACGGCACGTGGACGGCGAACAGGCGGTGGGGTACTTGAAAGACGCCGAGGGCAATTACGTCACCACGTCCCTCAGCCCCGAAAACGAAGACGTGCTGCGCCAAATCGCCGCGACGACCGGCGGCCGTTATTTTCGCTCCCAAAGCGATTTGTCCGGCATGCGCGACGTGATAACGGCCATCCGCAACATGCAGCAGGCCGAGATCGACGCGCGGCAAATTACTGTGTATGAAGAGGTCTTTCAGTGGTTCCTGATTCCGGCGACCCTGTTGATGCTGCTCGCTTTTTTGCTCCCCGACGGAAGGAGGCGTGCCAAATGATACAACGCGTTGTGATGCGCCGCCCGCTGCTGTTGTGGCTGGTGGGCGCGGCGTTTTTGTTTGCCCACACCGCCGCTGCCAAGCCCTGGTTCACCTCCGAAAACCGCCAGGTGAAAAACGGCAATGTGAAGCTGGCGGCGGGCGAAAACGGCGAGGCTTTGGCCCTGTACGACGAAGCGGCGGCCAAGCTGCCCAGCCGCGGCGAGGTGCATTTGAACCGCGGTTTGGCGGCGTCGCGCATGGGAGACGAGCAGTTGGACACGGCCATGCAAGCGCTGAAGCTGGCGGTGGATGCCGGGGCTTCGCCGCAGGTCCGCGCCCGCGCCGAGCGCAATTTGGGCGACGCGTTCTTTCGGCGCAACGATTTCGCCGAGGCCATCCGCCACTACCAGCAGAGTTTGCTGCAGGCGCCCGGCGATCGCGACGTGGCCTGGAACCTCGAGCTGGCCCGCCAAAAGAAAGAAGAGCAGGACGCGCAAAAGGACGACGCCGACAACGATCAAGACGGCGAACCGAAGGACGACCAGGACCCTTCTAATGACTCCGATGACGGCGACGAAGACGACGCGGACGACAAAAACAAAGATTCGGATGACGGCGACGACGGCGACAAACAAGACGACGGCGCGGACACGGATTCCGATGACGGCGACGAAGACGACGCCGATGATGATGCGGACGACAACGACTCGGATGACGGCGCGCAAGACGACCGGGAAGATGACGGCGATGACGACAATGCCCCGCCGCCGGAGCCGCGCGACCCCAGCGCCCAGGAGATGGAAGAGGCCCTGCAGATGCTCGACGCGCTGGAACAACAAGACGACGACCTGACGCGCAACAAAGCGCGCATGCGCGCCGTGGGCGTGCCGCCGGGGGCAAAGGATTGGTAATGCGACGACGGTTCTCCGGGCTCATCTTGGCTTCTCTTTGGCT
>JAAYKL010000053.1 GCA_012522445.1 Myxococcales bacterium | reverse complement strand
GGCTCGGGCCAATCGTCGGGCGGCTTCTGGGTTGTCAACGATGCGCATGGGGTTCTCCTTCATCGCGGCAAAATAGATGGGCAAAATTAACACGCCGCATGGGGCAGGTCAAATGCCGGATGCGTACTGTAAGGAGCACTGGAAATGTCCGGGCGTGTGCCGACGTGTTTCGCTTCTATCGCCGCACGGTGTTTTTTTTTATACTGGTCGCATCCTTTGGCGTCCGCAGAGCGCTGGCGGGGATTTATGAACACCGATATCGCAACACCGCAACACGACACCACCGAAGACGCGCTCTTCAAAGGGCGGGTCTTGCTGCACCAGCCCAAGAGCGGCTATCGCTTTTCGGTGGACACGCCACTGCTGATTTGGTTCGCGTCGCAATCCGGCCGCTTTTTGCAGTGTGCCGATTTGGGCGCGGGCAGCGGCGCCGTGGGCATCGGATTGTTGGCGACGGACGCGGTGCGCCATGTGGTGGCCATAGAACTCCAGGCGCGCCTGGCCCAACTGTGTGCGCAAAACGCGCAGCGCAACGGCTTCGGCGACAAGCTCGCGTTGATCCACGGCGACATGCGCCAACCGCACCCGGAACTCTCGCCCAAGCGTTTCGATTTGGTGGTCTCCAACCCGCCCTTTTGGCCCGCGGATTCGGGGCGTCTGCCCGCCCTCGAAGAACGCCGCATCGCGCGTCACGAGATCGCGGTCACCCTCGGCGATGTCGTGGCCACAGCGTCGCGATTGCTGCAGCCGGGCAAGGGGCGTTTCTGCATTATCTTTCCGGCGCGGAGGCTCGCCGATTTAATGGCGGCGCTGCACCACCAACACCTGCACGCCACCCGCATGTGCTTTGTGTACCCACGCAAAGACGAACCCGCCGCCTGGGTGCTGCTGCAAGCCCGTCACGGCAACAGCGAATGCCTCGACGTCATGCCGCCCTTGGTGCTCAAAACCGAAGATGGGCGAGATACTCTCGAAGGCGCGCACATCTTGAGTGGTGCCTTTTCGCCCGCGCTCATGGCCTGCGCCGACAAGCGGGGTCTCTCTTAAGGAAATGCAAAATTATTTGATGGGTTCGTCGCGGATTGAAAACGTGCCGAGCATGTCGAAAATGACAAGGCCGTTGGCGGACTGGTCGACGAAGAGCACGTCGTTGTTGGGGGCGAGGGCGATGTCCGTGATGTGGGTGCCGACCGTGGCGCGCAGCGGCGTAAAGGCGTTGGCCACCATCATGCGGATGAAGAGGTTGTCGTAGTCATCTCTTTCGCTGTCGCCCTTGAGTGAGATTTCGGGCATGCGCAGGCGAAAATAGGGATTTTCGAAGGTGTGGGCGTCATCGGCGGCGGTGTTGTTTTCGGCGTCGTCGCGCGGCGGCGCTTCGAAGACGCGGCAGTGGCGCTGCGGGATGTCTTCGTCAGCGGTCTCGCCGATCCACGGAACGCATTGGCCGTTTTGCAGGGAACCGCGCTTGAGGGTGCCCGTCGAGGTGCCGCGGGCCACCCAGGAATTGGCGGCGCGGACGCGGTAGGTGAAGGCCTGTCCGAAGCAGTCGAAGGTGGGCAGCGGGGCGTAGGCATCGCCTTCTAGGGGAGCGAGGCGCAGGGTTTGCCCGTCGATGATCTCGGCGACGCGGTACCACTTCTTGTGGTCTGCAGAGGTGTATGCGGTGCAGTCGGTCTTTGCGCTCACCGGGGCTGGCGTCGACGTCACCTCGATGATGTCGCCGGGATACCCGCGGTAGGTCTCGGCGTAAGGGAAGCCCGCGAGGATGTCTGCGGGGATGTCCCAGATGGTGTCTTTCGCGTCGGGACCCAAGACGCCCGTCGCGCAAAAGTTTTTGGTCTCGTCGGAGAAGGCGTCTTCGAGGCCCTTGGCGCGCTGCATGGTGCCCACCCCGCTGACGCCGAGATCGCCTTGGTACGTGAACACCCACTCTTCGGTGCGCGACAGGCGGCGGTCACAGCGAAAATAAACGCCCTGGGATTCCTCGAAGTCGCGCAGGCGAAAGCCCTCGGGATGCGCGTCACAGCCGTCGGTCACAGCGTCGGTGTCGCCTCCGGCGCCTGGCGCTAGCGCGATATCGGAGAACAGGGGTTCGCTGAGGGAGATGGTGGTGTCGTCGCCATATAGGCGCGGTTTGGTGGCCACCTGGGGATAAAGGGGCGTCCAGGTGTTGTCCTTGCCCTTGCTGTACCAGTCGTTTCCGTAGCGCAGGGAGTGGGGCATGGATTCGAAATCGGGCAGGTGCGCGGCGAAGTTGTCTTCGGCGTCGATGACGTAGACCGCGGCCTGGGTGGTGGCCACGGCGGCGAAGGTGCCGTTGAAGGTGATGGGCCCTGGGAGCTCGTCGGTGGCCAAGGGTTCGTCGAAGCGGAAGAGCTTCAACTGCTTTGCCCGACCGGGCAACTTTAGGCTGTAGGGGCTCTGGGCGGTGGGGTCCCAGCGGTTGATGTCGAGGAGCTCGCCGCTGGTCAGGTCGACGACGATGACGCCGCCAGATTCGTTTTCAATGGCGTACAGCCAGCGCTCCAAAGACGGCTCGATGTCGAACTGGGAGATGGTGTATCCGTTTAAGTCGATGCGGCGGATGGCGAATTCGTCGGCGTCGAGGGCCGTGGGTTCGCCGTGTGCGAGGTAGGCGCGCTGGGCGCGGTCGATGAAGGCGTTGCGGTGGAGCTCAATGATGTAACTGCCGTCGCTCTTTTTGGGAAAGCCGCCGTTCATGCCGCCGATGTACAGCGTGCCTGTGTTGTGCGATTCGACGATGGTGCGTGGGCCGATGCCTTGCGGGCGCGTGTCGGTGACGGGGGTGTCGGCCAGGGTGCCGGCGTCCAGGCGGAGCCACGCGATGACCCCCATGGGCACCTCGATGAGGTCGCCGTCGGGGTTGGGGGCTTCGAAGGGCTTGAGGTTGACCACCGCCACGCGCCCCATGGTGGGCTGTGTGACGAAGGCGAAGCGATCGGAGATGGGCTCTCCTAGGGCGTCGGGCGACAGGGGGGCATCCGTGGCGATGAGGATTTGGTGCCCCGGTCCGCCGATGTACAGCGAGCGCGCCGCGTTGAGGCCTTTTTCGGCGATGGCCGCGGCGGTGTCGATAATGGAGATGTCGTGGGTTTCGACGTTGACGGTGTAGGCGGTCCGGCCATCGGCAGAGACCGCGATGTCGACGGGTAGGCCACCCACCGGCACAAAGCTGTTGTAGGGAATGCGCGATTCCTTGTCGACGATGCGATAGGTGTTGAGGTTGACCACGGCCACTTCGCCGAGCACCGTCTGGGTGACAAAGGCGTAGGTCTCGGCGCTGGTGCGCGCCGTGTTGCTGCACTTTTCAATGGGTTGGGGGCCGTCTTTCTCGTCGAAACAAACCAGGGCCACGGCCTGCGGTTGGTTGAATTGCGGGATGACGGCGTCGGGGACGTCGTCGTCGCAGGCGCACAGCAGCAGGGCCGCGAGGCAAAACCAGAGGATGTTCGGGGTTGCGCTTCGCACGGCGTTATTTCTCCTTCGCGCTTTGGGAACTGCCGAACTGGAGCCACCGGACATCTTCGGGGTCCTTGGCGCTCTTGATGCGAATTTGATTGAACGGCGGATACGCCTGGTAGGGGGTGATGGTGGAGTCGCGGAAGTTGGCGACATAGGCCAGTTTGCGCACTGGGTCGAAGGCGATGTCCTGCGGCCCTTGTCCAGTGAGGCGCACGGTGTTCATCATGACGTCGGTGCGGACGATGTGCATTTGCTGCGTGAGGAAGCAGAGCACAAAGGCGTAGAGGACGTCGTCGTCGGGGTCGTCGGAGGCGCCGCGGTCGATCCATGTTTTGACGCGGGTGGGCTGGGGGCACACCGTGGTCATGTCGATGGTTTCGTAGGTCTCGAGGTTGACCTTGATGAGGGCAGGCGGTTGGTGCGTTACAAAAAACGCTTCGTCGCCCTTGGGGGAGACCGCGATGGAGCGCGCCTCGGTGCCGCCGTAGATTTGCGAGGCCACTGGGATGGTGGCGGCCTGCGAGAACCAGGGGTTGTTGCGGTAGCTGCCGCCCGATGAGAGGTCGGCCAGGACGCGCAGGACGGCGACGTGGGGGTTGGGGTCGCGCCGCCCGACGACATAAATGTCGCGGTTGAGGGGATTGGTGGCGATGCCGCTGGCGCCGTCGATGACACCGCCGATGACCGAGATGAGCTCGGCGTTGATAACGGGCTCTTGGCCGGGTTCCGTTGTGGCGATGGAGAACAGGGAGACCTCACCGCCCGCCAGATGGGTGGCGAAGCCAAAGGTTTCGATGGTCTTGGGGTCGTCGCTAGCGGCGTCGGGGGAAGCGGGGATGGGGTAGTCGAGCGCCGCGACGGAGAGGGGCTCGATGGGCAGGTTTACGCGGCTGTTGCTGCGCACGCGGTGGGCGGCGTCACAGGCGGACTTTTGGTCGCCGCAGTACAGCTTGTCGTCGCCGTGCTCGTCGACCTCCACCACCATGATGGCGCGATCTCCACGCACCGGGATGAGGGCCCAGCGCTGGTCCGCGGTCATCTGTAGATCGCTGGCGTAGGCCCCCAGACGTATGGTTTCTTCGGGGAGCGCGGCGCGCGATGCGTCGAGGGTACAAGCGTCGGTTTGCCGGTCGCCGGTGCAGAACTTTGATAGCGCGTCCGGAACGGTGAAGACGCCGGAGGCCTCGTCAAAGGTGATGCGCTCGTCGTCGGCGGTGGTGTCTCCCGCGCCGTCCAGGGCGGCGAGCGACAGCATCAGCAAGGTGCCGCTGTTGTAGCGGAGGTCGTAGTTGGAGTTGACCACCAGTAGGTGTGTGGCGTCGCGGGTGGTGGCCAGGGCCACCGGGAAGATCAGTTGATCGTTGGGTGGATCGACGCCGCCGGTGTCGGGGACGCATCCCCCGGCGATGCAAAAAATCGCGGCGAGCGACACAGGGAGAAAAAGGCGGGCCATATATGTATATATACCGTTTTTCATTGCGGCGGATAGTATGCGAAAGGGTTTGGCAGCGCAAGCGAGCGCTGGGCTTTATTCGTATCGCCAAATTTACGCTTTTAGCGGCCAATGGGGGTGGCCATCGGAGTGGCCTTTCGGGCTTTTCCGTTCTCTTCACCGGTCTCTTCAAACGCTAAAACCGCTGTTTTACAGGCCTTTGGGTCATGGCACGGCTCTTGCTCTGTCGGTCGGCGTGGGGGGGCAGCACGCCGCATTGTTGCAGGAGGTAAGGCCAATGCACGCCAAGGTTTTGTGTGGAGCACTGACAGGGGTTCGCGCCATGCCCGTGCAGGTCGAGGTCGATCTCGCCATGGGGCTGCCGGCTTTTACCATCGTGGGTTTGCCCGAAGGCGCGGTCTGCGAATCAAAGGTGCGGGTGCTCGCCGCGTTAAAAAACTGCGGTTACGATCTGCCGCCGCGCCGGGTCACGGTGAACTTGGCGCCAGCCGACGTAAAGAAAAACGGCTCGGCCTTTGACCTGGCCATCGCCCTCGGTGTGTTGGCGGGTGTGGGGCTGGTGGACGCCCAGCGATTGGCCCAATACATGGTGGTGGGGGAACTGGGGCTCGACGGGCGCTGCTGTGCGGTGCCAGGCGCCTTGCCCTATGTACTAATGGCGCGCGAACAAAAGGTCCGCCACCTCATATTGCCGTCCGACAACGCTGGCGAGGCCGCTGTCATCGCGGAGGTCTCCGTGCTGCCGGTGTCATCGCTCTCCGACGCCCTGTTGCACTTGACCGGCGAGAAGCAGTTGTGCGCGCACCCCGTTACAGAGATGTCCCAGACCGTCGCCAATACCGACATCGACATGAACGAGGTAAAGGGACAGGAAAACGCGCGCCGTGCCCTCGAAGTCGCGGCCGCTGGTGCACACAACGTCATCATGATCGGGCCGCCCGGCTCCGGCAAAACGATGTTGGCGCGTCGCTTGTCCACCATTTTGCCGCCCCTGTCCTTCGAAGAAATGCTCGAGGTGTCGGCGGCGCATTCGGTGCTCGGGCTCACCAGCCACGCGCGCCCGCTGGTCACCGCGCGCCCATTTCGATCGCCCCACCACACGGTCTCGGATGCGGGCCTCGTCGGGGGATCCAACCCGCCGCGTCCGGGCGAGGTGTCGTTGGCGCACAACGGCATTTTGTTTCTCGACGAGCTGCCGGAGTTCAAGCGACACGTGCTTGAGGTGCTCCGCGAACCCCTAGAGGAAGGCAGCATCGTCATCTCCCGCGCCAGCGGACAAACGGAGTTTCCCGCCAATTTCAGCTTGGTGGCCAGCATGAACCCCTGTCCCTGCGGTTATCACGGGTCGCCGGAGCGCGCCTGTGTCTGCGGGCAAGGGCAGGTGGAGCGCTACCGCGGTCGCATTTCGGGGCCCTTGTTGGACCGCATCGACCTGCACGTCGATGTGCCCGCCGTGAAAGTGCAGGAGCTGACGCGCTCGCGCACCTCCGAGTCGTCGGAGGTGATCCGGGAGCGGGTGGTGGCGGCGCGAGAGGTGCAAAAAGAACGCTTCTCCGGCACGGGAATTCGCGTCAACGGGCAGATGAACCTGCGGCTGATCCAACAGCATTGCGCCCTGGACAACACCACCCGCACGCTGCTCGAAAAAGCCATTGAGCGCCTGGGGCTGTCGGCACGCGCCTATGCGCGCATTTTAAAGGTCTCCCGCACCATCGCCGACCTCGACGGCAGCGAACAAGTCGCCACGGCGCACGTCGCGGAGGCCATTGGGTATCGCACGCTGGATCGCAACCAGCTTTAGGTCGCCAAAACGCGCCGCTGGCGCACCACAGAAAGGGGCATGTATGTCGGGCAAGGAAGCGTTGAAAAAAATTCAGGGAGTGATTGCGAGCATCGATAAGAAGTTTGGCCGCAACACGGTTATGTGCTTGGGGGAACGCCCCAGCGGTCGGGACATTCCGTCGTTTCCTTCGGGGTCTCTCGCCATTGATCGCGCGTTGGGCATCGGCGGTTATCCCCGCGGGCGTCTGATCGAAATTTACGGCCCCGAGTCATCGGGAAAGACGACGCTGACGCTGCACGCCATCGCCGAGGTGCAAAAGATGGGCGGCACCTGCGCCTTTGTGGACGCGGAGCACGCGCTGGACGTCGCCTATGCCGAGAAGCTCGGGGTCAACGTCGACCAATTGCTGGTGGCGCAACCCGATCACGGCGAGCAGGCCCTGGCCATCGCCCACGCGCTGGTGATGTCGGAGGCCGTTGATTTGGTGGTCATCGACTCCGTGGCGGCGCTGGTGCCCAAGGCCGAGTTGGAGGGAGAAGTGGGAGATTTCCATGTGGGCACGCAGGCGCGGATGATGTCCCAGGCCATGCGCATGCTCACGGGCGCGGCTTCCAAAACGCAGTCCACGCTCATTTTTATCAACCAAATCCGCCAAAAAATCGGCGTCACTTTTGGGAGCCCAGAGACCACGACCGGCGGCAATGCCCTGAAGTTCTTTGCCTCGGTGCGCATCGATATTCGAAAAATCGGCCAAATTAAAAAGAAGGATTTCGACGAGCCCGTGGGTTCGCGCACGCGGGTCCGGGTGATCAAAAACAAAATGGCGCCGCCGTTTCGCATCGCCGAATTCGACATCATTTACGGGCGCGGCGTGGTGCCCGAGGCCGAGCTCGTCGACTGGGGGGTGGAGGCGGGGGTCCTCGCCAAATCCGGCGCTTGGCTGAGTTATGGCGAGACGCGGCTGGGCAATGGGCGAGACAACGCCATCGAGTTTTTGCAGGCCAATCCCGCGGTTGCCACCGAAATCCGCCAATTGCTGTTCGCGTCCGAGAGCATTGAAAAAGGATCGCCGCAAAAGAGGGGCGACAAAAAAGACGAGCAGGCCGCCTAACAACGAGTGGGTTGTCTAACAATACGAATCGTATATTTGTATTGTGTTAGATATTCATTATTGCTAAAATTCTCGCCGATTCATTCTCTACAAGTCGAATCGATAGCCAGGTCGTGACGCGACCGACCATTGGAGGACAACATGGCCGATGATAACGAAAAAGTGGTGGCGGAATTTGAAAAAGGGGCGACCGAAATCGTTCGCGCCAGCATTAAAGCGTACAAACGCAAAACAAATATCGACCTCAGAATTTACTACATGGACGAGCAGAGCGGCGAGTGGCGTCCCACCAAAAAAGGGGTGTACCTGCCGACCGATTATATGCCCGAATTGAAGCGCGCCATCGAAGCCCTCGAAGCGGGGTTAAAAGAGATGGAATCGCAAGAATAGCCCGCCATTGCGGATTTCTTCATCCGCACATTTTCCACCACAGTTTTTTTGCACCGCTTGATGCAAGCGCTTTTCCAGAAGGCTGCCATATGGTATGCCCCCTCGTGATTTACCGTAGGAGAATGCCATGACGCACCGCATTGAAATCCAACTAAAACAAGAGTTTACCGACGCAGATGGCCAACGCGTAGCGTCCGACATCCGCGAACGCTTGGGATGCCCCATCGAAAAAATTCGCTGCATCGATGTTTACAGCACAGATGCGGAGTTGCCCCGGGACGACCTGGAAGCCCTGGCCCGTGAGTTTGCCGATCCCGTGGCGCAGCGTTGGTCGGTAGACGCTCCCCTTGCGAGTGATTTTGACTGGATTGTAGAAGTGGGATTTCGCCCCGGAGTGACCGACAACGCCGGTCGCACCGCCACCGAATGCGCGCGCCTGGTGCTGGGAGATCGCTTCCCCGCGGATGGCGCCTGGTTCGCCGCCCGGCAATACCTCATTGCGGCAAATCTCGAACGCGCGCAGGTGGACCGCCTAACCGACGAGCTGTTGTGCAACGATTTGATCCAACGCCACCGCATCGTCAGCGCCGCCGACTTCGACGCCGCCTTGGGGCTGCCCACCGAGGTGCCGCGGGTGACCGACAACGCTGAGCCCCAGGTGCGCACCATCGACCTCGAGGTCTCCGACGACGACTTGCTCCAGCTCAGCCGGGACATGATGCTGGCCCTCTCCCTCCCGGAGATGCAGGCCATTCGCGCATTTTATCGCCGCATCGATGTGCAGGAAATACGTGCGGCCAAGGGCTTGACGCCCCAACCCACCGACGTCGAGGTAGAGGTGTTCGCGCAAACCTGGTCGGAGCACTGCAAGCACAAAATCTTCAACGCCCGCATCGCTTACAAAGAAAATAGCGACCAGCCCGAGCCCGAGATTATCGACTCCATTTACAAGTCCTACGTGAAAGAGACGACCCACCAAGTGCGCACGCGGCTGGGCAGCGAGGACTACTGCTTGTCGGTGTTTCAAGACAACGCGGGCGTGTGGAAGTTTACCGACGACTGGAACCTGGTGTTCAAGGCCGAAACCCACAACTCACCGTCGGCCCTCGACCCGTATGGCGGGGCCATGACCGGCGTGGTCGGTGTCAACAGAGACGCGCTGGGGACCGGACAGGGCGCGCACTTGTTTTGCAACACCAACGTGTTTTGCTTGGCCGATCCGTTTTACGACCAAGAACTCCCCCCGCGATTGTTGCACCCGCGGCGCGTGCTGGAAGGGGTGCGGGCGGGCGTGGAACACGGCGGCGGCAAGAGCGGCGCACCAACCGTCAACGGCTCGCTGGTCTTCGACGAGCGCTTCTTGGGCAAGCCCTTGGTCTTTTGCGGCGCCGGTGGGTTGATGCCCGCTGTCATCAACGACAAACCCGGCCACGAAAAAAAGGCCAACGCTGGCGACCGCGTCCTGATGGTGGGAGGGCGCATCGGCAAAGACGGGATTCACGGGGCGACGTTTTCCTCCGAAGAATTGCACGAGGGCTCCCCGGCCACGACGGTACAAATCGGCGATCCCATTACGCAAAAACGCATGGTCGATTTCCTGCTCAAGGCCCGCGACGAAGGGCTCATGAGTTGCTTGACCGATAATGGCGCGGGTGGCCTGGCCTCCTCCGTCGGCGAGATGGCCGAAGACTCGGGCGGGGCGTGCATCGACTTGGCTCTGGCACCGCTGAAGTACCCCGGCTTGCACCCCTGGGAAATTTTTGTCTCCGAGGCCCAAGAGCGCATGACCGCTGCCGTGCCCCCCGAGCACCTGCCGCGTTTTTTGTCGCTGGCCAAGGAGATGGCGGTGGAGGCGACGGATCTCGGCGAATACACCGAAGGACCGTACCTAGAGCTGCATTACGAAGGCCGCCCCGTGGCGCTGTTCGATATGGACTTTCTCCACAACGGCGTGCCCCAAATGGAGCTGGAAGCGAACTGGACCCCGTCCGACGAATCCCCGGTCGACGCCCGCACCGATGCGCCCCCCGATGAAGTGCTGCTGCGCATGCTCGGCCGCCTCGACATCTGCTCCAAAGAGTACTGGGTGCGCCAATACGACCACGAGGTGCTGGGGGGCTCCGTGGTCAAACCGCTCTGCGGCGCTCACGATGATGGCCCCTCCGATGCTGCCGTGATGCGCCCCCTGCTCGACTCCATGCGCGGCGTGGCGGTGTCCCACGGTATCTGCCCGACCTACTCCGACATCGACACCTACCACATGACCGCCTGCGCGGTGGATGAAGCCATGCGCAACTTGGTGTGCGTGGGCGCCGATCCCACTCGGGTGGCGGCCCTCGACAACTTCTGCTGGTGCGATCCGGTGAAGAGCCCCACCAACCCCGATGGCGATTACAAACTGGCCCAGCTCGTGCGCTCGGCCAAGGCCCTCAAAGATGTCTGCATCACCTACCGCATGCCGCTGGTGTCCGGTAAGGACAGCATGAAAAACGACTACGCCATCGGCGACACCCGCATCTCCATTCCGCCCACGCTGCTGGTGTCAGCGGTGGGGCAACTCGACGACGTGCGCGTTGCCGTGACGATGGACGCCAAGCAAGCGGGCGACTTGGTGTACATCGTGGGGACGACGCATTGCGACATGGGGGCCACGCAGTACTTCTCTATGCTGGGCCGGAAGGGCGGCCAGGTGCCCCGCCTGCGCGATCCCGAAGGCACTTACGAGTCCTATGTTTGGCTGCACCGCGCCATCAAATCGCGCCTGGTGGCCTCCTGCCACGACTTATCGGACGGCGGGCTGGCGGTGGCGGTTGCCGAGACAGCCTTTGCGGGCGACTTGGGGTTGTCGGTGAACCTGGCTGATGTACCGGCCGAAGGCATCTCCTGCTGCGAAGAGCTGCTCTATGCCGAGACCCCCGGGCGCCTGCTGGTGACGGTCTCTCCGGCGTCTGCCGCGGCATTCGAGACCCTCATGAAGCCCTATGCCACCCGCGTTGGCCTGGTAACCGAAGCGCGCCAAGTCGTCATGCGCGGCCTTGATGGCGAGGTGCTCATCGATGCCGACATCGCAGAATTGAAACGCGCCTGGCGCACGCCATTGCTCTTTCAGGAGGTGAACTGATGTCCCTCGTTCGCTGCATTGTGCTGACCGGAAACGGCATCAGCAGTGAAATGGAAACCGCCCACGCCTGTCAATTGGCCGGGGCCGATGAAGTGCAAACCGTCTTCTTGTGGGACTTGGCATCGGGAAAGGCCTCGCTGGATGCGGGGCAGTTGTTGGTGCTGCCCGGCGGCTTTCTCGACGGCGACGATTTGGGCGCGGCGCATGCCACGGCTATCCGGCTGCGACACACGCAGGTCAACGGGCAATCGCTCTTCGAGCAACTGCAGGCGTTTGCGGCACGCGGTGGATTGATGCTCGGCATCGGCAACGGCTTTCAACTCATGGTGAAGCTGGGCCTCTTGCCGGCGCTGGGCGATCCGCTCGGCACGCCACAGGTCGCGCTCGCCACAAATCTCTCGGGGCGCTTCGAAGACCGCTGGGTGACCCTCAAGGCCGATCCGGAGAGCCCCTGCGTTTTCACGCGTGACATCGATCAATTGGAGCTGCCCGTGCGCCACGTCGCAGGGCGTCTCATCGCTCCGGAAGACGTATTGTCGCAACTGCAACAGCAGCACCTGGCGCCCCTTCTGTACGCGCACCCGCTCACGGGCGACGTCGCCGATACGCACCCGCACAATCCCGACGGCAGCGCGTTGGGCATGGCGGCTCTGTGCGACGCCACGGGCCGTTTGTTCGGCATGATGCCCCACCCCGAAGGCTTCCTGCACCGCACCCACCACCCGCGTTGGACGCGCGAAGAGCGCCCCGAAGAGGGCGACGGTCTGGCCATTTTTCGCAACGCAATTTCTTACATTCGTGACAATATGTAGTCGCGACGCCGTGGATGCGGCGGTGAGAGACGGCGGCATTTATGGACAAACCATCAAAAGACGGCCCGGCGATGCGTGATGCCAACCGGCGAGAAGACCGGCGCGTGCAGGCGGTGTTTCGCGTCACGTACAACACCCTCGACAAGTTGGTGACCGCATACACCGACAACATTTCCAAGGGCGGCATTTACATCAAGACGAGCCATTTGCTGCCCCTCAACGCCATGGTGGCGGTGAAGCTCGTGCTGCCGGGAACGGACGACGAGGTGAGCTGCATCGGCCAGGTGGCCCGGGTGCACAACCAAGGCGACTCCCCGCACATTCCCACGGGCATGGCCGTCGTGTTTCGCGATATGCCCCGCGCGGGAATGGAGCGCATCGAGGCGTGCATCGCTCGTTTGACATTGGAAGAGGCGGCATCCGTTGAGCGGGCGCCGATGGCGTTTCAAAAACGACAGGTGCTGGTGGTCGATGACGACGCCCTGCAGCGCGAGCGCGCCGCCGCTATCTTTCGCGAGATGGGACACGATGTCGCCACCGCCGAAGACGGGTTGAAGGGGCTGGCCTTTTGTCTGCGCCACCCGCCCGACATTGTCTTCACCGATGTCCAGATGCCCAAAATGGACGGCTGGAACTTCTTGCGCACGCTGCGCGCCCGCTCCTCGCTCTCCCAAACGCTGGTCATCTTTCAAACGTCGCTGAACAGCGAAAAAGATCGTCTGCTGGGCTACCAGCTCGGCGTCGACGACTACATCGCGAAGCCCTATGCGCCGCAGGAGTTGCGCGCGCGCATCGAGCGCTTGCTGGTCCGCAGCACGCGGCACCAGACGGCCAAAAACAGCAAGGCCCTGCGCGGGGACATGGAACACGTAACGCTGCCCACGGTGCTCACGCTCTTAGAGCTCGAGCGCAAAACCGGGGTGCTCACCTTTTTGGGTGACGACGCGTTGGGGCGCATGTTTGTGCGCGACGGCCGCCCGCTGGTCATTGAAGTCGACGGCATGGCGCCCGCCACATCGCAGCTCTCGCTCGCGCGCCTGCTCTTTTCTTGGCGGCGCGGGCAATTTGAATTTTCGCCCCAAGACGTGCCCGCCACCGATCTCCTGCAGCGCTCAATGCAGGGCTTAATGATGGAAGTGGCGCGCATCTCAGACGAGGCCAATCGTTGACGTCGGATCGCACGCCATCGGGGGGCATTTGGGACCGGCGATACCAAGCGCTGGAGGCCCAAAACCTCGACCGCAAACTGCGCGTTTCCCTGGGGCCCACCGCCGAAACATTTTTGACCCGCGACGGGGAGCGCCTGCACTTTTGCTCGAACGACTACCTCGGCTTGGCCAACCACCCCCAAATCGCCGAGGCCATGTGTCGCGCCATGGAGCAGTACGGCGCTGGCACCGGGGCCTCTCGTTTGATCAGCGGACACACCGAGCTGCATGCGCAGTTCGAAGCCGCGTGGGCCCAGTGGATGGGCTATCCCGCCGCCCTGTCGTTTCCCTCGGGTTACCAAGCCAACGTGGGCGCCATTTCGGCCCTCACGGCGCCGGGCGACATCATCTTCTCCGATGAGCGGGTGCACGCCAGCATCATCGACGGCTGCCGTTTGTCCCGCGCGCAAGTGGTGATCTTTCGCCACAATGATTTGCAGCACCTGGCCGAGCTGCTCGCCACCCACACCGTGCGCGACGGCGTCCGGCTCATCGTCACCGATGCGGTGTTCAGCATGGACGGCGATGAAACACCCCTGGGCGCGCTCTGCGCATTGGCGGAGCAACACGGCGCGCAGCTCTACCTCGACGAGGCGCACAGCGTCGGCATCATGGGACCGGAAGGGCGGGGCTTGGCGCATCGCGAGGCGCTCGCAAAGTCCGTGGCGGTGCACGTGAGCACGTTTGGCAAGGCCTGGGGGCTGTGCGGTGCCATGGTGGCGACCTCTTCGTTGGCCGTCGCGATCATTCGCTCTCGCGCGCGGAGCTTTTTGTTCACCACCGCAGCGCCGGCTTTTTTGAGTGCGGGCCTGCTGAGAGGCTGGGATATCGTGCGGCAAGGCGATGCGTTGCGCCAGCGTCTGCAGTCCAACATCGCCGTCTTTTGCGAGCGCGCCGCCAACCTGGGGCTGCCCCTGATTCCCTCCACCTCACCCATTCAGCCGCTGGTCATCGGATCGGCCCAGGCGGCGTTGCGCGTCTCCCAGGCCCTTTGGGAACGCGGCATCTTCGTGCAAGCGGTGCGCCCGCCCACGGTCCCCGAGGGCACGTCTCGCCTGCGCATCACCATCACTGCGGCACACGAGACCGCGCACATCGACGCCCTCTTGTCCGCCCTCTCCGCATGCGTGCCTCCATCGGGCGATGCCCCCAATCGACCCCGAGAGGATGACACCCCATGACTCGTAAACTGACCCGCAGGTTTTTTGTGACCGGCACGGGCACCGATGTGGGCAAGACCGCGGTGACGCGAGCGCTGGTGCGCGCCTTGGTTCTACAGGGCTTCTCCGTGGGGGTGGCCAAGCCCGTGGAGAGCGGTGTGCCGCGCATCAACGGTGTGTTGCGTCCCTCGGATGCCCTGGCCCTGTTGCGCGCTGCCCGGTGCGATCAGCCCTGGCAGCAGGCGTGCTGTTATGCGTTTGAGGCCCCGGTGTCGCCACACCTGGCCGCCGCCATGGAGGGCGAGACCATCGACGCGGCGCACTTGCATGCCTTTGTGCAAAACGCGGTGGACGACGCTGCGATCTATTTCGCCGAGGGCGCCGGCGGTCTGTTGGTGCCCCTCAGCGACGCGCTGCTGTACGGCGACTTCATCGCGCAAACGGGCTTTGAATTGCTCATCGTGGCGCCCAACCGACTGGGCGTCATCAACGACACATTGTTGACCATCGAAGCGGCCCGCCAGCGCGGCATCCCCATCGCCGGGGTGGTGCTCAACGGGACGAGTGACATCCCCCTGGGCAACGCCGACGCCATTTCGCGTTGGGGTGACGTGCCGGTGCTGGGCGTCTTTCCCACCGTTGATATCTCCGATGTCGCCGACGCCGACGCGCTCTTCGCCGCAGCGGCAAAGCAACACCTCTCGCTCACACGACTGCTGCCGACCTCACCGTAGCCCATCGCCCATTGCCCGGGATGTTTCCCGCGTCTTGCCCCACAATTTGCCCGAAGCCTTAGAGAAAAGTAGAGTAACGAAACCTATGGCGACGGTGCCAAAGCGAAAGGCGTAACGATATGAATTCCGAATCCACTGACAGATACAGCATTGCCGAAGAGCCCGCAGACATTCGCTATCGCGGCCAAACCCTCAGCGTGAAGCGCGGCATGACCGTCCAAGAGCTAATGGAGCGCTATCCCGACTCCGAGGACGCACAGGTCATCGCGGCCACGGTCAACAACCGCGTGGTCTCGTTGCAGGCCAAAATTGTGCGCTCGGGAGAAATCGTGCCGGTGCACGTCGACTCGCGCCACGGTGTGCGCTTGTACCGGCGTCACGTGACCATGATGATGTACGAAGTGCTGTACCGCCTGTTTCCCGGTACGCGCATTCAAATCGGCCAATCGATCTCCGAGGGATATTTTTTCAAGGTGTCCGGCATCGCGGTTGACGATGCGTTTTTGGCGAAGCTCTCCGAGGGCATGCAGGCGTTGGTGGCGCAGCGCGTGCCCTTTTTGTATTCGCGCATTCCCGTCGAAGAGGCGCGGCGCATTTTCGCCCGCACCGACGAAGACCCCAAGCGTCGGCTGCTGACCGGCTGGTCGAGCTCGCATGTCTCGATTGTCTCGCTGGGCGACTTCGTCGATCTGTGCACCAGCCCGGTGGCGCCCCACACGGGGTTCTTCTCGAGGTTTCGCCTGTTTGCCCTCGAAGAAGATGCCTTTGTGCTGCAGTTCCCCAAGCACTCTGGACCCGATGTTACGTGGAACGCCGGCGCGCAGCCCAACTTGTACAAGACGCACAAAGAGTCGATTGGCTGGAGCCGCAAGCTGGGCATCTCGCACGTTTCCGAACTCAATGCCGCGGCGGTTACCAGCGATGTCCACGACGTCATCAAGGTTTCCGAGGGGCACCACGAAAAAAAGATCTCGCAAATTGCCGACTGCATTGCCGCGCGCAACGGGTGTCGGCTGGTCTTCATCGCCGGCCCCTCTTCGGCGGGCAAGACCACCTTCGCCAAGCGCCTGTCCATTCAGCTCAAGGTGCTCGGCATTTTCCCGCGGTCGCTCTCGCTGGACAACTACTACGTCAACCGGGTGGCCACGCCGCTCGATCAAAACGGCGAACGGGACTACGAAGCCCTGGAGGCCATCGACTTGCCGCTGCTCAACCGCGACCTGGTCGACATCTTGGCGGGTAAGGAGGTGTTGACCCCGGTGTACGATTTCCCCTCCGGCACCCGCGCGTCCAAGGACCGGTGGATTCCCATCTCGCTGGGCGCCAACGAAGTGTTGATCATCGAGGGCATCCACGGTTTGAACGACGCGCTGACCCCGGACATCCCGCCCACCGAAAAATTTCGCATCTACATCAACGCCATGAATCCCCTGGCCATCGACGAGCACAACCGCCTCAACACCTCTGACATCCGGCTCATCCGCCGCCTCGTGCGCGACCGCCACTACCGCGGTTATTCGGCGGCCGAGACCATTCACTCGTGGCCCTCGGTGCGCCGCGGCGAAGCCAACCACATCTTTCCGTTTCAGGAGTCCGCCGACGTAATCTTTGACACGTCGTTGCTGTATGAATTTTGCGTGCTGAAGATCTTCGCCGAGCGCTACCTGATGGAGGTACCGCGTTCGGATCCCGCATACGCCGAGGCCTACCGGCTGCGCATGTTTTTAAACATGTTCGTCACCATCTTGCCGGGCGACATCCCGCAGACCTCGCTGTTGCGCGAATTCATCGGTGGGTCGAGCTTCACGTACTGAGCCGAAGCCCCGGGCGACATCTCAAACGAAATCGAAGATAGAAGCTCAGTCTTCGGCCATGCGCTTGCGCGCCTCTTCGAGTACGGCGGTCATCATGGCTTCGGGCAGGGGTTGGAAGTCGTTCATCTCCATGGAGTAGCTAGCCCGCCCCGAAGAGAGGGAGCGCACGGTCGTGGCGTAGCCGAACAGCTCCATGAGGGGGGCTTCGGCTTCGATCTTTTGCGATCCCTTGCGGTAGCGGCGCATGTTGTGCACCTTGCCGCGTCGCCGGGAGAGGTCGCCCACCAGGTCGCCGATGTAATCGTCGGGGGTGGCGATGTCGACCTTCATGATGGGCTCGAGGAGCTGCGGGCGGGCCTTGAGGAAGGCCTCTTTAAAGCACTGGCGCGAGCAGATGCGGAAGGCCATCTCCGAAGAGTCCACGGCGTGGAAAGAGCCCTCGATGAGGGTGACCTTGACGTCCACGACATTGTAGTCGGCCAGCACGCCCGTTTCGAGCATGTCCTCGACACCCTTGCGGCACGCCGGGATGTACTCGGCGGGGATGGTGCCGCCCACCACGGCGTTGACAAACTCAAAGCCTTGGCCCGGGTTGGGCTCCAGGCGCATGATGACGTGCGCGTATTGACCCTTGCCGCCGGTTTGTTTGACGTGGCGTACGGAGTGGCGAAATTCCTGCGTGATGGTCTCCTTGTATTCGACCGTTGGCTTGCCCACCGTGGCCTGCAATCCGAATTCGGTCTTCAGGCGATCGACAATGACTTCGAGGTGCAGCTCGCCCATGCCCGCGATGATGGTCTCGTTGGTCCGCTCGACGGTGCGCACGGTGAACGATGGGTCTTCGAGGGAGAGCTTGCGCAGGGCCTGGTGCATTTTTTCGACTTCTTTGCGGCTGTCGACGTTGACCGCGACGCTGATGACCGGCTCGGGGATGACCACCGATTCGAGCAGGAGCGGGTTTTCGCGGGTGCACAGGGTGTGTCCGGTGAAGGTGTCCTTGAGGCCGATGAGCGCCACGATGTCGCCGGGGCCGACTTCGGGGATCTCGATGCGGTCCTTGGCCTTGATGCGCAAGATGCGGCTGATGCGTTCGCGCTTTCCGGTGGTGGCGTTGTAGACCTGTTCGCCGGCCTTGAGCACGCCCGAGTAGGTGCGCAGAAACGTTTGTTGTCCCACGTAAGGATCGTTGATGATTTTGAACGCGAGGCCGCAAAACGGTTCGTTTTTGTCGGGATAGCGCACGTGCTGTTTGTCGGGGTTCTCCTCGTTGATGCCCACCACGGGGCCTTTGTCGAGGGGGCTGGGCATGTATTCCACGATGGCGTCGAGCAGGGGCTGCACGCCGATGTTGCGGTAGGCCGAACCGCAAAAGCAGGGGGTCAACAAGTTGCGGACTACGCAGTCGCGGGTGGCACGGCGGATGGCATCTATCGACGGCTCTTTTTCCTCGAGGTAGCACTCGGCGATCTCGTCGTCGAATTCACCGAGCTTTTCGATCAGCGCGTTGTGGTATTCCTGGGCCATCTCCAGCATGTCGGCGGGGATGTCGGCGATTTGCTCGTTGCCATTCGGAAAGAGGATGGCCTTCATCGTCACCAGATCTATGACGCCGGAGAGGTTCTCTTCTGCGCCAATGGGCAGTTGGTACGCCACGGGGTTGGCTTCGAGGACCTCGTCGAGCTGGCGCACGACATCCGGGAAGTCGGCGCCTTGCCGGTCCATTTTGTTGATGAAGGCAAAGCGCGGCACTTTGTAGCGGTCGGCTTGCCCCCAGACTGTTTCGCTTTGCGCCTCGACGCCGCCCACGCCGCAAAAGACCGCGACGATGCTGTCGAGGACGCGCATGGATCGCTCGACCTCAATGGTGAAGTCTACGTGGCCCGGCGTATCGATGATGTTGATGGAGTGGTCTTTCCACTGCGCCGAAATGGCCGCCGAGGCGATGGTGATGCCGCGCTCTTGTTCCTGCTTCATGAAGTCCATGGTGGCGGCGCCGTCGTGGGTCTCTCCCATTTTGCGCGTGGTGCCTGTATAAAACAGAATGCGCTCGGTGCAGGTGGTTTTGCCTGCGTCGATGTGCGCTGCAATGCCGATGTTTCTAACTCTATTAATGCTCATGTTTCGTGTCCTTCTTTGCTGACTATGATGTGCAAGCGCGTTTTGGCGTTATGTGGCTTGCGGGATATTCACGCGGCGCCCGCAGTTTGGCGCCCGTTCGGAAAGCGGCTTCTTATGCAATTCGCCGGGGCTTGTCGATGAAAATCGACGGCAAGCGCAGAATGGTCACGCGGCATCGGATCGCTTTTCTCGCTGTGTTGGCGGTGTTTGCCGCAGCAAGCATAGCCGTTCATTTGGCGCGGAGAAGTGAAACACCCAAGAAAGTATCTTCTTTTGCCGCAGCGCTGCGCTACAATGCGCGGAGCCTACATCCGCAGAAAAGAGCGACATGACACGAGAAAAAACCAAGCTGTTTGGAGAAGATTTGCGCGGTGCGGAGCGCCGTAGAGAAATTCGCCACGCCATCCAACTCAATGTCAATTACTCCCACGACGACACCTACTTGTTCTCCCGTTCGAGCAATTTGTCCGAGATGGGCATTTTCTTGGTGACCGCCAACCCATTGTCTGCGGGGACGGTCATCGAGTTGCGTTTTGACTCCCCGGGCGGCGTTCCGGTGTGTGTGGCCGCCGAAGTGATCTGGATCGACCCCGGCAGTGCCACCTCCGAATCCGGCATGGGATTGCGCTTCATCGATCCCGATCCCGAAACGCGCAACCGCATTCGCGCCATCATCCGCACGATGGCCTACTTGGATTGAAAATGTATTGGCAAACAACGGTGTATTTTTTCGGCGCGCTCCTGCTGTTGGCGTGCGCATCCTGTCATCCCCAAGGCACCCAACGCCCGCCATCCGAAGCGGCGGTGGTGCGCACGGTCATCGTTGGAGATGCCGCTGAGACCGACGCTTTGTCACCCCGCGATGCCCTGCCGCAATGGCGCCCGACCTCTCGTTTGCGCGATGCAAACGACGCAGTCTCGAGCGGCGGTGTGTGTCGTTTTGACACCGACGAAGCCAGCGGCGGCGAGACAATCGACGGCGCGGCTACCGACGGCGCTTTTGGCGAACCCGCACCCGACGGCTTGCGCGCAGTGGCGCCACAGCATCCCCACATCCGCTATTGGGGACGTGTCGATTGTACGGCGCAGCCCGGTCCGGCGTTTGCGTATCCCGCGGTGTCGATCCGCGCGGTGTTCACGGGCGCCGCTCTCGACGTTCTCCTGCGGGTTGATACGGCCGACGAAGGGCCCCAGAGCGGTCATTACTTCGACGTGATCATCGACGATGCGCCGCCGACATTGCTGCGCGTCACCCCCGGCGAAACGCGCTATTCTCTCGCGCGCGGTTTGTCTGCGGGGCCGCACACCCTCGAAATCGTCAAGCGAAACGAGAGCAGCTACCGCGGGATCGAAAACTACGGCAAGGTGCATTTTTTGGGGTTGCACATCTCGGCCGATGGCGCGCTGCTACCGGTGCCTCCGCGTGCTGTTCGCCTGGAGTTCATCGGCGATTCCATCACCTGCGGTTATGGCAACGAACGCGCCGTGCCCGATCCCACCCGCGCCCACCACACCACGCTGCATTCCAACGCCGCGGCCGCGTGGGGCGCATTGACCGCACGGGCCCTGGATGCCGATTACATGGCGGTGGCCTACTCCGGCCGGGGCGTGGCACGCAATTATGGCGGAGATTCCAGCGCTACCTTCCCCAACATTTACGCCCGAACACTCCCAGACGAACCCAGCTCTCCGCGCTTTGACAGCGCGTCTTTCGCGCCGGATTTGCTCGTCGTGAACCTGGGCACCAACGACTATTCCGAGGGCCTCACCCCCGAAACCTTCGGGGCGTTGCGCCGCGAATTCGTACAGGCGTACACCGCGTTTTTGACCACCCTGCGCGAAAACTATCCCCAAACGCCGTTTGTGCTGGCGGTGGGGCCCATGATGTCCGACGCCTATCCACCGGGGCTCAACGCTTGGACCGCCATCCAAGCCGATGTGGCAGAGATCCGGCAGCAGCGCCTCGTTGCGGGAGACGAAAACATTTACCTGCTGGTGTTGCCTCCCCAAACCCCGCCCTTTGGCGAGGACTGGCATCCCGCACCGCACACGCATCACGACATGGCCTTGCAGTTGCTTCGCCTGATACAACAACACGAATTGCTGCCCTGAATTTCTGGGCCACACCACGCAACAACAGAGGATTTTGCGATGAGAGTTTATGGACCGATTCCGTCTAGGCGTTTTGGCCTTTCGCTGGGCATCGACATTGTGCCGCACAAAACCTGTCAGCTCGATTGCATCTATTGCCAGTTGGGCCCCACGGAAGAGACCACTGTTACGCCGTCTTGTTTTTTTCCCATCGACGACATCATTCGAGATGTTCAGGAGGCCCTGAGAGAGGGACCGGCCCCGGATGTCATCACCTTGGCGGGTTCGGGAGAGCCGACGCTGTACACCGGCTTAGAAACACTGATCACCCGGCTCAAAGAGGTGAGCGATGCGCCGGTGCTGCTGATCACCAACGGCGTGATGCTGCGCGACCCGATGGTGGTGAAGGCCGCGATGCTGGCCGATATTTTGGCACCCTCCTTAGACGCGGGGGACGCACAAACTTTTGCCCGCATCAATCGCCCACACCCAGACATCCGCTTCGAGGACGTGGTGCAGGGCTTGCGCGACGTCACCCACGCGCATCCCGGCGAAGTGCGCCTCGAGATCATGCTCATCGCCGGCGTCAACGACACAGAGGCGCAACTGCAGGCGCTGCACGAAATCGTGAAGACGCTGCGGGTGGATCGCATCGATCTCAATACACCGGTGCGACCGCCGATCCCCGAGCGGGGCGCTCTGCCCTGCGACGCAACAGTGCTGGAGCGGGCGAAGGCCATCTTTGGCGAGAAGGCGCACGCCATCGGCGCATTCGTTTCGCGACAGGCCGACAGCGCAGGGCGCTCCGCCAAGGACTTTTTGGACATCGACAAAGATGTGCTCGAGGTTTTGAAGCGCCGTCCCTGCACGTTGAACGACATCTGCGAGGGGCTGCGCATCACCCGTTCGCAGGCCACCGATGCCCTCATTCGCTTGCAACAAGCGGGCCTCGTGCGCATTTCCGATGTGGGCGAAGCGGCGTATTACCACGCCACCCAACCTCGTTAGTCGTTTGTCGTTAGTTGTTGGTTGTCGTCTGGCGAATTGGCACCTGGCAAATCGCTGTCTCGTGAGGTGTCGTTGTCTGAGAATTCGTCATCGTCTTCGGCGACGGCGAAGTTCAGCATTTTGCGGATGGCATCACTGCGCTCGAGTTGGCGCGGGTTGGCGGCGTAGAGATTGCCCAGCGTGGTCCAGCACTTGATCCAGACAGCACCGCCCGTGTGTTCGGGGCCCATGCGCGACAGGAGCGACCAGCAGTGGCGCTCCAGCAAGCGCGTTTTCTTTTGGGCGAGCAGCGCAGTGATGAGGCGTTCGAGGGCGGGCTCGCAGGCGGGGTCGTTGCGCAGGGCGCGAATGTAAAAGTGCACCGCGACGTTTTGGCGCTTGAGCACCGTGCGGGCTACTTCGGCCGATGCGACGTAATAACAGGCGCGCTTGTTCGCGCGTTCACCGCTGGCGCGGCGTTCGATTTCGCGCAGCAGCTCGCGGGCGCGGGCGGGGGTGGTGGCGGCGTCGACTTTTGCCTGCAGCTCGCCGGGGATGGCACAGCCAGGGGAGTGGGTGTCTGCGGAGAGCCGCTGCGAGAGCCAAATGCTGCGGATAAGGCGGTACAGCAGCAACGCGAGAAACAATAGGGCGGTAAAGGCCAGCAAGTATTCTTTCATGTGCCCATGATAATGGCGGCATAACGAGAGTCAACAAGTGGGTGCAGGGTCGCCCAAATGAAGGGCGATGGACAGGTGAGGGGCGGGCGCGGGCGGCGCGTTTAACCGTAGATGACGATGTTTTCGGTTTGGAAGCGCGTCACTTTGCAGGCGAACCAAGCGCCGTAGATGCCCAGCGTAACGCTAGACAGCAGGTTGCCAACGAGCACGGTGACAAAGTATTCGCCGCCGGTGCCTTGAAAGTCGAAGCCGAACTGGTTGTCGTTCACCGAGAGTACGGTCTTTTGGCACATGAACTTCAGCATCGTGACCTGGAACCAAAAACCGTAGATGCCCAGCGTGACCAAGGTGAGGAGATAGCCGACGACAAAGGGCAGAATCAGCTCGTCGCCCAGGCCGATGAAGGTGAGCGCGCCAACTTGCTGGCCATCGCTGATGACGGCGGTGTTGTTGGCGACAAATTTGGCGATGCTGACGAGGAACCACGGAAAGTAGACACCCAGCGTGACGCCAGTTAACAGTGCGCCGATGATGTAGGTGACGATGAGGCCCCCGCCGGTGCCGGTGAATTTCAGGCTGTAGTAATTGCCTTGTTGGTCGATGGCGGCGGTGTTGTCGGTGAAGTATTTGAGCAGATTTACGAGGAACCAGGGGATGTAAATGCCCATGGTGAGGCCGCTCAGCAGGGTGCCGACGAGCACTGTTTTGAACAGGCCGCCCCCGGTGCCGGTGAATTGAAAGCGGATATCGCCCGTGTCGGTGCTGACAGAGGTGTGTTCGGCGAACAGGCGGGCCAGCTTGGCGTAAAACCAAGAGAGATAAATGCCAAAGGTAATGACGGTCAGCAGGTACCCGATAATGAATTGTACGAGCAGGGTGCCGCCGGTCAGCGAAAAGACAATTTTGCGATTCATGTGATCCTCCGTATTTGACGTTTGGGGGCTTATTTTACGCGCTGTATGGAACGCATTTATTGTTGTCGCTTTTCGCAGCAGTGCAAGGAAATTGTGCAGGCGGTCACGAAATGAACACTTCTGTTTTGCGGCTCGCGGGCATTGGCTTGGTGGGTTAACCGTATTTCGCCCCAAAAGCTTCATCACCTGCCTGCCGCATTTGAAACGCGTCGACGAGGGAGATGAAGCGGGGCAGGAGGGAGCATCTGGGACGCGCCCTGAACGCGCGGGGCATCGGACGGTGACAACTGCGCCGGGTGTGGTAAAAGCGCCCCATGTTCAGACTGATTCTCAGCGCCATGGTGGCCAGTGCATTGGGGCTTTTCTGTGCTGGCGTCGTGGAATCCCTGTTCGTGGTCGAGACCACCCGCGCGGTTGCCTTGGGCATCAAGGTCGGCCTCTTGCTCCCCTTGCTCCCCCTGGTGACCTTGGGCCTCCTGTCGCTCTTTGCCCTTTGCCCGGCTGCATTTGATGTGGCGCACATCTTGGCTGCCTTGCGCCACCGCCAGCACCCGCGTCTCAGCGCCCGCATCTTTGTCGTCGGCGTCTTGGGCCTTTTGTCGTTGCCCGTCATCTACCGCATTGTGCTGTTCTTCATGACCGCCTTTCACCACAGCGGCTTGGCGGCGCTGTTCCTCTCGTTGTCCCTGTCCTTCCTGGCCGTCATTGGGCTCTTGCTCGGACGCCGCCTCGTGCACGGAACCGAAAAAAAACTCGAACGCTTTTCGGCGCTGCGCTTTGGGCATCGCCCGGTTGTGGCGCTTGCGTTCGTTGTGGTGGCCGCGCTCTCGCTGCTGCTTCCGCCGCTGTTTCGCGGCATCGATGCGACGGGGCCCTACGCCTTCATCGGCCTATTTCGAAAGGATGGCCTGGCGTTGGCGCCGCTGTTTTCACTGGCCATTGCCGGCGGCGTGGCCGTGGCTGCGTGGTTGGGATTGCGCCGTTTGTCTGTGCCGATCTTGCTCAGCGCCTCGTTGCTCGCCTTGGGGATGGCCGCTGCGGGACCCCCGCTGGCCCACGCGATTTTGTCCCGCGATGCCGACGCGTTGGACACCGCGGAGCGCCGCGACGATCTGGGTACCGCGATGGCCAAGGTGTTGCGAAAAGTGGGGGACGCGGACGGCGATGGACACTCTCGGTGGCTGGGCGGCAAGGACTGCGACGACACCAATCCCGATGTCTATCCGGGGGCGCCTGAGCCCGCCAACGACTGCCTAACCGCTGGGCTAGACATTGCGCTGCTGCAGAAACAGGCCGCCGAGAGCGAGACAGAGCAGCGCGAGGTGGAGGTGAAGCGCGAGTCGTTTCGGCCCGACTTTCCCGATGACCTCAGCGTCGTGCTCATCACGGTGGACAGCCTCCGCTGGAACGCGCCGGGGTTTGCGGGAAATACCGAGCGACAGTTGACGCCCAATCTCGATGCCTTGGTGGCCAATGGCGTTGTGTACGAGCGCGCCTATGCGTTGAGCTCTTACACCGGGCAGGCCATCCCCTCCATGATGACGGGCAAGTATCCCTCGGAGCTGTTGCGCAACGACGCCTACGAGGTGCGCATCAGCGGGCGCGAAACCTTTGCCGCCGAATACATCTGCGGCGAGACCGTGAACTGCGCGGCCTTTTTGTCGCACTTTTTGTTTTCGCCACACCATGGTTGGCACCAGGGGTTTCAGCACTGGCAACTGGTGCCCTCGACCCAGACCGGGCCCACCAGCAGTCCCGACACGGCGTACAATTCGCACTTTGTTTCGGGCGAGGCGATCAAGTGGCTCAAGAAATCCGAAAATGTGTCGGGGCGTTTCTTTTTGTGGGCGCATTACATGGACCCCCATAAGGAATATCTCGAACACCGGGGCGTGACCAAATTCGGCAACTCGCGCCGCGATCGCTACGACCACGAGGTGCTGTACACCGACACGCAGATCGGCCGGCTACTCGAACACCTGGCCACCTTGCCCAACGCCGATCGCATCCTTTACATCGTCTCCGCAGATCACGGGGAGGCCTTTGGCGAGCACGGGCGCTGGACCCACGGCAAGGAGCTGTGGGAGGAGATCATCCGCGTTCCCCTGGCGATTGCCGGGCCTGGCATTTCACCGCGCCGCATCGCCGAATCCGTGAGCTTAATCGATCTGTTCGCCACGCTGCTCGACGCCTTTGGCCTGCCGGTGCCCGAGGGTAGCCACAGCGTCAGCCGCGTGCCCGATTGGGTGGCGGAGGCGCCCATTTTGACGCGCCCGGTGTATGTCGAGCAAAACGCCACACCGCTCTGCGAGGCGCGCCGTGTGTTCATTCACGACGGCTGGAAGCTGCATCACTTACCCGACACCGGGGTGTACCGCCTCTACCCGCTCACCGATGATTACGAGCGCGGGGAGTCGCTGGTCTCGTCGCATCCCGATGACTTTGCGCGCATGCGCACCGCCTACGAGGCCTTTCGCACGCTGCGCATGAAACCCGTCAAGGCCGTGCGTTATTTCGGCGGCCACGTCGACAAAATGCCCCTGCCCGACACCGCATCAAAATAATGTTCGCAGAGTGACTTGGCGTTTAACGCTATTGTGGCGGTAGCAGGGTTGCGGCCATGCGGGCAAAATGTTGGGCCGCCAGGCTCTCGGGGTGGGCGTCGACGATGGGGGTGCCGCGGTCGCCGTCGGTGACGACTGTGGGGTCGATGGGCACCTCGCCCAAGAAAGGCACGCCCGCTTCTTCGGCCAACTTCCGGCCGCCGTCTCCACCGAAGATGCGCACCACTTTGCCGCAATCCGGACACGTGAAGCCGCTCATGTTCTCGACGATGCCCAGGATGGGCAGGTGCAATTGCCGGCAAAAGTGAATGCAGCGGCGGACGTCTTGTACCGCGAGATCTTGCGGCGTGGTGACAATGACCGCGCCATCGGCGGCGTCGACGAGTTCGGCGACAGCCAGGGGTTCGTCACCGGTGCCCGGCGGGGCGTCCACCACCAGCGCGTCCAGGTCGCCCCAGGCGATGTCGTTTAAGAACTGCCGGATCATGGCGTACTTGCGCGGGCCGCGCCAAATGACCGCAGCGTCGCGGTTGGGGAGCAAAAACGCCGCGGACATCACGAGGATGGTGCCGTCGCCCATGCGCCGCTCGATGGGCATCATGCCTTCGCTGGAGACCACGGGACGGGCATCTTCGAGGTGCAGCAGTTTGGGGACGCTGGGGCCGTGCAGGTCGACGTCGAGCAAGCCGACGCGGGCGCCGTTCATGGCCAGTGCCGCAGCCAGGTTGACGGCGACGGTGCTCTTGCCCACGCCGCCTTTGCCGGAGAGCACCAGGAATTTGTGCCGAATGCGCTGCATGCGCGCATGGTGCGGTGTTTGTTTTTTTGTGTTGTCGGCAGCGGGCGCGGCGGCCAGAGGCAGGACGTTTTTGTGGTTGGGATCGGGGGCTTTTGAACTCATGGGTCACCTCGCCGGCGTTGTAACACCCGCAACAATGAGCGACAAGAACGCGATGTGTTTTGTGGTTAGGGGTTCGCGATGTCGCCGCAGGTGCTGTCACCCAAACAGAGGGCAAATGTATCGTCGAGGGCATCCCAGGTGCCTTCGGGGGTGACTTCGACGCAGACCACCGGCAAGGTGCGCTCACAGGTGCAGCCGTCTTCGATGAGAGCGCCCTGGTCGTCTTCGACTTGGAGGCAGTCCATGGGGTGGCAGGCCCGCCAGCCGAATCCGAACGAGGAGTGGTAGAAGCGAAAGTGCTTGTCGCCGTACGCAAACGCAAGCGCGTCATTGCGGTGGTTGCCGCCGATGTCGTAGGACGCGTTGTCGAGCGGGGTGACTTGGCCGTCGATGGCGAGCCAGGTGCCGCGGTTTTCGTAGATGGGCATGGGCGCCATGATGACGAGACAGTCGGTGGCGACGTTGCGGGAAAACACAACACCATTTACGCCGTCGTATGAAAACGAACACAGCCAATTGGCGTCGGGAAAGTCCTCGGGCCCAGAGCCGAAGTATTCGCTGCCATCGCAGTGGACGGTGTTGCTCTCGGGCGCGGTGATGGGGAGATCCCATTCGTTGGGGATAATGGCGTCGCTGTCTGCGCCGGTGTTTGTGTCGTCGGTTGTGCCGGGGTTCGCGTCGCTGCCATGGCCCTCGTCGCTGTTCGCGTCTGTGCCTGGATCGGCGTTGGTGTCGCCTCCGTTGTGGGTATCAACGCCGTTATCGGAGCCGGGATGAACGTCGCTGTCGTTGTTGTCGTTGTTGCTGTCGTTATTGCTGTCGTTGTCGCTGCTACAGGCCGCGCACCATAGGGTTAACAAGACACCGCAGAGCAACCAGCGCATTGATGTATTCATGAATGTTCTCCTGTTGGTTGGGATGAGGAGACCATTTTACGCCTGTGGAGGCAGCGGTGGAAAGTGGGATTTTGTTGGCAGGGCAGGGGTCGCCCAAGAGGTGTCGCGCGCTAGGCGTTAGGCGAGCTCGACCCGTACGTCGTTGTCGTCTTGGAACATCTCCGCCGGGATGAGGTTGCCGTCCACTGATTTGCCATTGATCGTTACGGTTTTGACCGTGTGTCCGGTGGGGCCGTTGACAATGGTGATGCGGAAGTTTTTGCCGCGGAAGGTGCGCGTCACGGAAACCTCGGGCCAGTCGGCGGGTAGGCAAGGCGCGATGCGCAGCCCGTCGTAGTCGGGGCGCACGCCGAGGATGTATTGCGTGGCGGCGAAGTAATTCCAGGTGGCGGCCCCGGAGAGCCACGAGAGCCGACCCGCACCGAAGCGCGGACTGTAGCGCGCGTGTGTGCTCTGGCAGACGGCGTAGGGTTCGACCTGGCGGACTTCGGCGCGGTCATTGTAGAAGCCCGGCAGAACATTGCGCATGTATTCCCAGGCTTTGTCGCCGCGTCCCAGCATGGCCTGGGCCATGACGCCCCAGCCCTGGGTGTGGTTGAAGATGCCCGCGTTTTCTTTCATGCCGGGGTTGAAGAGCACGGCCAGGGCCACCTGGGGATCGGCGTGCACATAAGGCGGCGCGCAGAGCATGACGCCGTACTCGGTGTTCAGGTGTTTGTCCATGGCGTCCATGGCCTGCGTGGCCCGCGCTCCGGTGGCGTGACCGCTCAACACCGCCCACACCTGGGCGTTCATGAAGATGCTGCCCTCGTCGTTTTCTTTGGAGCCGAACTTGAGCCCGTCGTAGCGATAGGCGCGCAGGTACCACTCGCCGTCCCACACGTGCTTTTCGAGGACCCCGTCAAACCACGCGAGCTTCTCGGCCGCCCAGGCGGACTCTTCGGCCTCGCCCAACATGGCGGAGATGTCGCGGTATTCGCGCAGGGCCAGGCGCAGTTGGAAGGCCACGAAAGCGCTTTCGCCTTCTTCGCCGAGCCTGAGGCAGTCGTTCCAGTCGGCAAAGAGCCCGCAGGGCAAGTCGTGGGCGCCCGAGCGCTCGAGGTTGAATTCGATGGCGCGCCGCAGGTGGCCCAATACCGTGGCCTCGCCCTTGTCGGCGTAGGGGAAGACGCGGCGGTAAAAGCCGATGTCGCCGGACTCTTTGACGTACTCGGGGATGGCGTTGAAGAACCACAAGCAGTCGTCGGCGCGGTAGTGGGGCGGCTCCTTTTCGTGGCCGGGACGGTGCGCAAAGGGCTTGACCACCGGGAGGGCGCCGCCGTTGGCGAGCTGTCCCGTGAGCAGGAGCTCCAGCCGGCTTTTGGCTTCGTCGGTGTCTAGGGGCATGGCGCCGAGCATGTCTTGCATGGAGTCGCGAAAGCCCAGACCGTCGCGCTCTCCGGCGTAGACCATGGAGGCCGTGCGCGACCAGTAGAAGGTCATCATGCAGTTGTAGGGGCTCCAGGTGTTCATCATGCTGTTGAAGATGGGGTCTGGGGTTTTCACGGCGAGGTTGTCGAGGCGCGCGTGGTTCATCGCCTTGACGGCCGCCAATGCCGCGTCGACTTTTTGCGGGGTGTCCATGGCGGAGACCGCAGCGCGGCCCTCGGTGCCCGCGTCGCCGATGCCGAACACCACGGCGAACTCAGCGGTCTGTCCCGGGGCCAATTCGAGGTCGACTTGAAAGGCGCCGCAGGGATTGTCGCCGCACACCAGGGAGTTGCTGCACTGGCCGGCTGCGACGGCGGAGGGCTTGCCGTAGGTGCCGTAGGGACCGATGAAGCGCTCGAGATCGGAGTCGAAGCCAGCGGGCTTGGCACCGGCGATGCCCATGAAGGTATGGCGGGCCTGGTCTTTGTTTTCGAAGTGCTCGGGATCGCGCGGCATGTTGACGTTGGAGCCCATGTCGAGGATGCCGTCCACGACCTCAGCTTTAACGATGTACTGCGTGTACTGCAGGTTGTTCCAGTCGTCGAGGGCGTTCCAGTTGCAGCCGTGCTCGATGAAGGGGAAGGCGCGGATCTTTCGCGGCCGATCGGTGGTGTTGGTGATGGCGACCTTCCAGGTTTCGTAGATGGCGTCGAGGGGGACGAAGTAGGTCACCTGGGAAGTGATGCCGCGGTAGGTGGAGGTGATGACGGTGTACCCGGTGCCGTGGCGCGTCTCGTAGGCGAAGTCTTTTAACGGCGGCCCGACGGGTTGCCAGGCGTTGGACCAAAAGTCGCCGTTTTCGGCGTCGTGCAAGTAGACGAACTTGCCGGTCATGTTGTTGTTGATGGTGTTGAAGCGAAACCGCGTGATGCGCCCTTGGCTGGCGGATTTGTAAAAAGAGTAGCCCACGGCATTGTTGGTGACGATGCCGCCGTACACGATGTTGCCGATGTAATTGCTCCAGGGCCTGGGGGTGTCGGGGCGTTCGATGACATACTCTCTGTTTGCGTCGTCAAAAAATCCGTATCGCATGTTCTTCTCCTCGCAACGGGTTTGTGGTTGGTGTCGCGCTCGCGTGTTGCGTTTTCGCAATGCGTTGCCTTGCGCCGAACAGCATTGTGCATGGCGAAGCCGGTGCTGGGTAGCCTGCAAACGCCTTTGGGCAAAAAGGTCAGGTAGATAGAGCAGAAATGTATGTGGCGGACGGAACGAGGCGCCGGCGTGGCTTTAGAGGTCGTCGTCGATGGTTTGGCTGGGGAGGGGCCATGTCAGCGACTCGCCGCTGGTGTAGCGGTTGCGTCCGGCTCTTTTGGATTGGTAGAGTTTCTCGTCGGCGTTCTGAATGAGCGCGTTGACCACCGCGGCGAAGTAATGGCGTGCGAAGCTGCGGCGCAATTGCTCGGCGCCCATCTGGGGCGGGACGAGGGTGGCGATGCCGATGCTGGCGCGCAAGCGAAAAGCGCCGTTGGGGCCAAAGCCGGGCTCTTCTTCGAGCAAGCCTTGGATGCGCTGCGCGAGGAGCTCGGCGCCGTTCGCGTGGGTGTTGGGCAATACGATGCCAAATTCGTCGCCGCCGTAGCGCCCCACGATGTCTTCGGTGCGGATGGCCTTGCGCAGAATACGTCCCATGGTGGTGAGGGCCGCATCGCCGATGAGGTGCCCGCCGTGGTCGTTGAAGTCTTTGAATTTGTCGAGATCCATCATCAGGAAAGAGATGGGCAATTGGGCGCGAAATGCGGCGCGCACTTCTCGCAGCAACCAGCGATCGAAGTAACGCCGCGCGTGGACGCCGGTTAGCGGATCGAGGGTGGCCATCTCGTAGAGGCGGATGTTTTGCAGCGCCACCGTGGCTTGGTTGGTGAGCAAGGTGATGAGGTCGGGCTGCAAGATGGAGACGCACTGCCCCGAGACATAGATGACGCCCAGGGGCACGTCGCTGACGCGCAACGGGATGATGACTTCGTGGTTCTCTTCGCAGATCTGCCCGTGCTGCATGACCCGCTGGATGCGTTGGGCCAAGAGCGCATCGGCTGGGGAGTTGTCGAGGTGTTCTTTGCCTTTGAAACGCCCACAGGTCGTTACGAGGGTGAGGTCGGTCTCATCGTCGTGAATCGCCAAAAAGGCATCGACCGCCTTGGCGTCGTACTGGTCGTCATCTCGTTGGTCGACCAGGACGTGCAGCAGTTGCTCGACAATGCTTTCGGCGGTGGCTTGTAAGGGCTGCAAGCGGTGCATCGTTGGTGTGACGTCCAAAATGTATTGCACCAAGCCGCGGCGTTCTTCCTCGGTTTGTACGACGCGTTTAATGAGGTTGGCGCCTTGCAATGCCGCACTGATTTGGTCGCGCAACGCTTCGTAGATGTTGCCCACTTTGGGGCCGGGTTCGAACATCGCGTAGCCCATTTGCTGTTGTTCGAAGAAGAGGGGCAATACGATTAGCGAACAACGCCGGTCCGGAAAGAAGCCCTCGGGCAGCAGGTTGCAGGCATCGAAGAACTGTTGGTTGTTGGGGATTTCGAGCTCGATGTTGTCGCGGCTGGCCAGCATCAACTTGGCGCGCGCTGGCGGCATTTTCGGTGAGGCCTCTGGGATTTCGTAGAGGCACAAGAAGCAACTGCGGATGGAGAGTCCGGGCAATTGGCGCAGCAGGGCCTGGGCCAAGGAGGCGGTGTCAAACCCCGTGAGCAAGGCCTCGCCGGTGTCGCTGAGCATGCGGGCCCACTGCTCGGCTTGGAGGCGTTGTCGGGCCTGGGAGCGCTCGGCCTGCGTCAACTCTTCAATGAGGTGTTCTTTGTGGGCGTCGTCGATGATGACTTGCGTGTCGGGGCAACCGCAAGACTGGCGCAGGACCAACTCGGTGTGCACGGTTTCGCAGTCGCTGACGGGCCTGCCTTCGATTTGATCGATGAGGAGTTGCGTGGCGCGGCGGACTTGCTCGGTGAGGGGTTGGCGCACCGTGGTGAGCGGCGGTACGCACAGGCGGGCCTCTTCGTCGTCGTCGAAGCTGACCACGGCGACATCCTGGGGCACGCGGTGCCCGAGCTCGGTGAGGCGCTCGATGGCCGCCACAGCCATGGCGTCGCTGGCAGAGATGATGGCGTCGAAGTTGCCGTGCTGCAAAAAAGTGTCGACGGCTTGTCGCGCAAGCTGGGGTTCCCACTCGCCATCTGCGACCAGGGCGGGATTGGGAGCAATGCCGTGTTGCGCCAGCTCTTCGAGATAAACGTCGTATCGCTCTTGGGCGTCATCGTTGGTAGCGGGGCCGCGGATAAAGGCGATGCGCCGCCTGTCGTGAGCCCGGATGAGGTGGCGGACGGCTTCGCGCATGCCGGTGCGGTTGTCGGTGGTGACGCTGGGGATGTCTTTGAGATCGACGGCGATACTGGAGATGGGAATGCCTTTGTAGCGCTCGCAAAACTCGGCGAGCACTTCGGAGCCGACCTCATTTCCGATGGTGCCAGAGAGGACGAGCACGCCATCGGCGTTTTGTTTGTTGATGAGATCAAAGATGACGTTGCGTTCGCGGGCAAATCGATCGGGGCTGTCCAGGACGCCGCCGAGGAAGCACAACAGATTGTAGCCATGTTCTGCGGTGATTTCGTCCACCGTCCACAAAATTGTGTTTTGGTAGTAATCTTCGAGGCGGTCGACGAGCAGTGCGATGGTCGGTCTGTGATGGTTCGCGCTCAACAAAATCTCCTTACAAAATGCGGCTCGTTGCGATTTTTGCGGGACAGAATAACACGTTTAAAGAAGTCTGGTCATGCTGTTTGATAATGTGTTATTCATTTTAGCGAAAGAAAGCCATGGCAACCAGAGCGAACAATTCACCACTGTTGGGTTACAATACAAACGTGCGCCACGGCGGACACTTGTTTCACATTCAAACCGAAGATTCGGGCCGCGATCATCCCCACATTATCACGCATCTGTTCACCGAGGGCACCATCCTCGCCTCTAAAAAAACGTCCTATAAAGAGCACCTCAATGACGCCCATTGGGAAGACATTGTCCGCCAGCTCATGAAGGACCAGCACAAGTCCATGTTCGTCGAATTGCGCGACGGTGCGCACGATGAAGTGGCTGAGAAGGTGCTGGGAAAAACCCTGGAGCGCACTTACCGCACACCCAAGGACAACGCCGCAACAACGCCCGCTGCCCCGGAAGATGCCAAAGCGTCCGCGCCCACCGATGACGATGCGTCTGCGTCGGAGGCACCCGCGGATGCATCGCCCCGAGAGTCCGCCATCGCTGTGGCGCCGGCTTCTCTCGATGACAGCGCCGTATCGTCCATCCACCACATTGTCGATGCGCCCCCAACGCGGGCCAAATCCATCTTCGACATGCCCGACGAAAACGGGCAGTACGGCGATGCGATGCTGAGCGACAAATCCCTCGACGACGTCATCCTCTCCTACATCTCCGAAGAGCTCAAAGACTAAGCCCGCGCCCGCCACATCGCCGGGGTGCGCTCCGGGCCGCAATGCCAATATTTTGTACTGCACAGCCGTTCATGTTATCCGGCATGGGACATGCGCGTTGCGTGTTTGACGTGGGGCGGAGCGCTGCGAATCCTCAGTTGCGGTTCTGCGCCACCACCGTCTCCGGAAAAAGAAGTGAGGCAACCCCATGAGTCATCTCAAACAGTTAGAATCAGAGGCCATTTTTGTCATCCGGGAGGCCGCTGCCCAAGCCGAGCGCCCCATGATGCTCTTTTCGGGCGGCAAGGATTCCATCTGCATGGCCCACCTGGCGCGCAAGGCGTTTTATCCGGGCAACATCCCCTTTCCGCTCATGCACATCGACACGGGACACAACTTTCCGGAGACCATCGCGTATCGCGACCAATACCTGAAAGAGATCGGCGCCAACTTAATCGTGCGCACGGTGCAAGAGTCCATCGACAAGGGGCGCTGCGTCGACGAAACCGGCATCGGCGCCAGCCGCAACGGACTGCAAACGATCACGCTGCTCGACGCCATCGCGGAGTTTCAATTCGATGCAGCCTTGGGCGGTGCGCGCCGCGACGAGGAGAAGGCGCGGGCCAAGGAGCGGTTCTTTTCATTCCGCAGCGCCTTTGGGCAATGGGACCCCAAAAATCAGCGCTCCGAATTGTGGAATTTGTTCAACGGCCAAAAGAAAAAGGGCGAGCATTTCCGCGTTTTCCCCATCAGCAACTGGACCGAGCTCGACGTGTGGCAGTACATCGAACTCGAAAAAATCCCCATGCCTGCGCTCTATTTCAGCCACCAGCGGGCGGTCTTTGAACGCGACGGCATTTTGTACGCCGCCAGCGATGTCATGGAGCGTCACCCGCACGAAGAGGTGCAGGAGCGCACGGTTCGCTTTCGCACCATCGGCGACATGACGTGCACCGGCGCGGTGGAATCCCCGGCGGCCAATATCCGCGACATCATCTTGGAGGTGGCCAGCACCCGCACCACTGAACGCGGCACGCGCGGCGACGACAAGCGCACCGAGGCGGCCATGGAAGACCGCAAAAAAGTGGGCTATTTCTGAATCCTTTTGGCGCGAAACGAGAGAGACATGAGCTACACAGAAGCCGAATCCTACAGCGTTGAATCCTATCTAAACAAAGAGCTGCTGCGCTTCACCACGGCGGGCAGCGTCGACGACGGCAAGAGCACGTTAATCGGGCGCTTGCTGTACGACTCCAAGGCCATCTTTCAAGACCAAATGGAAGCCCTGGAGACATCGAGTCGCCTGCGCGGTGAAGAGGGCGTGAACCTGGCGCTGTTAACCGACGGGCTGCGCTCCGAGCGAGAGCAGGGCATCACCATCGACGTGGCCTATCGCTACTTCGCCACGCCCAAGCGCAAGTTCATCATCGCCGACACCCCCGGGCACGAGCAGTACACGCGCAACATGATCACCGGCGCGTCCACGGCCAACCTCGCCATCATCCTCATCGATGCGCGGCACGGCGTGCTCACCCAGTCGCGGCGGCACGCATTTATCGCGTCGCTGCTCGGCATTCCGCATGTTTTGGTGTGCATCAACAAGATGGACCTGGTGAATTACGACGAGGCCGTGTTTCAGGAGATCTCGCAAGCGTTTACGCAGTTCGTCAAGAAGCTCGACATCCCCGACGTGGTGTTCGTGCCCATCTCCGCCTTGCTGGGCGACAACGTGGTCACACCCTCGCAAAACATGCCGTGGTACGCGGGCAGCACCGTGATGCATCACCTCGAACACGTCGTGGTCTCCGCCGATCACAACACCATCGACTTTCGCTTTCCCGTGCAATACGTGCTGCGCCCCAACCACGAATTTCGCGGCTTCTCAGGGCGCATCGCCTCGGGCGGCGTTCGGCGCGGCGAAGAGATCATGGCGCTGCCCTCGCGCAAGAGGTCGCGCATTAAAGACATCGTCACCTTCGACGGCAACCTGTCCGAGGCGCGCGCTGGCGACTCCGTGACGCTGACGCTTGAAGACGAAATCGACATCAGCCGCGGCGAGATGATCGTGCGCGTCAACAACCTGCCCCGCATCGAAAACCAATTTGAGGCGACCCTGTGCTGGTTCGACGACACCAAGAAGCTGGACACGGCGACCCCCTATCGCGTGCAGCACACCACGCGCCTGGTGCAGGGCTATGTGCGCGAATTGCGCTACGCCATCGACATCAACACGCTGCACCGCCGCGAGGCCCAAACGCTGGAGCTCAACGAAATCGGCCGCGTGGTCATCGAGACCGCCATGCCGCTCTTTTTGGATCCCTACAAAAACAACCGGGAGACCGGCGGGTTTATCCTAATCGACCCGGCCACCAACCTCACCGTGGCCGCCGGCATGGTGCGCTATGCCACGGCGCGCACGGGCACTGAGCGCGAAGACTTCATGGCCCAGGCGCACTCGCTCAACGTCACCCGCGAATTTTCGGCGATCTCCCAGGAGGCTTACGAGGAGCGGAGCGGACACCGGGGCTACATCGTTTGGCTCACCGGGTTGGTGCGCGCGGGCAAAACCACCATCGCCCGAGAGGTGACGCAACAGCTATTCGCCGCGGGGCGCCGCGTGATCCACCTGGACGGCGACGTACTGCGACACGGTCTGTCCGGGGATCTCGGCTTCTCCGAAAAGGACCGCCGCGAAAACGTGCGCCGCATCGCCCAGATGGCGCGTCTGCTCGCCAGCACCGGTCATGTCGTCGTGTGTTCGCTGGTGTCGCCCAGGCAGGAGATGCGCGACTTTGCCCGCCGCTTGGCGCCAAGGGATGCGTTTTGCGAGGTGTTTGTCGATTGCCCAATCGAAGAGTGCCGCCGACGCGACGCCTCGGGGCTTTACGAGAAGGCCGACAAGGGCGAGATCCCCAACTTTACGGGCGTCTCCGCGGATTACGAGGCACCGGTCAAACCAGACGTATGGCTGCGCACCGATGGCGCCTCCCCGGCCGAGGCCGCGGCCCAACTGCTGGCATATCTCGACGCCCGATTGTAGGTAACACCCCCGCCGCGCGTTTCACGCCGCTGCCTGCGAAATGGCCGTGTGCAGGCGCTTCTCCAGCCAGACTTGATTGTTACAAGAGGACAGGGATGTTCTTTGGTGATCCTGCGCAAAATGAACATGTCTTGTAGCGGATTTGGACACAACGCCAGCAATGAAGCGAATTACATTTAGGTTGTAAATTATATTGCTGGTCTTGTTTCATAAAACGCCAGCAGAAAGGACGATCATGTTGCGCACCAAAAAAGGAAAAATTTTACAGGTCTCCTTGTTGGCTCTAGGCCTCCTGTTCGGCGTGGCCTGCGTCGATGACAACGAGTCATTTCGCCCCTTATCTCCGGGCAACAACACCGACGGCACCAACAATTACAACGACGCAAATTACGACAACAACAACAACAACAACAATCTCGACAGCCCCTGGGACAACACCGGAAACAACACTGTCAACAATACCGGGAACAACACGGGGAATAACACCGGGAATAACACCGGAGACAACACGGGGAATAACACCGGGGACAACACGGGAAACGATACCGGGAACAACACTGGAAACGATACCGGCAATAATACTACCAACAATAACAACAACACCGGCAATGACACCGGTAACAACAACAATACGAATAATAACAACAATAACGATTCCGGCGACACGGGGCCCCGCGTGGGGATGTTCGACGTGAAGCGCGGTGGTTATGTATACGCCGGTGACTGGAAGGGGTATGCCTGGACCAGCAGCGGCGAAGTGACAGGCGCCACCATTACGCCGAATGATTTTTCGCAGGTAACGGGCCTGGAGGACAAGCTCTGTGTCAATGGCTCTTTGGCGCAAAGCTATAGCTCCGTGGGTATTTTGGGCCTAAATGTCAACCAGGCCGAAGGCGACAACCCGCCGACGCTCACCTGGACGCCGGGTGCTGAGACGGGCATCTATGTAAACATCTCCAACAGCGGCGGTTCCACCATTCGGTTGCAAGTCACGGCGGGCGGAAAAGACTACTGCGTCGCCATCAACAACGGCGCCAACTCGGTTGCCTGGAGCGAGATGCGCACCGAGTGCTGGGAAACCACGGGCGCGGCCTACGACGGCATCACCCCCATTACGCAGGTCATGCTGCTCGTCCCCGGCGACGAGGCGAGCAAGGTTTCCTTTAATTTCTGCCTAAACGAAATTTACCCGGAGGGCGGCGGCCCCGTCGATACGGGCACCATTGACACGGGCAGCCCCGTTGACACCGAGACCGGCACCGTCGATACCGGCAATCCTTCCACCCCGGTAGAGGGTTTCAATGTCGTGGCGGGCGGCTTTGTAGAGTTCGGCGAATTCCACGGCTATGCCTGGACTGCGGGTGTGGGCGACAACACGACCATCACTCCGGCCAACTTCGAAGCTGTGAAAGCTGGCGACGATCTGTGCATCAACGGCAGCGTGGCAGCGGGAACCGACTATTCGGCGCTGCTGGGCATCAACCTCAACCAAAACGCCGGCGCCGATACACCGGTCAACTCCGTTGTGCCTACGTCTACGGGCATCACGGTGAAGGTGAGCAGCAACAACCCGCCACTGCGCGTACAAATTCAAACTGCGGACGGCAACACCCGCTGGTGCGCCCCGGTGGGTTCCACCAACACGACCATCCTATGGTCCGACTTCAACACCGAGTGCTGGAACAACCAGGGTGCCTATTACAAGGGCGAAGCCATCGCGCAGCTCATGGTGCAGGTGCCGGGCGCCGCAGCCGCCCAAAGTTACAATTTCTGTCTGCAGGGCATCACCACCAACGCTGGCTCGGGCCAGGACACGGGCTCCCCCACCACCTGTGGCGTGAGCGGCGGCACGATTACCGGCCAAACCTATACGAATGTCACCGACCGATTTAAGTCCTACGACATCACCATTGGCGGTACGGGCTACCGAGTCCAAACCAATGCCTGGGGTCCGAATGCCTCTGACGGGTCGCAGCAAATGACCATCGGCGGCAGCGGCAATGTCTTTACGATGAACAGACAAGATGCCAGCGGCAGTGGTGTGCAAACCTATCCGTCGGTGTACCGCGGCAAGGCCCAGGGCGACGGAACGGGCACGCCAAACAGCCAGATGCCCATCCAAGTCTCCGCCATCAACGAGCTCTGCACGGGCTTCAGCACCAACTCCCTGTCTGCTTCGGGCAAACTCGTCAGCACCTACGACGTCTATTTCACCCACAACAGCAATTTCACGACCGGTGAACCCGATGTCTTCTTGATGGTTTGGCTGGATCGCCGCGATGGTTTCAATCCCCTTTCCCCCAGCTATGAGTGTAGGAATCAGGCGCCTGCGGGCGTCGACTCATGTCCGCACGGCACGGTGACCGTCAATGGACAGCTCTTCTATCGATTTGTGGGTAACAACGGGAGCAAGCCCGTGATTTCTTATCTGCGCGCCACTTACACCAACTCCATGAATTTTGACCTGAAAGATTTCATCAATGATGCGGTGAAAAACACCTCCGACCTCACCAACAACATGTACCTGCAGAGCGTGCAGGCGGGGTTTGAAATCATGAACGGCGGTGCGGGCCTGAAGGTCAGCGACTTCTACGTGCTCGTCAACGGCAAGTAACCGGTCCCTCCCCCACCCCTGGCCGCGGTTCAACCCCGCGGCCTCACCCCCCAACATGGCTTCTTCACTTTTGCAACGGTCAGCCACCGGTTCTTCCCGGCACCGGTTCTCTCCCTGCCACCGGGCGCGCTACTGGCACCGGCCGGTTCACCTCACGGCATTGCGCATTGTTTACAGCAACAAGCGATTGTTGGGATTGCGCGTCTCGCCAGCGCTGCTAACGCGAATGGCGGCGCGGTCGTTGACGGGGCAGGCGTTTTCGCAGGCCCCGCACCCGCTGCAGCGCGACGGGTCGACATAGGGCAGCTTGAGCTTCACGGTTTTGCCGTTGACGACGCGCTCGACTTCTTCGAGCCAGATGGCCTTGGGCGATTGCGGGCAGAACTCCTCGCACACCGTGCAGGGCGTGCCCATGGCCCAGGGTAGGCAGCGCCCCTGGTCGAAGAAGGCCGTGCCAATGACGACCATTTGTTTGCCGTTTTGCCCGGTCTTGTCGTCTTCGTGCAGGCGTTTGATGGCCCCGGTGGGACAAACCTGCGTGCACAGCGTGCAGGTGGGTTCGCAGGCGCCGATACGGGGAATGAGTACGGGCGACCACAGGCCTTCGAGTCCGGCTTCGTCGAAGGCGGGGTGCAGCGCGTTGGTGGGGCAAATTTTCATGCACTGTCCGCAGCGAATGCACCGGGCGAGAAAATCATTTTCGGCCATGGCGCCGGGCGGGCGGATGCAGTCGGGGTGGGGGCGTCCCTGGGACGATGTAATGCTGCCGGAGCGCAGCGCAGGGACGGCCAGCATTCCCGCGGCGGCGCTGGTCAACACGTGGCGGCGCTTCAGGTTGGGGTGCGGGGCTTCCTCTCGTTGCGGATGGGCGCGGTCGCGTACCCGGCCAAACGACAGCGCGTTTTCGGGACAGACCGCCACGCAGTTGAGGCACAGGTCGCATTCGGCGCGCAGCCAGGGTTTTCCGGGCATGGGGGAGGCCGCTCCCGAGCATATTTTTTCGCAGCGTTTGCACTGGGTGCAGCGGCTTTCGTCCTTGTGCAGGGCGAGGATGCCAAAGCGTCCGGCCAGGCCGAGCAAGGCGCCCAAGGGGCAGATCCAGCGGCACCAGAGCCGGGGGACATAGCGGTTGGCAAAGAGGATGGCCGCGAAGATGAGCGTGAGCCAAATGCCGCCCAAGACCAGCAGCCCGTTGGCGTGAACCACGATGCCCGACAGGAGGTCGTGGGCGCTGTCGGAGAGCTGTTGCGCGGTGTGGCTGGCGGTGCCAGCGGTGGTTTCGATGAGGAGCGACGCGAGGAAGTTAAAGATGGGCAGCAGCGTGAGCGCGACGCCGCGGGTCACCAAGGAGATGGGATCGAAGAGCCCGCCCAGGGCCGAGCCGAAGAAGGCCGCCCCCAAGGAGAAGAGGAGCAAGAAGTATTTGAAGTGGCGCGGGCGCGCGGGCTGGTTGGCCTTTATTTTTTTGGCGGCGGAGAGCCCCGGAGCCGTTTCGGAGACGGCGTGGTTGAGGGTGCCCATGGGGCAGACCCAGCCGCAGAAGGAGCGTCCGGTGAACAGCGCGATGACCAGGACGATGAGGCTGAACAGCAAAGTGGCCGGGACGGTGACCGTGGCGAGGGCGACGAGTAGCGCGATGAAGGGGTCGAGGTTGAGAAAGGCTTCGACGGGCCAGGGGATGTCCGCGGCGCTTTGGGCGTCGAATCCCGCACCGGTGAGGCCAGCGGTGGCAAAGATCAGCAGCAGAAACAGGGCGAGAAACAAGCCCTGGGAGATGCGGCGGGCCATGCGCCATCGGCGCCATTTCGGCAGTGTTTTTTGCGGTGTTTCGGCCAATTCAACGCACCTCTTTTTGGATGATTTTCGATAGGTCGGCGGTGCCCAATCCGCGCTGCATCCCCAAGGCGAGGTAGGGGAGCTTGTCGGCGGGCACATCGACGAGGGTGCAGGCGTAGGCATCGACTGCCACGGGATCGGTGGAGGCGATGACTTGGCCTACGGCGCGGGTATCGGCGAGGTCGCCACCTTGGGGGCCGTTGCGGAAGAGCACGCGGGTGGCGTCCATGACGGTGAGGGTGGGGCGGATGAAGTCGGCGAGGTCGGCGATGGATTCGTCGATGCGCTGGTGTAGTCGGTTGCGGCGCCCGCCGAGTACGCCGTAGAGATTTTTCATGGCGCCGGTGAAGTGGGAGAAGCCGTGGTGTTTGGCGATGGGCACGTTGATGAAGCGGTGCGCCGAGATGGCGGGCATGAGCACCGGCATTTTGCCCAGCACCGCGCCGCCGATGTCGATGGTGCGAAAGCGATGGGGGGCGGGGAGAATGACTTCGGCGCCAGCCTCTTCGGCGTGCTTCCAGATGCCGGAGCGCGTGAAGCAGCGGGCGGGGTCGTTGCAACTGTTGTCGGTGACCACGACGCGCGCGGCGCCAGCGGCGAAGCACAGGCGCACCAGGGCAGCGACGAGGATGGGGTTGGTGTTGGCCGCCTGCAGGGGGGTGCGGTCCCAGCCGATGTTGGGCTTGATGACGACGTGCTCGTTGGGGCGGATGAATTGCGCCATGCCTCCTAGGGCGTCGATGGCCTTTTGGATGGCGGCTTCGGGGGGGCCCGTGGCGATGATGAGCTGCGGCGCGGGGGCGGGTTGTGCGGTGTAGTCGCGCACTTGGCGCACGAGGGTGGCCTCGCGGGGTTGTGCATGGCGTCCCTCGTCGCGCAGTAAAAATGCCCCGGAGGTGAGGCCCGTGGCCCCGGCACATCCGATGAGGGTGTTGCGGAGGAAGGTGCGCCTACTGGGTGTATCGCTCATGCAATGGACGCGCTATCGGCTGCGCTGGGCCTTGGCAGGTGCTTTTTTGGCAGGTGCCTTTTTAGCGGGTGCTTTTTTGGCAGGTGCCTTTTTAGCGGGTGCTTTTTTAGCGGGCGCTTTTTTGACGGGCGCTTTTTTCACCGGAGTCGCTTTGGCAGGTGCCTTTTTAGCAGGCGCCTTTTTAGCGGGTGCTTTTTTGACGGCTGTTTTCTTCGCCGGCGTTGCTTTTTTCACCGGGGTCGCCTTTTTGGCGGCTGTCTTTTTGGCGGGCGTTGCCTTGGCGGCTGTTTTTTTCACGGGCGTTGCCTTGGCGGCTGCCTTTTTGGCCGGTGTTGCCTTGGCGGTTGCCTTTTTGGCGGGCGTTGCTTTGGCGGGCGCTTTTTTAGCGGGCGCCTTTTTCGCAGCGGTGGTCTTTGCCGCAGCTTCGGCCTTGGCGGGCGTTGCCTTGGCGGTTGCCTTTTTGGCGGGCGTTGCTTTGGCGGCGGCGGTCTTGGTCGTTTTTGTTGCGGTACCCGCGGTGACGTTGGCGCGCTCCTGTTGTTGTGCGGCCTCGCGCATCGCTGCTTGCAACAGCTTTCGCTCGTGTTGTTCTTTGAGGCGCTCGGTTCGTTCGGCCGCTTTGATGCGGCGCTCCTTGGCGGCTTCTTGCTTCTTGCGCTCTTCCTCTTTGGCGGCCTCGGCGGCCTTGGCCTCTTCGGCCATCTGCTTGAAGTCGATGCTGAATTGAATGCGCGCCACCATGCGGCCACACGCGGGACAGTCGTGGATGTACTCGCCCTTCACCAAGCGAGAGTAAACGCCGGTGGGCATTTGCATGCGGCACACCTTGCAGATGCCATCGCTTAGCACGGTGAGGGCCATGCCCGAACGCGATGCCTTGAGGCGATCGTATTTTCGGAGCAGGGGTTCGGGGAGACCGCGGATCCGCTTTGCGCGTTCGGCTTCGAGCTTTAGCTTTTCGTCGCGGCGTTGGCGGATTTCGGCTTCGGGTGCTTGTTGGGACAGGGCGACCTCGGCCGAGCGCTCTTGGATTTGGTCGCGGATGGCCGCCGCATCTTCGGAGAGGCGCTGAATTTGGCTGTCGGTCTCCACCAACAGCACGGCGAGTTTGTCCTCTTCAATTTTGAGCGCCTCGGTGGAGCTTCGCGTGCGCGGCCTGAAGATGCCCGAGCGATTGGCCATGAGCCCCTTGATGGCGTTGCGGATGTCCTCGAGCGTGCTCTGGTACATCTCGCGCTGCACCTTGGTGGCGTTGAGGTTTTCCTCGACTTGCTCGAGCTCGGCCTTCATGTTGTTGAGCTGCAAATCCTCGCGCATGCAGCGGTGGTAGAGTTGTTCGATGGTGTGGGATATGGCCCTGATTTTCATGTCCACATCTTGGATGTCCAACAACTGCTCTAGTACTTCTGATTTCCATCGTCTCATAATGTTTTTCCCTCGTGGTTTTAATGATTACACTATATTTCGCGATAATGTAAAGCAACACATGCTGTATGTATGCGCAGTGTGTGTGGCTGTGCGTAATGCGAGCTGAATCTGGGTTGGTTGTGCGGTGTGCCGAGGCGTTTTGAAGCGATGAAACAACAAAGAGATACGACGCGCGATTTCGACGTCATCGTCGTGGGGGGCGGTCACGCTGGGTGCGAGGCCTATGCGGCGGCGTGTCGGCTGGGGGTGCGCGCTGCGCTGGTGGTGCCCGACTGGCGGACGGTGGGATTTCAACCGTGCAATCCCGCCATCGGCGGACCGGGCAAGGGCCACCTGGTGCGCGAGATTACCGCGTTGGGCGGTTTGATGGGGCGCCTGACCGATTTGTCGGGTTTGCAGTTTCGCACGCTGAATCGCCGCAAAGGCCCAGCGGTGCAGTCCACGCGCGTGCAAACCGATGCCCATGTCTACGTTGTCCGCATGGCCGAAGCCCTCCGCGCGATTGAGGGGGGCGCAGTCATCGAGGACACCGTGGAGGCGCTGCTGTGGCAAACCCAGGGCGCGCGTCGTCACGTGACCGGTGTGCGCCTGGCCCGCGGCGGAACCCTTTCGGCCCGCGCGGTGGTGGTGGCCGCAGGCACTTATTTGCGGGGCATGCTCTTTGTCGGACAAACGGAGATCCCCGGAGGCCGGCAAGGGGTTGCACCCACCCTGGCGTTGGCCGATTCGATTCGCGCCATTGGCCTGCCCATGATGCGTCTCAAAACCGGGACCTGCCCTCGTTTGGCGGGGGACTCCATCGATTACGCGCAGTTGGAAGAACAGCACGGCGATGTGCCGCCGCCCTTCTTCGATCCCACGACGCGCGACTACAGCTTGCCCCAACGGCCGTGCCACCTCACCTGGACCTCGGCGAAGAGCCACGAAATCATCGCGCGCAATCTCACGCGCTCGGCGCTGTATGGCGGAGGCATCTCGGGGATCGGCGCGCGGTATTGCCCCTCGGTGGAAACCAAAATCGCCCGTTTCCCCGAGAAAGAGCGCCACCAGGTGTTTTTGGAGCCCGAGGACCAGCACGGAAAGGTGATTTATCCGGCGGGCATTTCCACGAGCTTCCCCGAAGACGTGCAAGAGGAAATGGTGCACGCCATTCCCGGTCTCGAGCGGGCGCGCATCCTGCGCTATGGCTATGCCGTTGAGTACGACGCGGTGCAACCGCAGGCCTTGACGCCGCACTTGACGGTGGACGGCTTCGATGGCCTGTATTTTGCCGGGCAAATTCTCGGCACCTCGGGCTATGAGGAGGCAGCGGCCTTGGGCTTGACCGCTGGCGCCAACGCGGCGCTGTTCGTCCTCGGCGGTGAGCCGATGCTCTTTGGGCGCGATCAAGCGTACTTGGGGGTGATGATCGACGACCTGACCGGCCGCGGCGTCGACGAGCCCTACCGCATGTTTACGTCTCGGGCGGAGTTTCGTCTGCTGCTGCGCGAGGACAACGCGGACGAACGGTTGTTCGATGTGGCGATGCGCGTCGGTCTGCTCGGCGATGCACAAATTCGGGCCACGCAAGAGCGACTCACCGCGTTGCGGGCGGCCCGCGATGTGCTGCAAACGGTGTCCCTAACGCCGGCCCAGCGCACCAATGACCGGCTGCGCGACTTGGGGCTACCCGCGGTGGTGAAGCCCCAGCGCTTGGGCGAGTACCTGCACCGGGAGGGGGTGACCATGGCGCAAGCGTTGTCGCTGGCTCCGGAGCTGGGCGCGCTGTCGCCTGAGCTGCAGCGGCGCCTCGAAATCGACATCAAGTACGCGGGATACCTGGCGCGTCAACAAAACCAAGCCCAGCGCTTGCAAGCCGCGGACAAAGAGTGGCTGCCCCCACAAATGGATTACAGCGGAATTCCCGGCTTGCGCGAAGAGTTACAAGAAAAGCTGCAACACGCCTCTCCCGCCACGCTGGGGCAGGCCAGCCGCATTCCCGGGATGACCCCGGCGGCGGTGGAAATTTTGCGGGTGTATGCGCGCCGCAGGGCAGCAGCCAACGATGCGCTGCCGCAAGGCGAAGAGACGCCCGGCTGAGTGAGGATGCGTTTTTTTTGGACATCGGGCTTTTTCTGGTATGTCACATGGGATACTGCGCAAAAGGGCAGTGCCCAAAACAGCGTATATATAAAGGTTAATTCGCGGGTGCGCAGGCGTCCGCCGAAATGATTTGGGGCATGGGAGGAATCAGACGATGAGAGATCGCAAAGACAAAAACTGGACGAGGAGAGACTTTATGGTGGTGAGCTCCGCAGCGGCCATCGGTGCGGCGTTGCCCTTGGGGTGCGGTGGCGACAAGGCCGCTTCGTCCGGTGCTGGGGGCGCGGCTGTGGTGGATGCGGCGGCCCAGGGGACCCCGTGGAAAGACAAAATAAAATCCTTTGATTTCATCGAATCATTGCACCTGGCGGATGTGGCGCATTATGGCGAGTTCGTGAAATTCGGCACCGCGTCTCGCTTCAAGTACACGATGGGCGATTGGATGACGGGGTGGGGCAACGACACCACGGTCAACGGCGTTTCGTTTACCTGGGCCTCGACATCTCCCATCCGCATGTACTTCACCGCGGACACCGTCCAGCCGTTAACGTTTGTCTTCCGCGTGAAAGCGGCCGGGGTGAAGAGCTTTTCGGTCTATCTCAACGACCACCCGTTAAAAGCCGTGAGCATGACGGGTTCGGGCTTCGAAAATTACGCGGTCAGCGCCACCGCCGAACAGGTCAAGGCGGGCGAAAACTATTTAAAGCTGATGTTTGCGACCTCCTCGACTTCTGACAACGGCATCCCCACGGCCTTCGCCGTCGATTATCTGCGCATTCTTCCCGAGGACACGCCGGCCCCCAAAGAGTTCGTGCCGCCGATGCCCGAAAATATGCTGCAAAGCTATACGGCAGACAAAAAGGAGCGCACTTCGCTGATTGTTTCGGCGCCGATGACGCTGTCCTGGTACCTGGATGTCCCCGCAACGGGGCACTTGTGCTTTTCGGCGGCGTCGATGGTGACCTCGATGGGCAAGACAGTGCCGTGCACCCTGGAGGCGCAGGTGACGCCAGCGGATGGCTCGGCATCCAAGACCGTGCTGTCGCACCAAATCGACGACGACAAATGGCACGATCAGATGGCGGATATTTCGGCCTACGCCGGGCAGCTCGTCCGCATCGATGTCTCCGCCAAGGGGCCAGAGGGCGCGCGCATTGCCTTGGGCGATCCCGCGTTGCGCACGACGCCGGTGAAGCTGGAAGGGACCGACGCAAAAAAGAAAAACGTCATCGTCTTGCTCATCGACACGCAGCGCGCCGACAAGCTCTCGTCCTATGGCAACCGCCGCATCAAAACGCCGGAGATGGAAAAGTTCGTTTCAGAGTCTGCGGTGTTTGAGCATTGCCAGGCCAACTCCAACTGGACCAAGCCCTCGTGCGCGTCGGTGTTCACCGGCCTGCACCCGGATAGCCACAAGGCGCGCGGCCACGCGTCGGTGTTGTCCAAAAACGTCAAATTGATTTCGGAGATTTACCGCAGTCAGGGGTTTGCCACCGGGGCCTTTGTCGCCAACGGTTACCTCGCCGATGAGTTTGGGTTTAAGCGGGGCTGGAGCCAATACATCAATTTCATTCGCGAAAACAAAAACTCCGACGCCGTAAATGTGTTCAAGGCCACGATGGACTTTATCAAAGACCAAGGCGACAAACCCTTTTTCACCTACATCCAAACCATCGATCCCCACGTGCCCTACGATCCCCCCGAAGAGGATTTGAAACTCTACGATGCCCAGCCTTACGACGGTCCGGTGCGGCCGCGCTCCACGGGCGAATTGCTCGAGCAGTTCAAGCGCAAAAAAGTCGTGCTCGAAAAACGCGATCGCCGGCGCCTGGAGGCCCTCTACGACGGCGAGGTGACGTACCACGATCGGCAATTCGGCAAGTTTATCGAGGAGTTGAAAAAGGCGGGCGTGTACGACAACACGATCTTCGTGGTGACCGCAGACCACGGGGAGGAGTTCTTTGAGCACAACTCCGTGGGACACGGGCATTCCGTCTACCAAGAATTGCTGCACGTTCCGATGATTATCCGGGCACCGGGGCTCGTGCCTGCGGGGAAGCGTCTGCAGGCGCCCACCACACTGGTGGACATTTTGCCCACAACGCTGAAAGCCGTGGGCAAGGACGTGCCGCGAGAGGTGGAGGGGAAAGACCTGTTGCCCTTGGCGCGCGGGGCGGCACCCCATCCGTTTGACGCGGCGTTTTCGTCGTTTTACTCCGAGATGGACTCGCGCAATTTGCAGTGGAGCGTGCGGCGCGGCGACTGGAAACTCTGGATGAAGGGCCCGGTCAACACGTTTGTGCACAACTTGCAGCAGGATCCCGGCGAAAAAGTAGACGTCGACGAAAAGTATCCCATCGCGCTGCGAGGCATGCGCATCGCCCTGGGGCAATTTATCGGCGCCCCGGACAAAACCAACTGGTTTAGCAACGCGGTGGCAGGCGACATCGTCGCCAAGCCCAAGGCGGTCGAATCGAAAAACGAGGACATCCCCGACGACCTCAAGCAGCAACTGCGCGAGCTGGGATATTTGCAATAAGCTTAATTCGACACGGCTGTGGGGGCGCTATGTGCCTGGGGGCAGGGCGGCGACGCGGTGTTTTGCATGTATGGGCGGACACGCGCCAGGGCGCGGTGATGGATTTGCGACACGCGACCTTCGGAGATGCCGAGAAAACCGCCGATTTCACGCATTTTCATCCCTTTGAAATAATGTAGCTGCAAAATCAATTGATCGCGCGCGGGAAGCGTGGACAGCGCCTTGTAGAGCGTGCGCCGCGTTTGCTTGCGCGACAGGACCTCGTGGGGATCGGGGGTGGGGTTCGGATGGTGGGGTTGCCAGGTTGGGGTGCCGCCGAGATCTTCGAGCAATACGATGGTGTCGGGCTGGCTGGCATGCGAGAGGTTGGCGGCGCGTCTGCCGTTTGGGGATTGTCGGGGGCGCCAGCGGCTGGCCCGCAGCTCGTCGTACATGGCGCCGAGGACGCGTATTTTGATGTAGCTGATGAAAGAGCGGGGTTCGCCGCCGCGATTGCGGATCACGGAGTTGATGAGCCCCAGGGTGCCGGCGCTGAACAAATCGTCGTAAGCGATGTGGGCCGAAGCGTTTGCGGCCACGCGGCGGGCCATTTTTTGTACCAGGGGAATGTGTTGGACGACCACGGCCTGAAAGCTGTGATGGTCGGCGGTAGAGCGGTTGGCGCTGGGGTGCATTGGGTTGTTGGTTTTCATATAATTCATTTCTGCAAAAGGGTTACGAAACACGGCTGCAAATTAGGGGCCAAATAAAAATATCAATAAATTCAGTTGGTTAAAGTTTTGGAAACAAAAGTTCAGTGTCAAAACTGACACGCCTGGCGCGATGCCTCTTTGTGGAAAATGCAGATAAAAATTCGATGTTTATGCGATTTTGCTGTGAGGGCTAAGTTTTGGACAGTGTCAAAGTTGACACCTTTGCCTGAGGCGATTCAGCGACGTTGGTGTGGGAGGGTGGTGTGGGAGGGTGGTTCGGAATTCGGGGTAAAAAATTTGACCTATGCTTCACCAAGAGTGAGAATGATGGCGTTAAACTACCGCTCAATGAGGGCTAAATTTTAACTAACTTAATGGTGAATTACATACAATTTGAAAACAGTGAAATGAGTGAAGCGATTTATTGGGAGATGACAGGCATGCCGGATAAGCCTGAAAACAAGACTGCAACACCGCGTGACGCGGGAGCTGGCCCGACGGGGGTTGCGCACACCTCTGCGGATGCACCCAGCGCGCGACCGCTGCTCGACGATGCGCACGCGGCCAAGACGGATGCGCCGACGGTAGCACCACAAGCCAATCCGCAGCGCACCGCTGCTGCGAAGAAGCCCGCACGGCCCGTTCGCAACCGCCTGCGCGAAATTCGATTGGAACAAATGATGAGCAAGGCGGAACTCGCCCGAAAGGCGGGGTTGTCCGTGTTGACAGTGACGCGCATCGAAAATGGTTTTGGATGCCGCATGGACACCAAGCGAAAGATACTCAAAGCCCTCGGCCTAAAAGTGGCCGATCGGCGTAAAGTTTTTGAGGATGACTGAATGATATTCGAAGGCAAACAACTCATTGGTGTGGATATCGGAACATCTTCAATCAAGGCGCTCCAACTGCGGAAGTCGGGGCGGGGGTACCACTTGCAAAAATACGGTATCGAACCCCTGCCGCCGCAGTCGATTGTCGATGGGCACGTTATGAACCACAGCGCCGTGGTGGATGGATTGCGTAAGTTGTTCAAAGACTTGCGCATTTCGCAAAAAGAAGTGGCCCTCTCGATTTCGGGCAACTCGGTGATCATTAAAAAGCTGAACTTGCCGTTGATGAAGCGCGAGGAGCTGGAAGAACAAATTCAGTGGGAGGCCGAGCAGCACATCCCCTTCGACATCTCCGAAGTGGAAATCGACTACAACATCTTGGGCTCCAACGAAGAGGCCGGACAGATGGACGTGTTGTTGGTGGCGGCCAAAAAAGATGAAATCCAAGATTTGGTCGAGGTGGTGAAGGGCGCGAAGCTCTCCCCCATGGTGGTGGATATCGACGCCTTCGTCGTGCAAAACGTGTACGAATTGAACTACGGCTTTGCCGCCAACGAAACCCTGGCGCTGCTCAACATCGGCGCCGAAGTGACCACGGTGAACATCGTGCACGCAGGGGTCTCGCAGTTTACCCGCGACATCTCCAATGGCGGCGCCTTGATCACCGAGGAAATTCAAAAGCAACTGCAGGTGAGCCACGAGGAAGCCGAAGCCTACAAAGCGGGCGGCCTTGAGGACTCCCAGGAAGTGGTGCCGCGGGAGGTGGACGAAATCATCTCGTCCGTGGTGGACACCTTGGCGGGCGAAATTCAACGTTCGCTCGATTTTTACATGGCCACTAGCACCTACGGAGAAATCGCCAAAATTTTCATCACGGGCGGAACCTCCAATCTACCCCAGGTGCGCGCATCTATTGAGCGGCGCTCTCGGGTTCCCGTGGAGATGCTCGATCCCTTTCGCCGTGTCTTGTTCGACGAAAAGCAATTCAGCCCGACGGTGTTGCGCCGGCAAGCTCCGCAGGCCTCGGTTTGTCTGGGGCTGGCATTGAGAAAGCAGAAGGAGCGCATCTGAAATGATCAGAATCAACCTTCTCCCCATTAAGCAAGAGCGCAAAAAAGAAGCCCTGCGCAACCAACTGATCATCGGCTTTCTCGTCGTCGCAGTGGAGGTGCTCATCCTCTTCATCATGTTCATGGGCATCAGCGACGACATTAAGGCGCAAAAAAATGAGAACGGCTCCCTGGATGCACAAATTAAGCGCATCGAGAGCAGCATGGCGGAGCACAAAGAGATCCTGAAAGAAATCGACGAATACATAAAGCGGCAGGAGGCCATCGACGCCCTCGTTGCGGCGAGAACTGGCCCGGTCAACGTGATGCTCGAGATCTCACGCATTTTGTCGCGTTCGGGAAAACCGACCATTCACAACGATCGCTACCAAGCCCTCATTAAAGAGAACCCCATCCGCGGATACGACGAGGACTGGGATTTTCGACGGGTCTGGATCAACACTTTTCGCGAAAAAGATCGCAACGTGACCATCACCGGACAAGGCGTCTCGCACGAAGATGTCGCGGAGTTTTTGCGGCGGCTGAACCTCTCAGACTTCTTTGTGTCGAGTGAGTTGGTGTCCACGTCTTTGGCGGTGCCCAAGGTAAAGACCTCGGGGCTGGAGCTCAAAAACATGGACAAGGTGGTTTCTTTTTCCCTGATTGGCAGCGTGAAATACAAATAGCAGGAGTCCCGGGTATGTTGGACAATTTTGCAAAAATGGCGGTGTCGAAAAAGGTGGCCATCCTCGTGGTGTTGGTCCTGGTGGTTGCGGCGCTGTTCTGGTTTCTGAAAATTTCGCCCGCGCGCGATCAACTCGCCAAGCTGGAGCGCGAAAACAAAACCCTGAAGACCAAGCTGGAAGACGTCAAAATCCGCGAGAAGACCTACAACGAGGATCGCAAGCGCCGGGATGATTTGGAAATCGCGTCGGTGAAGCAGCGGATGATTTTGCCCTCGGAATCCGAGATGGCGTCATTCCTCAACAGTTTAAACGTGGTGGCAGATCTGGCGGGCATCGAATTGAAGTCGGTTAAGCCGCTGGCCGAATCGCCGGAGGCCTATTACGCCCGCATCCCCGTCATGCTGGAGCTGTCGGGCAGCTACCACCAAATCGCCAAGTTTTTCTACCAGATTGGTAAATTGGACCGCGTGATCAACGTTGAGAACATCATTTTGGAGAATCCGGTGCTCTCGGAGTCGGGCACCATGCTGTCGGCCAAATTTATGGCCACGACGTTCCGTGCGCTCTCCAAAGATCCCGGTGCCAAGAAAACAAGCACGAAGAAATAACCAAGAGGATGAAAGCAGAAGAAACAATGCATCGCGCAATCAAAAAAATCATTGTTCTGTTGCTGTCTGCGGTTTTTCTGTTTCTGGCCATGGGCTGCGAAGAGGAAAAGAAAGAAGGCCGCTTTCGGCAGCCAAAGGGCACCGCTTTGGGCAGACCTTCTCCGGAAGCACGTGAAAAAATCGAGCAAAAAGGCGGGGCGGGTTTGGTGGCCCAGGCCGATGCCGACAAGCTGGCCAGTGAAGCGTTGATACCGCCGATCTCAGAATCCAATTTCATCGAGAACCTGGACACCCGCGATCCCTTTCGCCCGTTCGTCGAGGTCCTGGTGCGTGGCGCCGACACAGTGAAGGGCGTGCAGCGCGAGGTGAAGTTGGAGGAATACGACGTCTCCCAACTGAAGCTCGTGGCCATTATCACCAACATCGGCGATCCGCGCGCCATGGTGCTCACCCCGGGAAATGTCGGTGTCGTGCTGCGCCGTGGGGATTATGTGGGCAAGGCAGACTTTGTCGATTCGGGCAGCGGCGCCGAGAAAATTCAGTTGAATTGGAAGGTACACCGCATCACCGCCGCCGGCAAAGAAGAGGAGCGCGGCATCTACTTGGTGCGCGATGATCCCCTAACGCCAGCCGAAAACGATGTGACCCGTTTCATCCCGCTTTACCCCAGCAAATAAATTTTCAAAAAAAGTAGGCCAAAAATTTGTGACGCAAGGTGCGCTTGTGTAGGATAAAGGTGCACACTGAGCCATGCGTGTGTTCATGTGAACACATTGACCAGCGGTGTTAGCAAGGAGAGGGCAATGATGAGGTCCCCGAAAACAGCAAACAAATGGGCACGGGCATTGATGGCAATGCTCGGCGTAGCTGTCTGTGCCAGCTACGTTATGGCATCGACGCCGACGGAGGCCAGCAACCGGATTCGCGATATTCAGGTGAGTCAGAAAGGCGCCCAGACGGTCGTGACCATCGTCGGTTCGGAACGCCCGATGTACACCGCCTTCAAGCTCGCGTCTCCGCGCCGATTGGTCATTGATTTGGCCAATAGCAACATCAACGGCGTGCCGGCGGTGTCGGATCGCAAGACCGCGCTTATCGACGGTGTTGCTGTTTCCGAGTTCACCTCGGGCAAGGTGCGCGTCAGTCGCGTGATGATCGGCTTTAAAGACGAAGCCGCGTACCGAGTGAAGGTGGATGGCAACAATTTGGTGGTGGTGCTCAACGGTGAGCCCAGCGCCGCCAAACCATCCGCCAAACAGGACTCGGAACAGGAGATCTCCTTGTCCAGTGCCGCGCGCATCGCTGAGATCGAGAAAAACGCCAGCGATGAAATTGCACGCGCCAAACAGGATGCGGGTCGCGAAGTGGCCATGGTGAAAGCCGAGGCCGAAGAGGCGCGCAACTTGTGGCGACAAGCCAGCGCGGAGCTCAACAAGATCAAGGCGCAGAGCGCGCAGTTGGAGAGCGAAATCCAACGCACGAGCGCGGAGAGAGAGGCCGCCAATCAGGCGTTGAAAGAGGCGCTGCGCAAAGAAGAGCAGAGCCGCGAAGCGCTGTTAAAGGGGGCGTCGCAGGCCGACAAGAAAGTGGCGGAGAAGATCCGCTCGCTGTCGGTGCAAATCGAGCGCGCCAACGCCGAAGCCGCGCAAGAACGGGCGCGTCGCGAAGGATTGGAGCAGCGATTGGGTGCCTTGCAAGGCGATCTGGACAAGGCGCAACGCGAGGCGGAGACGGCGAAACAGGCCCAGGCTCAGGCCGTGAAAAACGCCGACGATATGAAAGCCCAAATGACCGAGGCGACATTGGCCACGAGTCGGGCACGGGACAAGGCGCAAGCAGCCAACCAAGCACAGCGGGAAGCGCAGCGCGCATATGCAGAGGCCAGCAAGGGGGAGCAAGCGAAGCTGCGTGCCGAATTGGAACACCGTAAGCGCGAGGCGGCATCGGCGCGTAAAGAGCTGGCTGCGTCTCGACAAAAGCAGACGGCGCTGGATGGGCAATTGACCCAGGCGTTGAATGATTTGCGCGCTTCGGAACGCAAAATGAACAACGCGGATAAGCGCTATGCGGAACTCGACAAGCAAGCGGCCCGAGAGCGGGCGCGTTATCAGCAGCAGATCGCGCAGATGGGGGAGGCGGTGACGCAGGCCGAAGCCCAGGCAAAACAGGCCGACGCGGCGCGCAAGGTGGCAGAGGGGAAGCTGAGTCATCTGCGTGTGGATGCCGATGCGAAACTGCAAAAAGAGCGCCAGACAGCGGAACAAGCCGTGGCCGAGGCGCGCAAAAACTTGCAGAAAGCTGAGCAGTCGAAGGCGGCAGCAGAGAAAGCGGCTGCCAATGCCGACGCAGGGCTGAAGCAGGCGAAGTCCGCCGAAGAAGCGGCGCGTCAGCGGATCGATGAAGTGGAGAAGAATCTGCGCCTCGCCAACAACACCATTGCCCAGCAGCAGGAGCGCATCCGCGAGCTGGAGCAGCAGGGCAAGGCGAAGGAGACGAGCGCGCCAGCAGCGAGTGCGAACCGGAAGCCCACTCAGGAAGAGCTTCGCTTGCAGCGCTTGGCGGAGATGAAGGGCGGCGCAGACGCGAAGCCAGCCGCAGCCAAAGGCAAGTCGACGCCCAAGGCAGCGGCGGCGCAGAAGCCCGCCAGCCGGATTTCGGACATTCGCTTTGTCAACTCCTCGACGGGGCAAAAAATTCTCATTCAGACAGATGGTCCGGTGCGCTACACCAAGTCGGGCAATGAAGACCGCGTGCTGGTGTTGGAATTCCCCACGGCGGCGCTTGACCCGGCATTGGAGCGAACGCTGGATGTGCGCGACTTCGGCGGTGCCATTGAGCAAATCAGCTCTTTTCGCCAGAAGGACAGCGTCCGCGTGGAGGTGTCGTTGAACGGCCGGACCCGCACGGATGTCCGCGAAAAAGACGGCAACATCGAGTGGACGTTTGCGCTGCACAAGCCGGCGGCCGCACCGGGATTGGACAAGGCCGGTCCCAAGGGAAATACGACGCGCGTGGTGCACCGCGAGGCGGCCGGGGATTACGAGTATCCCCAGGAGCGCACCGCGGCCTACAGCGTGAAGCTGAACACTTTTGGCAAGAAGGGCGCCAATTACACGGGACGCCGCATCGACTTAGACTTTAAAGATGCCGACATTCACAACATCCTCCGCCTGCTGTCGGATGTGGGACAGGTCAACATCATCACGGCAGATGACGTGAAGGGCTCTGTGACCATCCGCATGCGCAATGTGCCTTGGGACCAAGCCCTGGATGTGATTTTGCACACCAAGGGACTCGGCAAGGTGCGGGATGGCAACCTGATCCGCGTGGCGCCGCTCTCTTCTCTGGAACAGGAGTTCGAGCGCGAGATGGAGCGCATCGCCATGAGCCGCGCCCTGGAGCCCCTCGAGACGCGCTTAATTCCCATCTCCTATGCCACGGCGGCGGAGCTCATGCCGCGGGCCCAAGACATGCTGACCGAACGCGGCAAGCTGTCGGTGGACGCGCGGACCAACGTGATTATCGCACGCGACACCGCCAACTCGCTGGATCAGATCGAAGCGCTGATTCGCAACCTGGACACCCAGACACCGCAGGTGCTCATCGAAGGCCGCATTGTGGAAGCCACGAGCTCGTATGCGCGTGAAATCGGCATTCAGTGGGGCGGCGACTTCTCGGCCAGCGCGGCCACGGGCAACCCCACGGGATTGGCGTTTCCGAGCTCCATCGGCGTAGCGGGCGGGGCCACGGACGACCAGGCTCCCACGGCGGGACTCAGCCCGGTGTCCGGGGCGCAACCCAACCCCAACTACGCGGTGAACCTGCCCGCACCGGCGGGAACGGGCTCGGGTGGTGCGCTCGGCATTGCGCTGGGCTCCATCGCCAACAACGCCAACCTCAGCTTGCGCCTGTCGGCCATGGAAGAGGAGGGCACGCTGCGCATCTTGAGTTCGCCCAAGGTGTTGACCCTGGACAACCGCAAGGCCTACATCGAGCAGGGCACGATGATCCCCTACAGCCGCGTATCGGCATCGGGCGTGCAAACTGCGTTTAAAGAAGCCAAGCTCAACCTCACCGTAACGCCGCACGTGACCGCCGATGGCGCGGTGCTGATGCAGATCAACATGACGCGCGACGAACCCGACTTCAACAACAAGGGCGCCCGCGGTGACCCCACGATTCTCAAACGCGAAGTATCCACCGAGCTGCTCGTCAGCGACGGCCACACGGCGGTGATCGGCGGTATCTTTACGCGCAACCACGGACAGAGCTTCAAGAAGGTCCCCTTCTTTGGCGACATCCCGGTGCTGGGATGGCTGTTCAAATCGCGCAGTGATTCCGACCGGCGCACAGAGATGTTGATCTTCATCACGCCGACAATTGTCAACCGCGCCGAGAGCATCGGGCAGTAGCCGGGGAAGGTGATGACATGTTGAAAAAATGCTACAATCGCAAACCAAACGACACGAAATCCGCCGATGGGAGGTGTGTCATGACAAGTCGCGTATTCCTTGTTTTGTCCCTGGCGCTCTTGGTCCATGCCTGCGTGGACAACCGGGAGTCCTTTTACATCGAACACGTCAAGGTGTTGCCGGAGTTCCCCGACTGCGAGTACTCCGTAGGGGACCCGGTCTCGCCCTTTTACAACGTGGACCTCAACCAGGCCAGCTCGGTCTACGGCGTATTTTACGTGACCAATGCGCTCATGGCCAAGGAGGACTACGCCAACCTGGTGGCGGAATCCAACGGCATTTTTGTCGAGCGCTACGAGGTGTACTCGCAAGTCGGTAATTCGGCGGTGGTGCCTACGGAGGAGTTTCCTTCTCATCATTACATCCCGCCAGAATCGTCGGATGTGCTGATGGCGCAACTCATGTCTTCGAATGTCGTGGAAACATTGCGAAATGCTTTCTGCGTGGAGTACAAGCTGCCCGAGATCGCCGACGCCATCGCCAACGGCAATTCGGCGTTGCTCAGTCAGATCACACCGGACAACACGCCCCCGGAGAGCATTTTGTCCGTGGTGCGCTACTTCGGCAAAACCCAGGGCAATATCGACCAAGAGACGCAAAAGTTCTCGTTCAACGTGCAACCCTACTGCGGTCCCGTCGGCGGCTGGGCGCCCTGCTTTGAAAACCCTTGCTTTGCGCTGTGCTCCAAGACCGTGGTGGCGGAGTCCTGCTTCCCTGGCGTCAATGCGCCCAACAACTGCGCCGCATACCTGTCGGGATATTCGGTGCGCGTCCCCAACCCCGCCGATCCCGACGGCCCCGCTGTCGACTTCTGCGCCGCTCACTGTACGGGGCGCTGAGCCTCACGCCATCCGGCTGCGCATCGCATGGTGCGCGGCCACGCTTCGCTCTCTCCTTCTTTTCACCGGTTGATTTCTGCTGAGAAAAATCCCCGCTTGGCGAGCTGAGCGGTTGCGCTGGGGGTGATCGCCGCCGGGCGCAAGGCCACCATGCGCAGGGCCAGGCGCTCTCGGTCGTTGGGGTCGGCGGTGCGGGAGAACGCTTCGCAGAGACGGATTTCGGTTTCGCCGCGCGTCAGCGCTGCGTCGATGTCGCGGGCGTAGCGGGCGAAGTCGTGCCGGGGAATTTGCAGGAGCGAGGCGCCTTTTTTGATGCGGCAGACTTGTATGAGGATGCCCGACAAGAAGAGGTCGGCGATGAGGGTGGGGCCGTCGGGAGAAGCGTCTAAGAGCATGTCGCAAGAGAAGTAGCGGCAGAAGGGATGCTTGCCGACCGCCAGGATGCAGCCGTCTTCGTCCAGCGCTGGGCAGAGGGTGTTCGCCTGGGTGCGGGTTTGCCACCAGGGGCCGTAGGCTTTTTCGCCGATGTCGCAGAGCCAGTCGCTGCTGAGGATATCCTCGAACATGTGGGGGCGGCAGCAGATGCGGGTGCAGCGGCTGCAGGCGTCGCGAAAATGGGCGGGCCACAGGGCGTGGATGCGGCGCTCTAAGTCGGTGTAGCGTTCCTGCAGGTCGGCGACGCTGGGCGATGGCGTGTTGGTGGCGGGCATGGCGTGTTAGCGGGAGAGGCGGCGGTACTTGATGCGGTGGGGTTGGTCGGCGGCCGCGCCCAGGCGCCTGCGTCGATCGATTTCGTAATCGGCGTAGTTGCCTTCAAACCACACGACCTGGCTGTCGCCTTCGAAGGCGAGGATGTGGGTGGCGATGCGATCGAGAAACCAGCGGTCGTGGCTGATGATGACGGCGCAGCCAGCGAAGTCGAGCAGGGCTTCTTCGAGAGCGCGCAGGGTGTCGACGTCGAGGTCGTTGGTGGGTTCGTCGAGGAGCAGCAGGTTGCCGCCCGTGCGCAGCAGCTTGGCCAGGTGAACGCGGTTGCGCTCCCCACCCGAGAGCGTGCCCACGCGCTTTTGTTGGTCGGCGCCGGAGAAGTTGAATTTGGAGACATAGGCGCGAGAGTTGACCTCGCGGGTGCCCACCATGATGTGGGGCTGGCCGCCGGAGATCTCTTCCCAGATGGTGAGCTCGGGGTCGAGGGCGTCGCGGGTTTGATCGACGTAGGCGATTTGCACGGTGTCGCCGATGCGGAAGGCGCCTTCGTCGGGGGTCTCTTGGTCGGTGATCATGCGGAAGAGCGTGGTCTTTCCGGCACCGTTGGCGCCGATGATGCCGACGATTCCGCCGGGCGGTAGGCGAAAGCTCAGGTCGTCGATGAGCAGTTTGTCGCCATAGGCCTTGCGGACGTTTTCGGCCACCACCACCTCGCTGCCCAGCCGCGGCCCCGCTGGGATGACGATCTCGGCGAGCTTTTCGGCCTCTTTGGCACCGGCATCTTGGGCGAGCAATTCTTCGTAGCGGTGGATGCGCGCCTTGCTCTTGGCCTGGCGTGCTTTGGGGTTCATGCGCACCCATTCCAATTCGCGCGCCAGGGGTTTGCGGCGGGCCGACTGCTGCTTTTCTTCTTGGGAGAGGCGCTGTTCTTTTTGCTCGAGCCACGAGGTGTAGTTGCCCTTCCACGGGATGCCGTCGCCGCGGTCCATCTCGAGGATCCATCCGGCCACGTTGTCGAGGAAGTAGCGATCGTGTGTGATGGAGACGACAGTGCCTTCAAACTGCTGCAGGTGCTTTTCGAGCCAGGCGACGGTCTCGGCGTCCAGGTGGTTGGTGGGCTCGTCGAGGAGGAGCATATCGGGCTTTTCGAGCAGGAGGCGGCAGAGGGCCACGCGGCGTTTTTCACCGCCCGAGAGCACGCTTACATCCATGTCGCCGGGCGGCAAGCGCAGCGCGTCCATGGCCATGTCCAACGTGCTGTCGATCTCCCAGCCATTGTTGTTTTCGATGGCCTCTTGCACCTCGGCCACTTCGTTGAGCACTTGTTCCATTTCGTCGGGGTCGAGTTCTTCGCACAGGCGCTCGTTGAGCTGTTCGTAACGCGTTAACAAATCGCGGGTGGCCTGGAGGGCGAGCTCGACATTGCCGCGCACATCAAGGGTCTCGTCGAGGACGGGTTCTTGGGGCAGGTAACCGATGCGCAGGTCTTCGGGCTTCCAGGTCTCGCCAAAAAACTCGGTGTCGACGCCGGCCATGATTTTGAGCAGGGAGCTCTTGCCCGATCCGTTGAGGCCGATGACGCCGATTTTGGCGCCGGGCAAGAACGCCAGGGTCATGCCCTTGATGATCGTTTTTTCGGGCGGGACGACCTTGCGCACGTTGTTCATAGTAAAGACAAATTTTTCAGCCATGACGCCTCCTAGAACGCATTAACCGAAGAAGATTTCTCGGATGGATACGATGAGCACAGCGCCCATCAGCAAGAGGAAAAAGATGGTGTTGAGCGCCGCGTCAAATTTGCGGTTGACGGGTTTGCGGGTGATCAGCTCGAAGAGCAAAAAGAGCGTGCGGCCGCCGTCTAGGGCGGGGATGGGCAAGAGGTTGAACAGGAACAACATCAGGCTGATGTAGGCGAGATAGCTGAGAAAGGCCGCTGCGCCCGTGGCGAGCTGCTGGTGTCCCATTTTGACGATGCCCGGCGGTCCGACGGCTTGCACGGTTTTGTCCTTGCCGCTGATGAGCGCCGCCAGTGACGAGAGGGTGTTTTCAATGAGGGAGAGGCTTTTGTGCCAGGCGAAGGCCGCGGCTTCTCCGGGGGGCAATGAAACGTTCGTCGTGGGCATGGTGATGCCGATGAGGCCGATGCCGTCGACGTTTTTGGGGGTGATGGGGGCGAAGAACCGGCGGCCGTCGCGCTCGATCATGAGGTGGAGTGTTCGCTCGGGGCTTTGGCGCAAGGTGGTGACCAGGGCGTCCCAGGTGGTGTGCGGGGTGCCGTCGATTTCGAGGATGCGGTCGTTGGCGCGCAGGCCGGCTTGGGCGGCGGGGCTGTCGGGGGTGACGGTTCCGACGCGGGCTTCGTTGACCTCGTGGGGCATGCCCGCCAGCGTGAGCAGGCCGAAGATAACGGCCAGGGTGATGATGTAGTTGGAGAGGGGGCCAGCGAGGATGACCAGGGCGCGTTGCCAGACCGGTTTGCGCTGGTAGGAGGCCGGGTCGGTGAAGGCGTCCTCTTCGAAGGGGTTCATGCCGAGGATCTGGACGAAGCCGCCTAGGGGGAGCATGCCGAGTTGAAAGACGGTGCCGGTCTTGGGCGATGTGAAGGAGAAGAGGGCGGGGCCGAAGCCAACGGAAAAACGGTGCACCTTCATGCCGGTGGCCCGGGCCATGGCGTAGTGTCCCAGCTCGTGGAGCGCCACCAAAATGCCCAGACAGAATATGACAATTATCCAGTACATGAGGCAGCTTCTTACCTGCAGGGCGGGCAAAAGTCGAGGCGGGAAGAACCCCCTTCCGATTTGTTTCGGAGGTTGGTTAGGTGTTGGCGTGCTTGCCGTGGAGCAGGCGGTGGCGCTGGTTTTGGGCCAGGATTTTTTTGCGCAGGCGCAGGTGCTGGGGCGTGACCTCTACGAGCTCGTCGTCGCGGATGAATTCGATGCACTGCTCGAGGCTGAACTGGCGCGGGCGGGTGAGGGTGAGGGCTTCGTCTTTGCCAGAGGCGCGCAGGTTGGTGAGCTTTTTTTCGCGGGTGCAATTGACGTTGAGGTCTTGGCTCGTGGGGGTCTCGCCGACGATCATGCCCTCGTAGACGCGCACCCCCGCGTCGACAAAGAGGCTGCCCCGCGGCTGCAAATGAAACAGGGCGTAGGCGTTGCTGAAGCCCGTGCGGTCGGAGACCATGACGCCGGTGCGCCGGTGCGTGATGGGGCCCTGCCAGGGAATCCAGCCCTCGAAGGCGCTGTTGAGGATGCCGGTGCCGCGGGTCTCGGTGAGGAACTCCGAGTACAGGCCGATGAGGCCGCGCGTGGGGATGGCGTAGGTGAGGCGCGTGCGATCCCCCGGGGTCATGTCGCGCATCTGGGCCTTGCGCTGGGCCAGCAGTTCGGTGACCGCGCCGATGTGCTCGGCCTCGCAGTCGATGGTGAGGCACTCCAGGGGTTCGTGCAGGGCGCCGTCGATGTGGCGCGTGACCACCTCGGGGCGCGAGAGCATGAGTTCATACCCTTCGCGACGCATGGTTTCGACCAGGATGCCCAACTGCAGTTCGCCGCGGCCCACCACGCGAAAGACATCGGTGGCGTCGGTCTCCTCTACGCGGATGGCCACGTTCATCATGGATTCGCGAAAGAGGCGCTCGCGCAGATTGCGGCTGGTGACGAGCTTGCCGTCCTCGCCGGCAAAGGGGCCGTTGTTGACGCAGAAGTGCATGGCCAGGGTGGGTTCGTCCACCTGGATGCGCGGCAGGGCTTCGATGCTCTCGTCGGCGCAGAGCGTGTCGCCAATGGCGATGGGGTCGAGGCCCGCCACGGAGATAATGTCGCCGCTGCCCGCGGATTCAATTTCGGCGCGCCCCAGCTCGTTGGCGATGTACAGCCGCATGATGCGCCCCTTGCGCGCGCTGTGATCGTCGCCCTTGATGACGATGCTTTGGCCCTGGCGGATGGTGCCGTCGATGACGCGCCCCACGGCGATGCGCCCCACGTAGTCGTCCCAGGCCAGGTTGTTGACCTGCAGCCGCAAAGGAAGATGGCGCGTGTCCAGGGGAGCGGGCACCGCAGCGACAATGGCGTCGAACAGGTGGCGCAGGTCGGTGGCGCCGTCGTCCAGGCTTTGGTGGGCGCGCCCCTCTCGCCCCTCGGTGAACAGCACGGGGAAGTCGATGATGTCGTCGGTGGCGCCCATGTCGATAAAGAGATCATAGACCTCGTCGAGCACCTCCATGGGGCGGGCGTCCTTGCGGTCGATTTTGTTGATGGCCGTGATGATGGCCAAGCGGTGGTCCAGGGCCTTTTGCAGCACGAAGCGCGTTTGGGGCAGCGGACCCTCGGCGGCGTCCACCAGCAGGAGCACGCCGTCGGCCATTTTGAGCATGCGCTCCACCTCGCCGCCAAAGTCGTGGTGCCCCGGGGTGTCCAAGATGTTGATGGTGATGTCGCCGTAGCGGATGGCGGTGTTCTTGGCCAGGATGGTGATGCCGCGCTCGCGCTCGAGCTCGTTGCTGTCCATGACGCGATCCCCGTGCTTGTCGCGGTCGCCCAACATGCCGCCCTGTTTGAGCATGGCGTCGACGAGCGTGGTCTTGCCGTGATCGACGTGGGCGATAATGGCGATGTTGCGAAGGTCGGTTCTGCGTTGCGAATTCATCTAATGGGCTCCTGGTGTGCGGCGGCGTCTTGAGGCGAGGGCTTCACTGTCGCGCGGTTACGGGCGCTTATGACGCGTTTTATTCACCCGCGTCAATCGCGAATCCCATGCGGTGTTGTCGGTTCTGCAAAAAAAGTGAAGGCGTTTTTTTGACCTTCTATACTACATCAGCCTACAGTGGCTTCGTAGACCCTTTTGCAGGTGACCACATGAACAAAAGAATTGCAAAAACACCCCTCATCGCCGCGCTGGTAGCGCCCTTGGCCCTGTCCCTTGGCTGCGCCGCACGCCAGGACAGCATCGAGGAAAAGCTCGCAGCCATGTCGGCGGAAATCCAGCGCGTGAAAGCCGAAAACAGTCATCTGTCGGCGCGCAACCAGCAGCTCGACGACAAGGTGCTGCTCTACGAAAAGAAGGCGGAGTCCGATGACCAGCAGCGCCACGCCACGCGCAAGCTCGACGTGGTGCGCCTGGAGCGAGACCCGCAAAGCGAGCGCGAGGCACAGCGCGCAGAGTACCGCGAGATCAGCCTGCGCGAGCACGGCGCCACTGCGGAGCCAGCGCCCGCAGAACCCAGCGATGATGGTCCGCGTCCGGTGTTGCGCCTGGCCGGCGGTTGGTCGGGAGGCAGCGTGGAAGCCACATCGTCCGCGTCGCCCGCATCGCCCGCATCGCCCAGCGCCCCGCGTTTTGCCAGCGCCGTCAATGGACCGGTGCCCCCCACCGGTCGTGGCGACAACTTGGGCGTGGTGACCGCCCAGGGCTTGACCGGCGCCAGCGCCGCCACCCCCGCTCCCGCGGCTACCGAGCCCTTGGTCAGCGACGAGATGGCGCAGTTCAACATGGCGTACCGGGCGTATTCCAACGGCAACTACGACACCGCCCTGGCGGGCTTCGCGACCTTTTTGAAACACAACCCGCAGCACGATTACGCCGACCGCGCCATGTACTGGCTCGGCGAGTGCTACCTGGGGCAGGGCAAGATGCTCAAGGCCATCGGCGAGTTCGAGCGGTTGGTCCGGCGCTTCCCCAAGTCGGAGCAGGCGGCGGCAGCCCTCTATCGGTTGGGTTTTGTCTACGACCGGATGCAGGATCAAGTGCGCGCCCGGGAGTATTATTTTGCCGTGGTGGAGTTGCATCCCGGCACAGAGGCCGCGCGTAAGGCGAGCCGCAGAATGGCGGCGTTGGCATCGGACAACACGCAGGCGACCACCATCGCCGCGTCGGCGGAAAGGTAGTCGACATGAAGACAGCAAAACGAAGCAACACTTTTGTGGTAGCCGCATTGGCGACCACGCTTGGCACCGGGGTTCTCCTGGCGCAGGACGCGGATGTCGACACCTTGTACCAGGGCGACTTAAAGCCGGGGGTGACCGTTCGCGTCGAGACGACAGCGCAGTCCGATCTCGGCGACGCCATGCGCTCCGGGCGTGCGGTGGTCATCTCGGGGCAGCCCAAGTCCCAGTCGAAGACCGTGGTCGCATCGACCCCGCGCGATGTTCACGTCGTCAAGAGCGGCGACACCCTGTGGGACATCTGCCAGACCTATTACGCCGACCCCTATGTGTGGCCGCGGGTGTGGTCGTACAACCCCAACATCTCCAACCCCCACTGGATTTATCCGGGCGACGAAGTGCAGCTCGCGCCGCCGGGGCTGGGCAATCTGGACGCCGAGATGACGCCTGCGGGAGCGGAAGAGAGCCCCATGGTGCGCCAGAGCGCGGCCCGCAGTTTGGCCGGAGGACTCTTGCATCGCAACCGCGCCTACGTCGACAGCGCCGAGTTGGAAAAGTCCGGCGTGTTGAGCGGCTCGCGGCTAGAGCGCATGCTGTTGGCCCAGCACGACGAGGCCTATGTGGAGTTTGAGAAGAACCGCGACATCCGCGCGGGCGACTCATTTGCCGTGTACAAAATTGTTAAGAAGGTCAAGGGCGCGAGCGAGGAGGGAGACGCCTTCCTCGTGGAGATCATCGGCTGGGTGCGCGTGTCGCGCTTTGACGAGGACACCGGCGTGGCGCGTGTGACCATCGGCGAGTCCATTGGGGCCATTGAGCGCGGGGCCATCGTCGGGCCGGTGCAGCGCACGTTTGAGCTGGTGCCGGTGCGCGCCAACCAGCAGGAGATGCAGGCGCGGATCACCGCTCACTTGGATCCGGGCATCATGTTTTCGAAGCATCAGGTGGTCTTCATCGACAAGGGCCACGAGGACGGCGTGCTGGAGGGCAACCGCTTTTTCGCCACGCGCAAGCGCGACCTGCACCGCGAGATGAACCGCCAAAAAGACGCCCACGAATCCTATCCCTGGGAGGTCATCGGCGAAGTGCGCGTCATCGAAACCCGCGCCCACACCTCGGCCTGCATCGTGACCGGCGCCATCAGCGAGATGGAGGACGGCCAGCGCCTCGAGATGGTGCGCGGCTACTAATTCGGCCGGGACTTCCCTTGTCTTCTCTTCGCAGCAGCGTGTTGTTGGCGGGTGGCATCGACCCCTCGGGCGGCGCTGGGCTGTCGGTGGACGGCGCAGCGGTGCGCGCCTTGGGATTGCATCCGGCGCCGGTGTGCGCCCTGGTCACCCTGCAGGACGGCACCCGCTACGTCGACGCCCGGCCCGTGAGCGCGCGTCTCGTCTTCGGCGCCCTGCAGATGGTGGCGGAGCGCCTCGCGGTGAAGGCCTTGAAGACCGGTGCCTTGGGCAGCGCCGCCAACGTGCGGGCGGTGGTGCGTTTCGCCCGGCAACACCGGCACATTGCGTTGGTCGTAGACCCAGTGGTGCGCAGCACGACGGCGGGTGCGCTCTTCGACGCGTCGGCGGTGGCGCTGTTGCAGCGAACCCTCTTTCCCCTGGCCACCCTGGTGACCCCTAACCTCGACGAAGCCGAGCTGCTCACCGGCCTCCCCTGCCGCACCCCAGACCAAATGCACCGCGCGGCCCAGGCCCTGCTCGCCTATGGCCCACGGGCGGTGCTCCTCAAGGGCGGTCACCTGGACGGCCCGCAGTTGGTGGACGTGCTGGCCCTCGACGATGGCACGGTGCGCCGCTTCACCGCGTCGCGCCTCGACGTTCCCGAAGTGCGCGGAACGGGCTGCGCGCTGGCGTCGCTCTGCGCGGGGCACATTGCCCTTGGCGCGTCCATTGAAGATGCGGTACAAGCAGCCGCCGGCGTGCTGCGGGACGCCATGTCCCGGGCGTCGCGCGTGGGAGACGGCCCACGTGTGCTGTCCTTTTGATGCGGCCAACGCGCCCGAAACACCGCGCCTCTCGCCCCGCAAAGGAGTTGCCATGAGCTTGCGCATTTACAACGTGCTGACCCAGCAAAAAGAAACCTTCGCCCCCATCCAGCCCCCGCAGGTCAATTTCTATCTCTGCGGTGTGACGGTCTACGGCCGCAGCCACATCGGACACCTGCGCTGCTTCCTCTCCTTCGACGCGATCTTGCGCTACTTCCGCTACCGCGATTACGACGTGCGCTTCGTGCGCAATTTCACCGACATCGACGACAAAATCATCGCGCGGGCCGCGGAGATTTCGGCGGGGCCCGAGGGCGCGTGGCGACAAGACGAGGCCTACGCCAACTACGACGACGCCATGTGGAGCGAACGCCTGGACGAAGACGCGCTCATCCGCGAGCGGGCCGCGGGGCAGGACCGGCATCTGGCCGAGGTGGTGGCCGACTACTTCATCGATGTCTTCCACAACGAGGACTTCCAGCCCTTCGACTTGGTGGCGCCCATGAGCGAGCCCCGGGTGTCTCAATACATCCCGCAGATCATCGCTCTGATCGAAAAAATTATGGCCAATGGCTTTGCCTACGAATCCGCGGGCGACGTGTATTTCGACGTGCCCACCTATCACGCCAAAACCCAGTCCTATGGCCGGCTGTCGGGGCGCGATGTCGCGCAGATGCTGGAGGGCGCGCGGGTGGCCCCCTCCGACAAGAAACGCAGCGGCCCCGACTTCGTCCTGTGGAAGCAAGCCCGGCCCGGCGAACCCTCGTGGCCCTCGCCCTGGGGCGACGGACGTCCGGGGTGGCACATCGAGTGTTCGGCCATGAGCGTCGAGGAGCTCGGCCAGCCCTTCGACATTCACGGCGGCGGCAAAGACTTAATTTTTCCGCACCACGAAAACGAGATCGCCCAGTCCGAGGCAGCGGCGCAGATGCCCTACTGCCACACGTGGATGCACAACGGCTTCATCACGGTGGACGGCGTGAAGATGTCCAAGAGCCTGGGCAACTTCATTACGATTGCCGAGGGCCTCAAGATGGCGCCGCCCGAGGTGTGGCGCTACATCGTCCTGTCCACGCACTACGCCAACCCCATCGACTTCAGCCGCACCCGCGAGGTGCAGGGCGCCCAGGGCACCGAGGTGGTGCGCGGCTCTATCGACATCGCCTTCGACCGCCTCGAGTACTTTTACGAGAGCCTGCAAAAGGCGGCGCAGCAGTTGGCCGAGGCCGCAGTCGACGGGAGCGACGCGGCGGGACAGGCCCCGGTGGATGACGCGCGGGTCGACGCCATCAAGGCGCAGTTTTGCGCGGCCATGGACGACGACTTCAACACGGCGCGGGCCGTGGCGACCATCGGCGAGGGCATGAAGGTGCTCAACGAGTTTTGCGACATGAAGGCCAAGGCGGCGGCCAAGCTGCCGGGCGGGGCATCGGCGCGTTTGTCCACCGTGGCGAAAATTGCGGACATCTTGCGCGAAGTGCTCGGCGTGCTGGGGCTCCCGGCGGGTGATCCCACGGCGGTCCTCGAAGGTTTGCGCGACTTCTCGGTGGCGCAGCGGGGCCTGGACCGCGCCTGGATCGAAGCCCAAATCGACGCGCGACTCGCCGCCCGCGACGCCCGGGATTGGGCCCGCTCCGACGAGATCCGCGACGCGCTGCTCGCGGCAGGCGTGGCCTTGCGCGACGGCCCCAAGGGCACGGCGTGGAAGGTGCTGCGCGGCTAATGCCCCAGTTGCCCCAGCCCCTCCCCAACAGCGCCGAGGCGCCCCCTTGGCTGCCCATACTCTACGAAGACAATCACGTGCTGGTGGTCAACAAGCCCGCGGGGCTCTTGTCCCAGGCCGACTTGTCGGGGGACTTGGATGCGCTGACCGCGGCGCGTCAGTACCTCAAACAGCGCTACCAGAAACCGGGCAATGTCTATGTGGGCTTGGTCCACCGCCTCGACCGGCCGGTGGCGGGGGTGCTGTTGCTGGCGCGGACCTCCAAGGGCGCGTCTCGGCTGAGCGAGCAGTTTCGCGCGCAGCGGGTGCAGCGACTGTATCGGGCCGTGGTGGCGGGGGAGGTCGCCGATGACGCGGGCGCGTTGACAAATCGCCTCGAGAAGGATCGCCGCTCCCGCAAGACCGCCGTGGTGCACAGCGGGGGGAAGGAGGCCCGGCTCCGGTACCGCGTGTTGGCGCGCGCCGCAGGACACAGCCTGCTCGAAGTCGAGCTCCTCACGGGACTGCCCCACCAAATTCGCGCCCAGCTCGCCCACATGGGGCACCCGATTTTGGGCGACGCCAAGTACGGCGCCCCCGGTCATCTGGCGGCAGGCCCCGGGGTCATTGCCCTGTACGCCCACGCCCTCTCGTTCGACCACCCCACGCAGCCGCGGCGCCTGACCGTGGAAGCCCCGCCCCCGCCCCACTGGCCCTGGCGCGACTGAGTCCCCAATCGCTTGGACAAGCGGTTTCACGACATCGTGTGGTGTGTGAATGTCGCCGGAAAATTTTGTGGCGGCGTTGTTTCGGGTTGAGCATGCGCGCACCGAGGGTGTTATATTGGAACGAGCGATCGAGTTGCACGCCTTGGTGCGGCAGTCATCCACTGCGGAGACGCTGTTGCCGGCTATCGGGGCTTGGT
>JAAYKL010000052.1 GCA_012522445.1 Myxococcales bacterium | reverse complement strand
TGTGATAGCGCGTAATAATCATGCACCCCTCCCTTCGCCTGCTGCGAGGCTGTCCAAAATGTGCGACATGAGCCTCATCGCCTCATCGTGCACTGTTCTGACATCTGCGGGCACACCCTGGCGGTGTTGGCCCGTCCACCCGTGATTGAAGCCATTGCGAATGGCACCGACTTTCCCGATGAACTGACACCACAACCCTTCCCACTCTGTCTCTTTTCCCCCTTCGGGGAATGGCAGTTGCATGAGGCGATCGTAGGCCGACAGCATCTCCTCTTTTCGCTTTGCCTTGTTTCCCAAAAAGCGCCACTTCCGCTGGGGAAACTCCAACATGCTTTTGAACACATCTGCGTAACGCCGCGCCTCGTCATCGGTCATGCGCCCCTCGCGCCCGTCAGTTGGTCCCCCGGTGGCGATGTTGGCCAAGTAACAGCCCAAAGAGCCCACCCACTCCACGATGGCGGTGAAGCTCTGCATGTACAGCCCGTGTTCGGCCAGCAGTTGTATCAACCGCACCTGCAACCGAAGATACGCCTCGCTGTACGCGCCATTGGTCGACGGGTAGGCGATGAGCTCACCAAATTTATCCTCGATCATGGCGAGCACTTTGCCTTCCATAACCGAGGCTTTTTCGCTGTGTTGCGCCACCAGCTTTAGGGCCTTGCGCGTTTTGTCTTCGATTTGCTGCAGCTCCACATTGCGGAAGCTCTGGGTCAATTCCTCGATGGCGTTCAGCAATGTGGTGTCGTTGAGACCTACAAAAGATCCTGCGGTTTCCGACTCGGCCACCTGACGCAGAAAACCGCTGTCGGCGGTGTCCACCAGGCGGGCCACGCCCTCGGTCCAATCGCTGATGGTGTAAAAGTCTTTGACGTCGACAATGGGGTAGTTCGCTGCTTCGTAGGTATCATCATAGGCACCGTAAAGCACCGCGTCGACGCGCACCTGCTTGACCCGGCGCAGGTAGGCCACCGCCGCCGAAAACACGATGGGCACGATGCGAAAGCCGTGGGTGACATCCAGCACCAGGGTATCGCCAGGGACAAAGAGGTCTTGCAACCGCTCAAACCACTCCCAGGCGGCATTCAATTGGGTGATGTCGCTGGATATCTCTATCTCGCGCATTTTTTCGTCCGCCACGCCCAGATCGCGCAACCCCTCCCGCAGTTTTTGATGATGTTTGGTTTTCGACTCCTCGGTGAACAGCAACACGATTTGATCGAGCTTTTCGTGCGGGTACAACGCGGCGATGGCGCACTGCACAAACTTTGATTCCCGCGCGACGGCGGTATCGCCCTGCCGCCACGTGCGGTATTTCGTCACCGTGTATTTTCCCGTACCCAAAAAACTAACAAACTTGGTCGCCATCTCTCACCTCACTTTGATTTTGCCAAAACCAAACATGGTGGACTTGCCCGCGTGCAGCACCTCCGCGGCGCGCAACAGCGGAAAAAACGACGCCACCGCATCGCCGCGCCAAGTCGCCTCTCCCATCGCCCCCACCAAGTCGTGGCTGCGTTGTTGCCGATTGCTGTAGCGGTTGAAACTCGCCCGTTGCTGCGCATCGCGCTCCACCGTCACGCGGCTTGCCGCCTGCAACAGCGACGACAACTCCTCGGCGGACACCAGCGAATGCGTGGGCGTAAACCCCGAAACACGTGCCACCAAGTTGCGCGCCAAGGAGCGAAACGACACCGGGACTTCGGTGAACCCGTTGCGCACGATGCGCATGGGCGTGACAAAGGACACCGTCGCGACATCCGACACCGGCCCCTGCGCCCACCGGGACAACGGATCTTCGGCGAGCACTGGCAAGGCCGCAGGCGAATCCGCATCAAAGAGCACCTCGCCTGGCACCTCGCCTGGCAGCACCCGGCGGATGCGGGTCAACGCAAAGGGATGCCGCGCGCGTCCCAGCCCATTTTGCCCCATGCGCAGCAGCGCGCTCACCAGCACCGCAAAAAACGAAATGCCCGCGCCCACCAACACGATGTGAAAATCTAGGGGATGATGCGGTGAAAATGGCACAGATTGCGCCCGAGGCGGCTCAATAATCATCGGCGCCGGCGGCTGCCAGTTGCCCTTGAACACCGCTGAGGAATCTTGGGATTGGGGCTCGAACAAGGCGCAGTACCCGCAGTGAAAGCGCAGGATGCAAGCATCGCAAAGCTGTTTCGGCGTGGCGCAAGCAACGGCGCGCAGGGCCATGCCCAATCCGCCGCGCAGGGTCGACCCCAGGTAGGGCGGCAGTCGCACTTCGCCGCTTGGCACCATCGTGATGTGGAGTTTTGAAATAGAAATGCTGTCAAGGGGCCAAAGCGTCATCCAAAGCTCCTGCGGCATAAGGGTTGAGCATATACCAGAGTCACTAAGTCGAAGCATAAGCGCGCGTGGCAGTCGTCGAATGCGATTCACATGTGGCGTTCGACGGGTTTTGTTCAATTTTAGATAAATAAAGCTACACGCATCGAGCATGGCTTTCAATCAAAATAAAACACTTTGTCAGGGCTGTAATTTTGATTCCAAAACGTTATTCTCACAAGCACCTTGCCGCCACACATCTTGGCACATTGACGTCGTCGCCCATCTCCACCCACTCCCCACCCTGCCCCCCATCAGATAACGCCGTAGGGGCGGTGGGCGCCGGCGGCGACCAATTGGTCGTGGATCTCGCAGAGCGTGTCCTTGTCGAGGATGCGGTTGTCCGAGCCGAAGCCTTTGATGAAGTACTTGTGGTAAATGGTGCCGTGTTTGCTGCGCAGCCCCTTCACCGAAATGTCCAGTTGGTACTCGTATCGCAGCGCTTTCAACAGGCCCCGGAAGATCTCGTCCCGCACTTCTTTGGGAAGAAAGCCCACCACAGTCCCCACCGACGCACAGCGAAAAATGTACGTAATGATGTTGCGCCGGCGATCATCGGCGACCCTGGTTACGAATTCTTGAATTGTCATGACGACCTCCCTCTTTTGAAGCCACGCTCCGCCAATGCGCTGTTTTCCCTCGCAGCGCCGCTTGCGTTTCGCCGCAGCACCCGAACGCTTCAATTATCGATAGAGATAACAACGCCGTTGCATCGCTCATCGCCCAAGGCGCCCGCCTGCCGCGCCCTAGGCATGTCCCTGTCACCATCTTTACTATGGCACACCACCTGGACAAAAAATGTCCGCTGCAGGCAAAAAAATGCATGCGATGGCAAAACACAGCGCTTTTTTGGGGGGTGGGCAATGCGCGACGGCGACTTGCGGGGAGCGGGTGTGGCGAGGCTAGGGCGTTGCGGCAAACCTTTTGTGGGCACCCACCGCGTACAATTGTTCATAAATGTCGCGCACCGCAGCCTTCTTCAGCACGCGGTTTCGCGAACCCAATCCCTTGATGTGAAACTTGTGCACCAGGGCACCGCGCCCTTTTTGGAGCCCGTGCACCCGCACATCGACGGAAAACTCGCTATTTAGGCGGTGCAAAATGCCTTGGAACAGCGCCCGCTCCACGGTTTTCGGCAGGGGACCGATCACGCCCTCCACAGACGCCGACCGAAAGAAATACGCAATGACGTCGCGCTGCCGATCCTCTTTTACCCGCTTCACAAATTCTGCAATGGTCATGAACCCCTCCTAGATGCGGCGCCAAATCCCCAAGCGCACCCCCAACGCGCGCCATGGCCGCATTGCGCATAACTATGGCACGTTTTGTACGCCGCGCAGCACCGGGACAACCTTTTTTGCCGCCCCGCAACCGCGACGCCCCCAACCCGCGTCCCAGCAAATCTTTTTCGGCGCGCCTTGCCCCAATGTCCCTCCCAATGTGCCACCCGATGCCTTGACAGTTATGAACATATGCTCATAATTCCATCAAAAGGACGGCCCCATGTCCACATCAAACCCACGACAACCACCGCGCAAAACAAAACCGACATCGACGTCCCAAGCCGCCGGCGACGCCGGGGAGCGCTCCGGCAATCCCGCACCTGTCACCGACGCCAACCGGGGCAACCCCGCCGCCCTCACCTCGACGGACATCATCCTCGAGAGCATCTCCGACGGGGTGTTCACCGTAGATGGCGACTGGCGCATCCGCACCTTCAACCGCGCCGCGGAGCAAATCACCGGGGTCCCGCGCGAAGAGGCCATCGGCCGCTACTGCTACGAGGTCTTTCGCTCCAGCATGTGCGAGCGCCACTGCGCCCTCAAGCAAACCATGGAGACCGGCGAGCCCCTGGTGAACCAAGCGGCCTTCATCATCACCGCCGACGGCCGACGACTCCCCATCGGTCTCTCCACGGCCCTGCTGCGCGACGACCGAGGCCGCATCGCGGGCGGCGCCGAAACCTTTCGCGACCTGAGCCTCGTCGAAAACCTGCGCGCCCAAGTTCGCGGACACGTGCAGGTCGGCGACCTGGCGAGCCACAGCCCGGCCATGGCCCAATTGCTCGAGGTGTTGCCGCGCATCGCCGCCAGTGAGAGCACCATTCTCATTCAGGGCGAAACCGGCACGGGCAAGGAGCTGGTGGCCCGCGCGATTCACGACCTGAGCCCGCGGCGCGACGGTCCCTTTGTGGCGGTGAACTGCGGGGCCCTGCCGGACACCCTGCTCGAATCCGAGCTCTTCGGCCACCGCGCCGGCGCCTTCACCGGGGCGGTGCGCGACAAGCCCGGACGCTTCGCCCTAGCCCGCGGCGGCACGCTCTTTCTCGACGAGATCGGCGAGGTGAGCCCGGCGCTGCAAGTGCGCCTCCTGCGGGTGCTGCAGGAGAAACAGTACGAGCCCTTGGGCGCCACCCAAAGCGAGCGCGCCGACGTCCGGGTGGTGGCCGCCACGCACCGCGACCTCGAGGCCCAAGTGGCAAAGGGCGACTTCCGCAGCGACCTGTTTTACCGCATCCACGTGATGCCCCTGGAGTTGCCGCCCCTGCGCCAGCGCCGCGAAGACATCCCCGGGCTCGTCGATCAATTCATCGCCGACTTCAACGCCCTGCAAAACAAGCGCGTCATCGGATTGCGCCCCGACGCCCTGGCGCTCCTGCAGGCCCACGATTACCCGGGCAACGTGCGCGAGCTGCGCAACATCATTGAGCACGCCTTCTTGCTGTGCACCGGCGACCACATCGAAGTGGCGCACCTCCCGGCCGCCCTGCTGGGAACAGCCCCGGCGCCCGACGCGGCAACGACCGACAGCCCGACGCCCGGCGCCCCCCCTTCCCTGCGCGAAGCCGCGGCGCAACTCTCGGCCGACGCCATCCTGTCCGCCCTCGCGGCGCACGACGGCAACCGCACCGCCGCTGCCCGGGCCTTGGGCATCCACAAGAGCACGCTGTTTCGCAAGGTCCGCGCCTTGGGCCTCTCGCTCCCGGCCAAGGACGGCCGCAGCCAACGCACCCCGCCTTGATTGTTCGCAAAACGTAATTATCTTGGGGCCAACACGGGACCGCGCCCCCCCCAAAAGCAAGCGACGCGAGCCCCTTACCAAAGGAAAGGTGACTTATGAAAAAACACATCCCCCTGCTGACGATTTTGGCCATGACCGCACTGATGAGCACGGCGTGCAGCATCTCGACCCTCAAGCCCAAACCCGTAACCCTCAAAATGGGCTACCTCGGCACCATGGCCCTCGCCGATGATGCCGTGCCAGACCAATTTCAAATCTGCGGACAAAAAGTGAAGGACTTTCACGACACCCTGAAAAACGGCTTCCAGGCCCTGGCCTCGGATTCGGTGCCCGTCACCACGCCCGACATCGCCGACTCCACCTTGGTCATTGAGGACCTCAAGGCATCGTGCAGCGGCGACGAGTACTTCAACGGCGCCATCGTAACGCTGGAGTACAAAATCAAGTGGATCAAGCGCGACAAGTCTGAAGTGGCGCGCCCCGGCAAGGTGCTGGCGGGCTCCACCTCGGTGAAGGACGCGTTGCTGAAGAGCGTGCAAAACCTCTACAACGACGCCATCGAATTTTACTTTGCCAACTACGAGGCCCCGGCACCGGCGAACTAGGCCGCTCCTGTTGCCCGGCAATTTTGTTTCCCTACAACTCTTTCTCTCATGAGGCACACCATGAAAAAACACGCTTTATTTATGCTCACCGCCCTCGCCGTGCTGGCGCTGGGATGCAACAAGACCCCCAACACCGACGCCGCCCCCGCGGCCAAATCCGAAAGCGACAAGAGCGCGATGTCGTGCGTGCAGTCCAAACAGTGGAAGCTAATACAGCTCAACGGGGAGACCGTGTCGGAATTTCAGCCGACATTGGGCTTTGATCTCGCCGAGCAGCGCGTATTCGGCTCCACCGGTTGCAACCGGTATTTCGGCGGCTTTTCGCAAGACGAGACCACCATCTCGTTTCAGGAGATGGGCACCACGATGATGGCCTGCACCGAGCCGGCCATGCAGATGGAGGCGAAGTTCAACGCGCTCCTCAACAAGCAGTCGTTCCGCTACGACGTCGCCGAACAAACGTTAAACCTCTACCAGGACGACACCCTGGTCATGGTGTTTGGCGTGGACGACAGCCCCGCAGATAACGCGAACGACAACGCCGAAGCGGAAACCGGCGACGCCGAAGACAACGCCGCCGAATAACCCGCCCCACATCACTTCACCCGACATTATCCCCACCCATTCCGCACTTCCGAAAAGACGCTGAACGCTGGAGTCGGCACAAAATAAACGATCGCTTCTTTTGCTGGCGTTCAAACAAACGATCGTTTCGCTGGGCCTGACGGCCAAATCGCAGGCACCGAGTTGCCCGAGCAGAATCGTTGAACCAAGGCATCGCAAATCATTTGCGCACCGGCTCTAATTAGAATTTGTGTGGGATGACAGGGGGCTCAGCAGGGGATCAGCAGTCGCCCTTGGATGTCCAAACATCAGAACCGTAAATACCTGTGGGTTTGTAGGCCGTTTGAGAGCACCAACTCGGATGGCCGGTGCATTCGAAAAGCTTGCCTTCGCAAACGACATGGTCGCCCACGGCATATGTTTGCTCGCCCACCCACTCGGGAACTCCGTCGCAGTTGCTGGGCTGGCTGGTGTCTTGGCCCGTATCGACGCCTGTATCGACGCCTGTATCGACGTCGGGGTCTTGCCCCGTGTCCTGGCCCGTGTCTTCTCCAGCGTATTGCCCTGTGTCTGGGCCCGTATCGAGGCCCGGGATGTCATCAGTGTCCACCGGAGCAGGCTCGACCCCGCGGTCCGTCTCGGAATCCTGTCCGTTGTTCGACACCGGAATGTTCACGTTGTTGTCGCCCTTGGGACCGGTTTCGCTGTCCATGGGCGCGGCGGAGTCCAGGGGCGCCGTATCATCGACGACGTCGCTAGACGGTGCGAAGTCGCCGTACCCGGGCGGGATCTCCAAAAACCCCTCGACGCAACCGGCGAGCCAAAAAACACTGACCAAGGATATGCCCAACAACACTCTCATGACGGACTCCTCTGTGCAGCCCCATGACAAACAAAACTGCACAATAAAATGGGATGTTCTCATTTAGTTTACAGCGGCCCTGGAAAATGTGCGAGCAAAATTTACATTTTTGCTCAAACAGATGGCGCTTTTAGACTTTCAATGCCAGGAGAGGCGCCGGGAAATGCCCCGGAGTTTTCGCCCGGAGATGCGCCGGTGCGCAGCAGGGGGATGCGCAGTGTGGCGGTGGTGCCCGCTCCCGGCGTGCTGTCGAGGATGAGGCGCGCGCCGTGGTCCTGAGCGATGCGCTCCGAAATGGTGAGCCCCAGGCCCAGGTTGTCGCGCCGTGTCGAGAAGAAGGGCTCGAAGGCAAAGCGGTTGGTGTCGGCATCCATGCCCTCGCCGGTGTCCTGTACCCGCACGAACAGCCCCTCGCCACCGGCCCCACGCGGCGCCCGGCCAAGGTCCAAGCGCAGCTCCCCGCCCGCAGGCATGGCCTCAAGGGCGTTGATAGAGAGGTTGAACAGGAGCTGCATCAAGTGCGTGCGGTTGCCCATGACCCGCGCATCTTCGGTGTCGCGCTGCACCACCACGGCCACCTCCGGGACGCGCACCGCGTCGAGCAAGGGATGCAATTCCGTCAGGAGCTGCCCGATGTCCACGGGCTCGTGCGCCGGGACGGGCGTGGCGCTAAAGGCGAGCAGTTGTGCGATGAGGGTGCGCACCTCCAAGGCGGTTTGGTAAATCGCTTCGATGTGCGGCCAAGCGGATGCCGACGCGGGCAGGTCGGCGCGCGCAGCGTGCGAAAAACCGATGATGGCGGCCAACAAATTGTTGAAGTCGTGGGCCACAATGCTCGACAGCGTGCCCAGGGTGTCGCGTCCGATGAACTGAATTTCCTCGTCGGCGCGGCGGCGCACTTCTTCTTCGAGGGCCATGTGACGCTGCAGGAGCAAGGTGTCCGAGGGGCGCTCTCGCGAGGTGTCTTGCAGCACGAGCAAGGTGCCGATGCGCTGCGAGAAGAGTTGCAAGGGCAAGGCGCGCAGCGACAGGGCCTGGGCGTCACCCTGGGGCTCGTCGAGGATGAGCACCGCAGCGGACGCGTAGTGTGCCTGGGCCCACTCGGGCAAGGACGCCATAATATGCCCGCCGCTCTTGAGCCCGGTGCCCAGCATATTTTGCGCCGCCGCATTGTGGTGCCGGAGGCGCTCTTTGTCGTCCAGCAGCAACAGCCCCGCCTCGTAGCGTCCGTAGAACGCGCGCATGACCCGGCCCAGCCCCGGACAGCGGAGACAAGTGCATGGGAACAGCCAAAACAACGCGCGCCCAGCGGCAAAAGACAGCGCAAAAGACAGCGCCGCAACCAGGGCAATTCCCCACGGGCTCATGGCGACACCTCGTCATCGCCGCGCGCGGAAACGGCGACCAGGGGGGTGACGGGCCGCAGGGGTTTGGCGCGCTCGGGAAACAACAAGCGGAACGCGCTGCCTTGGCCGGAGGCGCTCTCCACCAAGAGTCCCGCGCCGTGCTCGGCGGCCACCTGCCACACCGTGGCGAGGCCCAATCCCGTGCCCTCTCCCTCTTCGCGGGTGGTAAAGAACAGATCGAAAATGCGCTGCTGCATCTCTTTGGGGATGCCCGCACCTTCGTCGGAGACGGCCAACTCGACGTATGGTCCTGCTGGCAACACCGCATTCGCGCACGACAGCGGCGCAGAGACAACGCGCTGGCGCACCGCGACATGCAGGACGCCCCCGTTCGCGCTCATGGCGTGCAGGGCATTGATGGCCAGGTTCATGATGGCCTGGTGCAGGCGGTCGGGATTGCCGCAAATCCAGACGGGATCGCGACAAGCGGCGATGCGCAATTCCACGTGGCGATGCGCCGAGGTTTGGGCCAGGCGCAGCGTGTCGACCATGAGGGCGTGCAAGTCCAAGGCGATCATCGGCAGGGGTTCAGCGTCGTCTGCGGCGGCGGCGGCCATGGTGTGGATCAACTCCTTGGCGCGTCGCATCGCGTGGGCGATTTCGTCCATGTCCTCGCGCAGCGGACTATCGGGCGGCAAGGCCTCCGTGGCGCGGTTTGCGGCGTCGCGAATGATGCGCAGGCGCTCCGCGAAGGCGTCGGCGATGCGCCCGTTGAGCACCGACAAGGCCTGGAGGCGCTGCTGGTGATGAATGCGGCGCGTGCGGGTTTGCACCTCGTTTTGCAAATTCTCCTGGGTGTGGCGCAGGTGTTCCTTGTGCTGTGCTTGGGCGCTCTCGTCCACCAACAACCACAACGCGCGCCCAAAACGCGAATGCCGGCGAACGCCCGCGCCGTACAAAGGGCGCAGCGCAAGTTTTTTTTCGCCGTGGGGCACCGCGCAGGCTTGCCCCGCCAAGAGCGCGGCACTGTCCACGCCGCGCAAGCAGCGAGACAAATCGTTGGCGTGAGCGCTGTCCGGAGACAAGAGGGTTCTAGCGGATTGGTTGGCGCACAAAAATTGACCGCGGCCATCGAACAAGAGCAGGGCATCGGGGTGACTGGCAAACATCGCTTCAAAGGGGAGCCACGTCGAAAAAAATACGCGGATGCGGCGCCACCCGCGCGGGGATTCGGCGCCGGGGGCGGGCAGGCGTCGGAAACGGCGGCGCTCCCACCACCAGCCCGCGCACAGCGCCGTGGCAGTGACAACAATGAAGAGCCAAACGATGGGAATTGTGCTGTGCAAGTTCCGGCGATTGTATCGCGCACCGCCGAAATGCCAAAGGATTTGTCGGCGGCGACGCGCTTCGGATATGTCGGCGGCATTTGCCGAATTCTCCGGACCCAAAAGGGGAGGAAACCGCTGCATCCCAGCCGCCCAAACCGGCAGTGATTGGCCGTGCGAGGCCGTCTTGACAGCCTTGGGAGCTTTGCGATATTTTTTGGTATCTCTATGTGGACAACCATCAAGCATTTGTTATTGTTCTGAAAATCGGCAATTTTGGGCGCGACGTGCGCAGAAAGAAGCAGGTTGGTAAGATGAAACGAATTTCGCATGTTCTTATAGCGGCAACGCTTATCTTCGCATCGCTCACGGGCTTTATCGGATGCCGGGATGAAACTGATCCCAAGTACAATCTCAAGCTGATGCACGATCGCCCCTGGCGCGAAAAGGCCCTGAAAAACATCTCCGAAATTTTCAGCGCCACCATGCAGGCCAACCAAAACGATCTCAAAAACCCCGAAGTGCAAAAAGTGGTCGATGTCCTCGTCCCCGGTTTGATCGACGGCTTCAAAAAATTTGACCGCGACAAAGACAACCGCAAAACCATCATTGAGCTGTTGGCCATGATGAACGACCCGCGCTCCGAAGAGGTCTTCCTGGACGCCATGGAGCTGGAAAACACCTCGGACTCCCTGATGTTTGAAACCGCCGCCACCGCCGTGCGCAGGCAGGGCGTCGAGCGCGCGCTGCCCAAGCTCATCGCCGCGGCCAACAAGTGCTTTGCCTCCCGCGATGCCAAGGCCGGCGCCGGGTTCTCCAACTCCGAAAACGCCATCGTGCAGGCCTTCATCGGCTCGGCCCAGGGCATCCTCGAAGAGCATCCCAACTCCGCGCACAAGGGCACGGTCGTCGAGATGCTCATCAAAGTCGCCGACACGCCGGACACCATGCAAGAGCTCCGCCTCAATATGCGCGCCATCCGCGCCCTCGGACGCATCGGCGACCCCGCTGGCATCCCCGTGCTCATCCGCGGCATCGCCATGCGCGGCGTGCGCCAACCCGTGGCCCTCGGGCAATTCGCCTTTGCCGCCCTGCAGCAAGTGCCGGATCGCGACGCCGTTGTGACGGGCATGCTCAAATTCGCCCGCCTCGAAGACAAAGAATTCATGAAGGCCTACGAAAAAGAAGTTAAAGAAGACCCGGTCATGAAGAACCCCACCTGGTTCATCCAGCAGACGGTCTCCTTCTTTGGCGAGCTCGCCTACCCCTCGGCCCAGGTGCTCGAATACCTCAACAGCGAACTCAACCACAACGCCACCGACGACCTGGACGCCACGGCCGCCGAAGTGGCCCCCGACTTTGCAGCAGATGCCTGGGCGGCGATGCGGCGCAACTGGGCGGCGGTATCCTTGGCCATCCTGGGGCAGAGCGATGTCCTGCCCACCTTGCTTACCCGCATCAACGCCAAAATCACCCTCGAAGAAAAAGTGGGCTACATCCAGGCCCTGGGCTACTTGCTGATGCCTGAAAAATCCTGTCCCGCCCTGCAAAAAGCCATCACAGGCGCCGACGACTCCCTGCGCGACAAGCTGTTTTACAACGCGTCGCTGATGTGCGGGAAAGAGTTCCTCACGCCCATGCAGAAGGCCATCGACAAAATCGATTGCGACGACATCATTAAAAAGCGCTTCCAGGGCGAGGCCAGCGAGGAAGAAGAATCCCAAGCCCGCAACGAATGCGAAATCATGAAGACCCGCATCGCCGAGTACATGGACCGCATCAAGTTCGGCGAAGAGTGCGGCCAAAACCTGGAGTGCTACGCCAAGACCATCGCCGACCACGCCAGCAAAAACGTCGAGCGCGCCATCGCCAGTGCGTATCGCATCGCCCGCGACAACCCCGCGCAAAAAGACGCAGTCGTCAAAGTGCTGCTCGAGAACCTGCACAACCCGTCCATGGTGGCGCTCAACGCCAACGCCATGGCCCTCGACAAGCTGATCACCGAGAGCAACGCCGAAATCAACGACCGCGTCGAATCGGTGATGAACAACTTCGCCCGCCAGTCCACCTACAAAGATCGCGGCCGCCGCCTCGAGTCCTTCAGCGGCCACCTGCGCGCCCGCACCAAGTAGCCTCTCCGCAGCTCACACAAACGCCACATCCGTCCCTGCGCCTTTCGCGGCGCGAAACATTGACCACACCCGCTCCGATACGTATCTTCTGCCCCGATGAAGATTTATCGCCACTACGAAGAGCTCTCCGCAGTTCCCCCCACGCCGCGCCTGGTGGTGGTGGGCAACTTCGACGGCGTACACCTGGGACACCAACAGCTCATCTCCCAGGCGCGACAACTGGCCGCGCAATCCGGGCTCTCCTTGGCCCTCTGCACGTTCTCCCCGCATCCGCTGCGCTTCTTTCGCCCGGACACGGCTCCGCTAAACCTCACGGACACCGCGCACCGCGTCGAGTTGTTCTCCGCCCTGGGCGTCTCCGAGGTGCTGGTGCAGCGCTTCGATCGCGACATGGCGCGGATGCCCGCCTTTGACTTTGCCCGACGGGTGCTGCGCGATGCCCTGGGCGCCGTCCACGTACTGGTGGGGCGCAATTTTCAATTTGGCCACCAGCGGTCCGGCACCGTGGCGCACCTGCACGAATGGGGTGCCGGCCTCGGCTTTGCGGTGTCGAGCCTGGAGTTGCGCGCCCAAGACGACGCTGTCATCTCATCGTCGCGCATCCGCGCCCTGTTGCTGGAGGGCGATATGCGACGCGCCGCCGCGCTCCTCGGACGCGATTACGAAGTCCGCGGCAAGGTGGTGCCCGGCAAAAAGGCGGCATCCCAACTGGGCTTTCCCACCATCAACATCGACACCGCCGATTACCTGATTCCCCGCTTCGGGGTCTATGCGGCCCGCACGTATCTCCCGGACCAACGCGTGGTGCCCAGCGTGGCCTACATCGGCAACCGCCCCACCATGGGCCTGGGAAAAACCGCAGAGGCCCACCTGCTTGATTTTAACGAAGACCTATACGATGCTTCGGTGCGTCTTCAGTTCACATGCCGCATGCGAGATGACATTCACTTTCACAGCACCGAGGCCTTGCGCCGCCAAATTGCGATAGACGTCGATGCCGTAACCAAGCAAATGAGGTGCCCCGATGGCCGATAAGGGCTGCGCAAATCCCATGTACACCACGGCGGCGATGGCCGAAATCCTGCTGTCCCAAGACATGCTGCGCGACGCCGAAGCGGTGATCGCCACGCTCGAAAAAGAGCACCCCGGCGACCAGCGGGTGCAGTTGTTGCGGCAGCGCCTGAACGACCGGCAAGGCGGCGGCGAACCCGTACAACGCCCCGAAGAACCCATGGGCACCGACCGCCTGACCATGGCCCTCGACCGCACCCAACTGCAGGTGTCGTGGGAGCTCTCCGACGACGGCCTGGCACTGGCACGGCGCCAGGTGCGCTACTCGGGGCAAACCATTTTGCGCCTCTTCATCGCCCAGCCCGGCCCCCGCGGCGTGCGCACCCTCACCCGCGACTTCGACCTCGCCCACCACTGCGGCAGTTGCACCTTCAGCGGCATGCCCGCCCTGGCGGCCTTCACCGCGGCCATCGGTTTTCTCGGCCGCAACGGACACTTCGTCCCCATGGCCCGCGCTGTGCCCGTGGTGGCCGTCCCATGACCTGCAAGCCCCTGGCCGACACCTCCCACCGTCCGCGCCTGCGCATGAATCCCCCGTCCGCCCCCTTGCACATTGTGCTGGTGAACCCGGAGATACCGCAGAACACCGGCAACATCGCCCGCATCTGCGCGGCGACAGGGGCGCACCTGCACCTGGTGGGCACCTTGGGATTCGCCATCGACGACAAAGCGGTGCGGCGAGCAGGGCTCGATTACTGGCACCTGGTGCGGGTGTTTCGCCACGACGACTTCGACGCCTTTTTGCACGACACGCGCCTCTCGCAGCCGCCGCTGCTCTTCACCACCGCGGCCACGACCACCTACCTGCAGGCGCCCTTTCACCCCGGCTGTGCCCTGATCTTTGGCGCCGAGAGTTGCGGACTGCCAGACGACATCACCGCGGCCTGGCCCGCGTCGCAATACGGCATCCCCACGCTATCGCGGTCGGTGCGCTCCCTCAACCTGTCCAACGCGGTGTCCATCGCGACCTACAAAGCCCTCGAGATCACCGGCGCTTTTCACGGCGCAGCCCTGGGGGTGTGATGCGCGCCCGGCCCTTGCCCGCCCTGCTCCTGCGCGCCGCGCTCCTGCTGCCGCTTGCGGGCTGTGTGCGCACTGCGATGCCGCCCCAAGACGCCGAAACCCTGGCCGCCACGCCATCCCCCGACGGCGGTGCCCACGGCGAAGCGATTCACGTCCCTTCCAAAAGCGAACAAGCCGCCCTCGAAGATTTGGTGCGCCGCGATGCGCCCGAAGCCGCAGCCATCCTGCACCGGGAGCTGGCGAACGACGACGGGGACATCGCTGCCCTGGCCGCCATCTACACGCTGCGCCTCAACCTGAAACGCGACGACGCCCCGGTGGACGCCGCCCTCCTCCGCGGCACCCAAAGCCAACGCGCCCTCATCGCCTGCCTCTCATGGCGGTGGCTGGCCCAGCGCACCGAAACCGCGCTGCCCAAGTGGCAATCGCGCGCTGCCGATCCCCTGGTGCAGCTCTTTGCGGCGTTGGCCCACGTGGCCCGGGGACAAAAACTGCCATCGGCGCTGGCCCAGGCGCTGGCCCTCTCGCACCGCTTCGACACCTGCGAAACCGGCGGTCCTCCCCGCGACATCGACGACGCTCCCTGGCGCGCAGCGGCCCTGGTGGTGGACGACGGCCCGCTCATCCACGCCCTGCGCTTTCACGAGACCCGGCGCGCCGCAACCTGCGAAGCCGACACACAGCCCGCCTCCCAACGCCATTACCGCGCCCTGTGCGCCGCACTGCACCTGCCCGAGCCCCCGCCGCCCAGCGACAAGGCGACCCAACACTTCGCCAGCACCCGCATCCCGCAAGAGCTCACCCCCTCGCTAACAGCGCCGCTGAGTGAATTGCGACAAATGGTGGTGCACCGCCAGGGTTCGCTGCAGCGCGAGGCGATCTGCGCCCTGGCCTTGCAGGCCCAAACACCGGTGTCCGGCGATTTTGCCGCCGCACGCGCCGCCATGGAGAGCGACGACCCGCGCACCCGCATCGAGGCCGCCCGCACCTACCTCCTCCTCACTGCGCGCGCGACCCTGCCCGACTGACGCCATGCGCCGACGCCTCCTGTGCTGCGCCCTGTTGTGCCACTTCCCGCTGTTGCTGCCGGCCTGCGGGGGACCGTTGTCGATGGCCCGTGAAGAGCGGCGCGAGGCCCGCGCACTGGCCCGCGAGACCCCCGAACAACACCTGGGCACCTCCTGCGCATACGCCCATTACGTGCGGGCTGTCCTCGAAGAAGAACGCGGCGATTTCTCCGCTGCCGCCACCCAAATGCGGCGCGCCGTCCGCTGCGATCCCCGGGACCCGCACCTGCGCCAACGCCACCGGGAACTGCGCCGACAAGCCCGGCAACAACCGCGCACCCGCCGCGCAGATTTCGCGCCAAAACGCTGACCGCTGCGCCGTTTGGTGATACATTCGCCGAACCATGGCACGAGCGATATGACCAGGCGAATCCGGCGATACGACGACCCTTCCACCCACGCGCCCCCTGCGTCCCAGGGGGATGCCGAGGCCACGGCGCGCGCCGACGGATTTTCGCTGCAGTTCTCGGCGGGACGCGGCCTGCTCACCCTGCGCGAACAGCGGCTGCCCCACGGCCTGGTCGTCAATTCTCTAACGATGGCCATCGCCGACATCGCCTTTCCCTTCGACATCTCTCAGGGCATCGGGGGATTGCGCCACCGACGCCACCAGCTCCACGCCCTGGAGGCCACCCTCTCCTTCGATGACGCCCACGACTGGCTGGCGCGGCAAGTGCCCGGCACAATTTGGAACGACGCCTGCCAAATGTCTTTCGAACCCGAGGGCGTTGCCTTGCTGTTGTCGCCGAGAAGCGATGCGGCTGCGGGGGCGCTCTCCTTGCGCCTCGTGCCCCAATGCCACGGCAGCGAACTCTGCGTGCGCATCGAGGAGCCGCGCGCCTACGGCCCCGTCTCCGAACCCTTGCTGGACGCAGCGGCCCAGCGCGTCGAAGCCCTGCTGGGGGTGTCTGTCACCGACATGTCCTTCGCACTGCCCAACCTGCTGCACCACTGTCTCATGCACGCCCTGGCCCCCAAGGGATGGCGCCTGCCCGACACCGCCAACACCGCGCTGGATGCCGTGCACATCGCCCCCGAGGCCCTGCGCCTGGTGTACCGCGCTGCCCATGCGCCGCCTGCGCCCGTATCCACGCCCGCATCCAAACGAGAGACCGAACCGCAATCCACGCGCGACACGCTGGCCGTGATGGCCCATCGCGCGGCCCTCGACGGTGACGCGGCGAGCGAATTAAACTTTCTCCACCGCCTCTTGCCCCACAGCAATCCCCTCGAAACCCTTGGCGCCGCCCGGCGCGTGGCGCACCTGCACCCCTTAGCCGACCCGGAGCACATCGCCGCCTTCTGGCAACAGGCCCTGGCGCAAACCCCCAAAGCACCGCAACTCCTCTGGGCGGCCATCGAAGCCCACGCGCGCCTGGCCGATGCCCCGGCGGTGCACCGCTTGCTTCCCCAGTGGCTCGCACAGCAGCAAACCGACGCAGCGCGCCAGGACGCACATCTTCGGGCCGGACAACTGCTGCTCACGCACTTCAATGATGGCGCCGGGGCACAGCCGCACTTCGAACAGGTCTTGCAGTGGCACCCCGACGACGACGACGCCACCTGGGGGCTGGCACAAAGCCTGGCCCAACAACCGGGCGATGCCCACGCCACAAAACAAGCGGTGTCGCTCTATGAGAAATGGCAAGCGCGCGCGATCCAGACGGGCGACAACCGCAATGCGGCGCGAGCAGCCGTGGCATTGGCCGATCTGTGGTTCGACAATGGGGAGCTGGAGTTGGCCCTGACGCACTACGCCGACGCCCTGGCGCGGGCCTGGGACGCGGACGTGCAGCTTCGAATGGCCCGGGCTTTGACCGCTCTGGGTCGCGTCGCCGAAGGGGTCGGGCTTTATGAAGAGGCGCTGCGACGCACCGAAAACCGCGACGCCG
>JAAYKL010000051.1 GCA_012522445.1 Myxococcales bacterium | reverse complement strand
ATCTGCCCGGGATGCGCCTTGGGGAGCGCGGCCACCGCGGGCCAGTCGCTCGGTTGGTAGGCCGGGACGACGATGCGGGAGACACCGGCGTCGCGGGCGCGTTGCAGCACGGCGTCGCGGTTCGCGGCGAGCAGCGGAAAATCCAAATGGCAGTGGGTGTCGATGAGGGGCACGGCCGGTCGTTCTTAGGACGGGGCGGGCGTCCCCGGGCGCAGGGCGAGGCGGTGCAAGAAGGCCTTGAAGAAGTCGTAGACCGCGGCCACCGAGGCGATGGAGACGCGCTCGTCGGGGGAGTGGGGGTTTTGGATGGTGGGGCCAAAGGAGATGACCTCCATGCCGGGGTATTTCTCCTTGAGGATGCCGCACTCGAGGCCGGCGTGCACCGCGGTGAAGAGCGGGGTTTCGCCGTGCACGGCGCGCCAGGTGTCGCGGGAGAGGTCGACGAGAAAGGAGCTCATGTCGGGGCGCCATCCCGGGTAGCCGGTCTGCGCTTCGGACTGCGCGCGGGCCAGGGCGGCGATGGCGTTGATTTGGTCGACGGTGGCCTCGAGGGCAAAGCGGCACGCGGAGCGGGAGCTGAGCAGGAGCTCGGCGTGGCGGGCCAGGGTGCGGATGCGGGCGAGCTGGGTGGATGTTTCGACCAGGCCCGGCATCTCCCGCGACATGGCGAGGACGCCGGTGGGCAGCGCCGAGATGAGGTGCAGCAGGCGGTGCGCGCTCTCCTCTTCGAGCATCGTCTGGGCGTTGAAGGTGCGCGCGATGGTGAGGGAGATGCCCGCGTCAGCGCCGCGAAATTCGGTTAAGAGGTCGTTGCCCAGGCGGGCGAGGCAAGCGGCCGCGGCCGGGGCGTCGCTGGGGTTGAGCTGCACGACGGCGCGGGCTTCCCGGGGGATGGCGTTGTGTTTGTCGCCGCCCTCGATGTGGCTGAGGTGGCACGGGGAGACCTCGCGGCGCAGGGCGTTTAGTGCGCGGGCCAAGAGTTTGAGGGCGTTGGCGCGGTTGTGGGCGATGTCCAGCCCTGAGTGTCCGCCGCGCAGCCCGGAGACCGCCACTTGGTAGCTGGACAGTTGGGCCGGCACGACGCGCAGGGGGCAGGTGAGGTGCGTGTCGCGTCCCCCGGCGCAGCCCACGAAGAAGACCCCCTCGTCTTCGGAGTCGAGGTTGAGCAGGATGCGCCCTTTGAGCAGCGTTGGCGACAGGGCGAGGGCGCCGTTGAGGCCGGTCTCCTCTTCGACGGTGCAGAGCAACTCGATGGGCCCGTGGATGATGTCCGGGTCTTCGAGGATGGCCAGGCCCATGGCGACGCCGATGCCGTTGTCCGCGCCCAAGGTGGTACCCACGGCGGTGAGCCAGTCGCCGTCGCGCTGCACCTGGATGGGGTCGTTGTCGAAGTCGAAGACCGTGTCGGTGTTTTTTTCGCACACCATGTCGAGGTGCCCTTGCACCACCACGGTGGGGGCGTGTTCGAAGCCCGCCGATGCCGGGATGCGGATGAGGAGATTTCCTGCGGGGTCGATGTGGGCCTGGGCGCCCAGGGATTCGGCGTGCGCTTTGAGGGCGCGGGCCAGGGCGGCTTCGTTGCCCGAGCCGTGGGGGACGGCGAGGATGCGCGCAAAGTTTTGCCACACGGGGGTGGGTTGCAGTTCGCGAAGGGGGTTGCGGGGCATGGGGGCCTCTGTGGGTTGGGGGTTAGGGGGTGATGGCGGTGCCGTCGGGGCACACGATGGCGTTGCGGATGTCGCGCGAGACGTGGGCGCCTTCGAGGATGACGGCGTTTTCAATGTGCACCGGACCCTCGATGTGGGCGCGCTCGCCGATGCTCACCCCGCGGCCGATGTGGGGGGCGCCGTTGACGCGGGCTTCGCCGTGGATGAAGCGCTGCTGGGGCGGCGGCGTGTAGTGCGGCAAGGAGATGTGTCCGCGCAGCAGGGCGACGTTGGTGTCGAGGTAATCCTTGGGGGTGCCGAGATCGCAGAACCAGGCCGATGAGGGGCAGGCGAAGAGGGGGGCGCCTTCTTGCACCATGGGGATGTAGGTTTGGCGCACGATGCAGCCCTGGGCGGGCAGGTGGGGGCGGATGTCGGCGGAGAGCACGTGGACGCCGGTGAACATGTGCAGGGGGCGCAGCGCGCGATCGCCGGCGTAGACCAGTCGGCCCACGCGGCCTGCGGGCGTTGTGGCCACGGCGCCCAGTCGTTCGGCGTCGTCGCTGGGGCGCACCACCATGGTGGCCAGGGCCTGGTGCGCGTCGTGAAAGGTGATGATGGCGTCGAGGTTTGGCGCGAAGAGCACGTCGCCATTAATGACGATGTGGGGCGCGTTCGGGGCGTCGTCCATCATGCGGCGGATGCCGCCACCGGTGCCCAGCAGATCGGTTTCGGGGTAGTAGCGCAGGCGGACGTTCCACTGCGCGCCGTCGCCTAGGGCGTCGGGAATGGCGCGGGGCAGGTGGTGCAGGTTGATGGCGATGTCGTCGATGCCGCTGCGCTTCAGGTGGTGGATGATGCGCACGATGTTGGGCACGCCAGCCACCGGGAGCAGGGGCTTGGGAAAGAAGTGGGTCATGGGCTGCAGGCGCGTGCCGAGGCCCGCCGCGAGGATAATGGCTCTCATGGGAGCAGTGATAGCAGAGTTTGGGGGCAAAACACAGTTTTGGGCGGGATGTGGCGTCGTTTACCGGGGGATGGGAGCGTCGGTGGAATGCGTGGGATTGGGCGGGGCGATCGGTGAGTTTTGCGCGCGTTTAGCGGCGCCGTGGGGTGCGCAGGGCGTCGATGCCGGCTTGGGCGCTGGCGTTGTTGGACTGCAGCGTGAGCACGTACGCGAAGCGTGCGCGGGCTTCGGCGGTTTTGCCCAGTTGGGTTTGGGACCAGGCCAGCCCCAGCATCATTTCGAGGTCGCTGGGGTATAGGGCGAGCACGCGGGCGTAGGCTGCTTCGGCTTCGGAAAAGCGCCCTAGCGAAAAGTAGATGTACGCGAGCCGCGAGCCGGCCAGGTAGTTGGCGGGGTTGGTTTTGAGCACGGCGTGGGCGATGGCTGCAGCCTCGTCGAAGCGCGCGCTGGCCATCAGGGGCAGCATCATGGCGAGGCGCGGCTCCAGGGCGTTTGGCGCGAGGGCGGCGGCTTTTTGGTAGTACTGCACCGCGTCGTTGAAGCGGCCCTGGCTGTAGTAGATCCAGGCGGCGCGGTAGGTGGCCACGTAGTGGTCGGGCACCAAGCGCAGCACCTTGAGCGTAGCGTTTAAGGCTTTGTCGAGGCGACCGGCGCCTTCGTGGGCGTATGAGCTTTCAAAGAGGCTGGTGATTTGCGCGTTGGTGTTGGGTGCGGTGGCGTGAGCGACGCCGATTGACCCCAGCAGTAGCGACAATGTCACAAGGGTCGCTGCCAGTACCGCGGTGTGGGGTGGGTGGTTTATCGGTTTCATGTGCACTCCTTGGGCAGTTCACGGGGGTTAAATGGTCAGTTGCACGCCGGCTAGGGCGCCCCAGATTTGAAAGCGTTGGGCGATGCCCCACTGCGCCTTGCCCAGCAGCACGGAGCCATCCAGGAGCAGGGCGACCTGTGGGTGGATGCGCCATGTCAGCGTGCACCCGGCCTCGCCGGCGAAGCGGTCGTCGTTGGTCCACACCGAGAGACCTTGCAGTTCCACCGGTCGATACGATGGGCCTATGGCGCCACGCGCTTGCCAGGTCCAGCGATCGTTTAGCGCCAAATCCAGCGATGCCCGCACCGAGACGCGGCTCGCCACGCCCGTCGATGCGCCCGTCACCGCCGCGTTGAAGTCGGAGAAAATTTGCACGCGCGGTCCGATGCGGAGCTGCAGCCGCGGTATGGGTGTGACCGAGAGCAGGGGGTCGAGTTGCCACACGCGGTAGTCGCCATAAATGGAAAGCGCGGTGTGCAGGATGCCGCCCACGGGCCGGGTGTGTGCCTCGGCATTTAGCGTGATGCCGGCGATGCCGCGGTTGCCGTCCAGGTTGGCGAACACGCCGAAGGTGCCCAGGGCCAATGACCAGCGCGGCCTGGCCATCCCGATGACGAGGACCGGGGAGAGCTGCCGGTACGTGTCCCCCGGTGGTTGCACGGCCGCCAGCGTGAAGCCGCTGCCGAGCCAGACAAAGGGCCCCTTGCGCCAGCGCAGCGATGCGGTGACGCGTCCATAGCCCAGGGCGGTCACAGCCAAGGAGCGCGTGTAGCCATAAAAGCCCGCAGCGACCTCGGCACCGACGATGAGGCGGTCTTGGGCCAATTGCTGACAACTGGCCACTTGCGGGTGAACCGGATTGAGGCCAGCGGCGCGCAGACAGGCTTGCCACGCTTCGTCGCGTTGGCCCATGCGCCCCAGGGCAAAGCCCAGCCCCAACCAGGCGTCGGCGTCCCACGGATACTGCGCGGTGAGCGACCGGTAGTGGGCAGCCGCCAGATCAAATTCGCCCAGCAGGTGGTGGGTGAGCGCCAATACCGCGATGGCGTCTCGGCTTTGGAGATCGCTCGCTACGGCCTTTTGGGCATGGCGGTGCGCCGCGTGGGTCTGCTGTTGCGCCAGTGCCTCGTAAGCCAGCGCCAACGGGTCGTCCGGAGATTGCGCGTGGGCAGCGGGGCCCAGCAGGCAGAGGGCGCACAACAGGGCTGCGGCACAGGGCATGGGGCGGCGCGTCATGGATTGGTCCTCGCTTCCAGCAGCAACGCACCACGGCGGGTCGCGCGCACGTGGTGAACGCCGGTGTCGGGCAACAGCGTTACTTGGATGTCGTCGGGCATGCGGGAGAGCCAAAAGCTGCGCGCCACAACCCGGCAGTGCACCTGGACATCGCGGTGGGTGATCTGCAGGGTAGATGCGGTGCGGATGGGGGCTGCGGTGGCAAAGGGCAGCGTCGCGTCGTGCCACAGCCGGGCAAAGGGGGGCAAGAAGTCGCGTGCCCCGGGCTGGTCGTCCCAGGTGGCGTCGGTTCCGGTGTGGGGCAGGCGGGCGCAGGCGAGAAAGAAGAGCCCCAGGAGGCTTTGGCCGCTGCCCCGAAAGTTGTACATCGCCGTGTGGGTGGTGTCGGCGTAAAATTCGACGCTGGCCCCGGCATCGGACTGCAAGCGGCGCACCCCGGTGGGATCGACGGTGCTGGTCCACTGCTCGGTGCGCGTGCGGCCCTCTTGGGAGATGTGCCACCGCCATGTTTGCCCCGGCATCAGTTGCGCGGCGCGGCGCACCCAATCGCTTGGGAGCATGGGAGAGATGCGCGTGTTTTCGCCGGGCACCACGTGGGTGTGGTAGCGCGGGACATCGCCGTCGTGCGCCAAGGCGTGGAGGAGGGCAAAGGGGACCGTGGGGCTGCCGATGTGGGGCGCGACTTGGGCCTGGAGGTGCAGGTGGGGCTTGGGCGAACGGCCGGAGTTGCCCACCTTGGCCAGGGGTTGTCCCGGGTGTACCGCCTCGCCAACCCGGACCGCGATGCTGTGCTGTTGCAGGTGCGCCACCAGCGAGTACACGCCGCCGGCATGGGCGATCACCACGCAGTTGCCGTAGGGGTTGTGGGTGTCGATCTCGCCCACCGGATTGTCCCTTAAGTGGTCGACCACGTGGACGACGGTGCCATTTCCGCAGGCGAGCACCGGGGCTTTGTAGGTGTGGTAGTCGTTGAGGGTGTGCCCCAGTCCACGGTGCGGGCTGCCGTCTTCGTCCAGGATTTCGAAGTCGAGCCCGTGGGGCCACAGGCCTTGGTGCGTGTGGGCGCCGTGAAAGCCTTGGGTCACGGTCCAGGTGCCGTGGAATGGCGACAGTAGGAGCGTGGTGTGGGGCGCGGGAAAGCGGGTGAGTCGGTCGCGGGCTTCGGCGAGGTTTTCTTCGGGGGCGCGCGGGGCGAAAACCGGTTGCAGGTGCAGCGATGGCGCCTGGACGCGCGAGGCCAATATGGCCAGTTGCGTGGCGGTGACAAAGGGCAGGGCCAACACCGGCAGCTCTAGTGGCGTCAGCAGCGCGAGCATGGCTGCGGATAGGATGGCGGCTAGGGCGCTGGCGCCGGCGGCGAAGAGCAGGGACGCGGGGCTCAGCACCACCCAGATGCCGCCCACGGCGATGGCGGTGAGCACGAAGTTGAACCCGATGTACGCGTGGGTGATGTCCGCCATGTCGCCGCCCAAAAACCGGTAGGTGAGGGTGCCGCAGACAAAGCCCAAGCCGGAGAGGACCAAGGCCCAGCGCGAGTAGATCAAGAGCCCCAGGGCCACCAGGGCGCCGGAGACCACGGAGAGCTGGAAGAAGACGCAGCCCAGTGAGCGCAGGTACACCGCTATCCAGTGCGGGACGAACGCAGCGCCCAGGGGGGCCGCCCAGATGGGGACCACGGTGATTTCCACGGCGCCGTAGCGATGCGCCGACAGCAAGGCGGTGAGGGTGACGATGATGAAGGGCCAGCTCAGGGCGGGGACGGACTGGTGCTTGAGCCCGTACAGACGCATGGCCTCGGTGACCACCACGGTCATGAAGCTGATGACGGCCAAGAAGAACACCAAGGGCAGGTCGCACCGGAAGAAGAGCCCCAGTGCCAGGCCGACGAGGAGTCCGTTGAAGCCGTAGGTGCCGTACTGGATGACGGCGGGCGGGCGCCTGAGAAGCCAGGCGAAGGCGTTGGTGAACGCGATGCCGAGCAGCCCGAGCAGGCCGTGAAAGGGCACGATGAAGGTGGCTGCCGCAAAGAGGAGTGCGGCGGAGCGGCGGTCGCAGAAATAGACGGCGCCATAGCTGGCCAAGGTGCTCTGCGCGAGGTGCTTTCCCCGCTGCCACCAGCGCGACCTCATGCGCGGCGGTGCCGCAAATCGCGGCGGGGTTGTCGGGGGGCGGCGTTCACGGGCATTCTGGTGCTTTGACGTCGTCGATGGTTTCGCGGCGGCGGATGATCACGGCGTCGCCGTTGTCGCGGATGAGGACCACCGCCGGTCGCAGCGTGATGAATTGCATCCACTGGGTGACGTTGTAGGCCCCCACGGGGTGCAGCACGACGGCGCGGCCCGGTGCCAAGTGCGGCAACTGCACCGCGGGCACCACCACGTCGATGTTCATGCACAGCGGCCCGTACACCACGGTGGTCTCGGCGATGCCGCCCTCGTCGCTGACGGGGCTGATGTTGTGGCGATACCAAAACGACGTGAACAGCGCGTTGACCCCCGCATCGATGATCATGGCGCGGGTGCCGTCTGCCAGGCGCTTGTTGGCCACCACGCTGGCGGCCATGTAACCCGCTTCGTCGATGAGGGCGCGGCCGGTCTCCAGGATGAGGGTGGGCATTCGCTGCGGTGAGAATCCGGCGGAGAGCAGCGCGTCGGTGATGGCTTCGGCGTAGTCGTCCATGCGCGGCGCGGTGTCCACGCCCGGCGAGTACTGATCGTGCAGCGTGGCTGGGGAAGCGAATCCGCCGCCCAGATCCAACGTGGCGATGGGGGTGCCGGTTTCGTCCTCGATGCGCCGGGCCAGGGCCGCGACCTTGGTGGCCGCGATATTGTAGGCATTTGGCTCCATGACGTAGGTGCCGATGTGGCAGTGCAAGCCGGTGACGCGGAGCTTGCCGCCAGCGACGATGCGCTGGACCGCGCTCATGGCGTCGCCGTTGTCGAGGTTGAAGCCAAAGCGATCCCAGCGCGGGTAAATGCCAGTGTCCATGTTGAGGCGCAGGGTCACTTCATACTGCTGGCCCGCCTCCTCGGCCACGCGCTCGGCGTCGTACAGCTCGTCCATGTGGTCGATGTGCACCCGCGCGCCGTCTTGCAACGCGCGCTTCAGGATGTGGGTGGGCTTGTAGGGCCCGTTGAACAGGATGCGCTCGGGCGGCATCTGCAGCCGCAACGCCATCTCGTATTCCATCTCCGAGACCACCTCGGCAAAGCTGCCTTCATCGTGAAAGATGCGGCAGATGGCGTCGAGGTAGTTGGTCTTGTAGGACCAGGAGAATTGCACCTTGGGATAGCGCGTGCCAAAGGCGCGTTTGGCCTCGCGGATGCGGGCGCGGATGCGCTTTTCGGAGAAGATGAACAGGGGCGAACCGTGGCGCTCCATGAGCTCGGCCACCGAGACGCCGTCGATGTGGGAGAGAGTGCGGCGGCTGGGGCTCTTGCCAAATTTGTTGGCCAAGAGGTTGGTGTGTTTGACGATGCTCGGGGTTTCGTAAGGCAGTTTTTGCATGCCCGTCTCCTATCTTTGCAGTGCGCCGCGAGTGCTCAGCGCTTCAAAGTCCGCAAGCGAACAGATTTGGTCGTAAGAGTAGCGGACGAACAGCACGCCGGCCTCGGCGGGTGGCAAGGGGGACACCGGTTCGTCCATGGCTAGTTGGGCGGCCATTTGCGGCAGGTTGCGCCCAGCGCCCACCGACAGGTAGACCCATGCGGGAAAGCGCGGGTTGACCTCGATGAGGTAAAAATCGCCGCTGTGGGATTTCATCACTTCGAGTTCGCAAGGTCCGCGCCACCGCAATTTGGCCATGGCGTCCACGACGAATGCGTGCAGTTTGGGATCGCGGATGGTGATGCCCGCCCAGGCCTTGCCCTTGTCGGTCAACAGCATTTTGCGCATGGCCACCGAGCCCATCAGCGCGCCCTTGCCATCGCCGACGCACACCACGTCGTACTCCTCGCCAGCGATGAATTCCTGGACGACCACGGGCAGCCCCCACTTGGCGCGAATTTTGTGAAAGTGCCCTTCGGCTTCCATGGGGGTGTGGGAGATATACGCGTCGTAAAACTGGCCCTTGACCACGAGCGGATAAGTGAATTGCTCGTGCAGTTCGGCGATGACGGCGGCGTCGGTGACGGTGACGCTGTGGGGCACGCTGATGCCGAGGTCGTCCTTCAGCGCGGCGAATTTGGCCTTGGAGCGTAGCTCAAGTCCCTTCAAGGTCGGCAAAAAAGTGCGGATGCCGTGGGCGCGCAGGTCGGTCTCCATCTTGATAAAGACCAGCAGCTCCGCGTCCAGGGTGGGGATGAGGACGTCGATGCGCTGTTCGCCGTGGATGGTCAGGATGCGCTCTTTCAGCACGTCGGTGCCCTGGGACGGAAAGGGCATGAGGTAGACCGCGTCGGCCACGCCGGGCATGTGGTTGCCCGAGTCCAGCGGGTCGTACGACAGGGCGACGATGCGGCACAGGGGATAGGCGTCGCGCAGTGCGCGGATGACGGCGACCCCAGGGGCGGGATTGTCGGTGGCGTTCAATCCGGTGACAGCAAAGGTGAGGGCGGTCATGCGCCGGGCTCCGCTTTTTCCAAAATGCCCAGAGCCTCGAGGCGTTGGGTGAAGAGCGTCACGTCGTTTTGGGCCAGCGCCTCTGAGACATCGAATGCATCGGTGAGTCTTTGGACGAGTTGCGATGGGGGGGTGCCGTCGATGAGGGCGCGCAACAAAAATGCGCCGGTGAGATTGAGGGTGTAGGTGAATCCCGTTTGGGTGTCGAACAGAAAGCCGTTTTCACTCAAGGCGAGGTTGGCGAGCATGGGCGGTTCCTTTCTGCGGCGCTGCGTGCTGCGATGCGTTGCGGGCTTGCGAAACGCGGGTTCCGGAAGTGCCAACGAATGAGCGGACCAAAAAGGGACAAAAAAATGCAGCGCGGTGAAGAGGCGGCGTTATTGGGGGAAGCGAAAGCGCAGGTGCAGTCCGATGTGGGGTTGTACGCGGTTGAAGCGCAGCGCTGTGCGCGGGTTCAGTGGGTGCTGGTTGGGTTTGGGGAAGATGTCGATGCCGCCGTCGACGCCCAGGTAAAGGTGTCGGTTGAGGCGAAAGGCCACTTCGGCGGCCAGGGCGATGGCAAAGGCGGTGCGCAGTTGGGTGGGGGCTTTGTCGTTGGGGCGGAAGTCGCTGACGTGCAGGCGGCTAAATTGCAGGAGGCCACCGAGGCTGCCCGCCAGGTGCCAACGGCCGATGTCGTGCCAAACCCCCAGGCGCAAGTGGAGGGGCCAGCGAGAGATTTTGAAACGGTGCAAATTGAAGTCGATGCGCTGTCGCCTGAGCCAATCGGCACCGAGGCTGGCAAACAAAAATCGGGCAAAGTAGGCGTCGACGCCCAAGGAGAGCGCCGGAAGCGTCGCGTCGGCCTGGGCGGGCCAGGTGAAGAACCCGCGCAGGTGCGTGCCGAAAAAGAAGGGGGGTGTCACAGGGGCGGGGCGGGGCGCATCGGTGGCGAGCGGGGCGTTGGGGGCATCGGTCGTCCCCGGTGGCGCAGCGCGGGCGTCGGGCTCGGGCGAAGAGGCCGTATCAGGGGCAGCGGCTGCGTGGGGAGATGCCGTGTCGGGAGCGGGTGTGTCGTCGTGGGAATCGGTAGGAATGGGCAGCGCGCCGTCGTACAGCAGCGACAAGACCGTGGAGCGGACGCGCAGGGCCGCCATCTCCATGCCCGCCACCGTGCGCAGGGTGGCGGCGTCGCCAAAGCATGCGGGTTCGGCGTGAATCTCCGGAGCGAGCAAGCAGAGGGCTCCATCGTCGTCGCACCACAGGGCCGCAGCGGCGTTTTGATCGCGCAGGATGTCGGTAGCGACGCTGTGAACGCGCAGGGCATCATCGCTGGACAACTGGGCGAAGTGCAGGGCGACGGTCACGTCGGTTAAGTGCGCCGTGATGACCTCGGCAGCGCGTTGTAAGTGTGGGTCGCTCGGTGCGCCAAAAAAGAACAAGGCGGCGCTGGGCGTTTCTGCTGCATTGGGCTGGGCAGCGGCGGGCAGCGCACAGAGGAGGGACAGGAGCAGCGCGCCGGTGCTGGAACGAAGACGGGAATGCGCGGGGGTTGGCGGCGCGGCGGGGTTCATCGCGGACGGGTGGGGCGATTTATCGTTCTGCGGCACAAGCGGACATCGCTGTGCGCGCGTAGGCCGCCTGGGCAGAGTCGGGGTATCGCTGGATGATTTGCGCAAAGACGTCTGTGGCTTCCTGGCACCGGTCGAGTTTCTTGAGGGCGTCTCCTTTGCGGCGCAGCATTTCGGGAACCGCCTGGCCCTTGGGGTCGCTTGGCAAAAAATGATCGACGGCGTCGATGACTGCTTGGGAGCGCCCCAGGGCGGACAACGCACGCACTTTACCCATGTGGGCTTCGGTGGACAATGGCGAGTTCGCGTTCTGGCGCAGGAACGCGTTGTAGTGTGCCAGGGCCTTGGCGGGTTGCCCCAGTGGCCCCAGATGGAGGTCGGCCAGCGAGAGCTCTGCCACTGAGGCTTCGCGGGTGCCGGGACAGCGGTTCAAGACGCGGCGCAAGGCCGCAGAGGCCGCGGGGTAGTCTTTGTTGTGACGGTGCGTTTCGGCTTCCAGCAAGCGTTGGTCGCAGCGGGAATTTTGGGCCTGACTCGGGGTCTGCGCCGCTGGGGGAGGCGCATCTTTGGCGTTGTCTGCATTGTCCTTTGGGGCATGTAACACGGGCTGCAAGCGGGTTATCAACGCCTGGGGCAGCGCGTCTGCAAAGATGGCGTGCATCACGTCGCCGATGGCTGAGGCATTCACTGAACGGTGGGTGCGCGACGGCGTGTCCACCGCCTCCATGGCGCTGAGGGGTTGGGCCCAGTCCCCCTGTTGGGCGCGCACGGTGACGCGGCCTTCCTGCACCATGACCTGCGTGCCCTGGGCGTCCACCGCCACGCTGAAGACCGTGCCGTGGGCTTCGATGACATCCGTCGGCGTGGAGACGACAAAGCGAAAGCCCTTGGGCAGCCCGCTGATCTCTGCGAGAGCGAGGCCTTGGGTGACCTCCAGGGTGGCCTCGGTGTCGGTGAGGCGCAGCAGGGTGGCGTGGGCATCTTGGGCGAGCCACAGGCGGGAGTCGCTGGTCACCGGGATGAAGCGGCGCCCAGCGGCGTCGGTGTGGACGGGCGCTGGTGCTGTGTCGGTTTGTTGCGTCGTTGAGATTTGGACATCGCGGGCTGGGGCTTGTGGGGCCGGGCGCAGATATTGATGAGCGAGGAAGAGCGCTGCTGCAGCGACGAGGATCGCAGCCAAAGCAATGAAGGGTCGCAGGCGCTGCGGGGACTTGCGGGCTTGATTTGTGGAGGACACCGGGGTGTTGTCCAGGAGCAGTTGCCGTTCCTGTAGCGGTGGCAAGGGGGGCAGTGCCATGGTGGGCATCGCGTCAATCAGGCCCTTCCATAGGTGCACTTTTTCGGTGCATTCGGTGCAGATGGCCAAGTGCACCTGGGCCATCTCTACTTCCGACGGCGGCAATTGCCCGGCGAGAAAGTCGCCGAAGCGCGTCTCAAACCAATGGCAGTTGATTTTTTTCATCGGCCCAGCTCTCCCAATGTGGACATGCAATACGCGTCGCTGCGAAGCCGGGTCAGCAGGGCGGCCCGGGCGCGCTGTATGCGCTTTTTGATGGTTTCGGGTTTTTGGTTCAGCAGCGAGGCGATCTCCGCTGCGGTGTAGCCATGCGCCAGCGTCAAAACCAGGGGGATGCGCCAGTCGGGTTTCAGCGTATGAAAGTGGTGGGCGAGGCGCTCGGCCAATTCGGTCTGTTCCAGGGCCTCGAGCGGGGAGTGCTCAGGGGCGCACAGGGCGAGGGCGCGCTCTTCGTCCGGAGATGAAAAGAGGCGCGGCATGAGCCGAAAGCGGCGCAGGTGATCGCGCACGATGTTGATGGCTATGCGGTCTATCCAGGCGAAAATTCCTGCATCGCCGCGATAATCGGGCAGGGCGTTGAAGATGCGGATCACGGCGTTTTGGGTGAGATCGTCGCGGTCGCTTAGGGTGCCAGCGGTGAACATAATGGTGCGCCGCGCGCGAGAGAGAATGGCCTGGGCCAATGGTTCGCGAACGCCCTGGTCACCCTGTTGGTAGGCCTTGACCCATTGCATGACAGTGGTCGCGGAAGCCAAGGGCAGTGGCGTGATGTTTGTAACGGCCTTTGGTTTGTTTGGCACCGGCATTCCTCTTGCTGGGCACCTCGCTGTGGGCTGTGTTGCGTTCACAATGTTGTTCAGCGCGATGTACCGCTGTGGCAGCTTGCTGAAATGATAGCGAAGCCGCTGGTGATGATGCTGAGTTAACGCAGCAGCGCGTCAAAAAGGGACAAAACAGCCGAAAAAAGTTTTTTTACGCGTTGGCTAGTATTCGGCGAGGAAGTTTTTGACGAAGTTGCCGAAGGTGTTGGGCGACCACGAGGCGGGGTTTTCGCTGCTGCCGCCGGAGAACATGGGCGGTCCCCAGGCGTTGTGCAGGCACCAGGCCGTGAAGGAGAGCCCGCGGTCCTTGATAAAGGTTTTGATGCGGTTGGCGTTGGTGGTGTCGCTGCCGCCAAACCCCCACTCGGTGAGCACCACCGGATGTTTCAGGTGGCAGTAGTGAATTTGCTCTTCGATGGTGCCGCCCACCCCGTCCCGATAGTGAAAGTCGTAAATGTGGGCCACGTAGGCGATGGAACCGCCGACAACGGGCATGGTGCCGGCCCTGCCGATGACCTGCGACCAGTTGGGACCGCCCACCAGCACCAGGTTTTTGGGGGCGTGTCTGCGGATGATGTCGACATAGGACTGGGCGATGGGATGCCAATCCTCCCACTTATCGCTGCCGTTGATTTTGATGGGCTCGTTGAACAACTCGTAAATCACCATGGGATCGTTGGCCCAGCGCGGCGCCATGTCGTTCCAGAAGGCCTTGGCGGTGGTGTCGAAGCCGCTGCCCGCCGAGATGTCGTTGATGTAGTGCAGGTCGACGATGACGTACATGCCCTTGCCCTTGGCGTAGTTGATGGCGGGTTGCAGGTAGTTGTTGACCAGGTTGTTGGCGTTGCCTGCGCTCCAGCCGTTGACGGCCTTGACGTCGCCGTGCAAGGAGTCGTGGGGGTACACCGGCATGCGGATGACGTTGACATTCCAGCCGTTGAGCTTGTCGATTTGCGCCTGGTAACCGCCGTGGAGCGGCACCGTGGCGATGTCGATCATCGAGACCCCGTGGAGGATGACCGTGGGGTCGTTGCTCGGGTTGCCGTCGCCGTCGTCGCGCTTGATTTCATTGCCCGAGACGTAGAGCCAGCCGGCGCCGGGGAGGTCGATGGTGTTGGTGTCGGAGTCCGATGGCGGGGGCGGATCGGTGTTGATGGGCGTGGAGGTGTCGGGGTTGTCGGTGGGGACAGGGATGTCGCTGTCGGGGTTGGTGTAATTGGTGTCGAACCCGTTGTT
>JAAYKL010000050.1 GCA_012522445.1 Myxococcales bacterium | reverse complement strand
TTGTTGTTGTTGGGCCCCGGGTCCGTACCATTGTTGTTATTGTTGTTAAGCCCCGGGTCCGTACCATTGTTGTTATTGTTGTTAAGCCCCGGATCTGTGCTGGTGCTATCCCCATCACCAGGGGGGGTTGTCGTCCCGCCGGGATTGTTTCCATCCCCGCTTTCGCAGGCCCAAATCACCAGCGCAGCCAGCAACAACAACCCCCAGCCCAAACATCTTTTTTTCGCCATGAATCACCTCTCACAGTTGAAGTATCGGCGCAAAATTCGCCTCGCAGCACACATTATAGCCACTTTTGGCCCCGCTTCCCCGCAATTATTGACGAGGAGATGTCATTGTCAGAAATGCGATCGAGTTTAGTAGATTTCGAAAAACCAGGAAGTGGCGGTGCGCGGTGCATTTGAGGCGGGAAATTTGATGCGCCGCACCACAGAAGTTACGCAGCTCTTCAACTTGGGGCTGCCTTGCGACACCGTCACGCCGATTACGCTCCCATCCCCGGCCACGGCGATGTTCATGTCGACGCGCTTGGTGCTCTCGCCCGACATGCAGGGCAAAAACTTGCGCACATTTTTGTTCATGATGCTGTCGATGTCTCCCGCGGTGAGCTGGCGTTGCCCAGCAGCCGACTTGGCGCTGCCCAGGTTCACCCCCATGGCCATGGCCTCTTCGTAAGACATGCCCGGCACAAATTCGCCGTCTTTGCCGCCACCGCCGCCCTTGCTGCCGCGACGACCGCCGGCCTTGCCCTTCGCACCACCGCCACCGCCGGGCTTTCCCGTGCCCATCTTCAGCTTCATTTCGCCGCTGTCAAAAGCAGCGATGAGCTCTTCGGGGCCCAGCTCTTTTTCTTCGCGGAGCTGGCGGCTCAAAAAGTATCCGCCGATGGCCAAGCCAATCGCCCCCAGCACGCTCAAACCGATGACGAGCTTGAACACAATGCCGCGGGTCTCGGCTTTTTCGGTGCGCTGCAGCGCCGCCTCCTCGTCCATCTTCTTCTTTTTCAGGCGCCAGGCCTCCAAGAAGTCTTCGAAGTCGTTCCAGGCGCGCACCTTTTTGCGTACGCCGGTGTCCATGTCGAGCAGTATGTGATGGCCCAACACTTCGCCCTGCATAATCATTTGCACCAATTCGCGGTCCGAAAATGGCCCGTGATCGAATTTGTCTTTTTGCACCATCCAACGCGCGGTCTCGGCCTGGCCAAAGCGCGCCATCAACGCCGCCATATCGATGGTGGACACCCGGTCATCAGTACCGGACGATGCCGAAAACGAGGTCTTCGCTGCGTCTGCGGGCGGTGGCGGCAATCCCGGTGCCGAGAGCATGGAACCCGCGGGGTGGGCCGACGGAGGTGCGGCAACCGGCGCCCCGGCGACTCCCTGGGGAATGGTGGTCACATTTTCGGTGGTCAAGCCGCTCAGATCGATGTCGATGTCGATACCCAACTCGTCGTCTAAGGCCGCACCCGCAGCGCCCGCCGCATCGACGACGGTCTTGGGCGCGGCTTGGTCTTTGGCCAACGCGGAGATGGCCTCTTTTACCTCTTGGGCGGTGCGGTAGCGCTGTCGCGGATCCGCGGACATGCAGCGCGCAATGATGTTGTCGACCTCGCGCGAAAACCCGAGCTGGCTCGGCGCTTTGAGGGGACGCGTGGGCGGCGCCCCCGTGATCATTTCGTAAAAAATCGCTCCCAGAGAATAAATGTCGGACGCGCTGGAAGCGCTGGTGGCGTCTTTGAGTACTTCGGGGGCCCAGTAGGCGCTCTCCACGGTTTGGCGGCCGGCGTAATCGGGCTTGGTGATGCGCAGGGTCGACAGGGCGATGTCTTGGATTTTCACCCGCCCCGCGTCATTGACCATAATGGCCCGCGGACTCAGCCCACCGTGATAAGCGCTCTCGTGAATGTAGGTCAGCGCGTTGCACAGGTGCCCGACGATGTTGTAGGCCCCTTTGAACGAAAAACGCTTGCCCGCAGCCGTGCGCTTTTTCAACAGCGTTTTGAGGTTGTGCCCGTCGATCCACTCTACGGCGATGAAGACAAAGCCCGCCTTGTCAACGCCCATGCCATAGGTGGCGCGGATGTTGCGGTGCACCAATGCCGCCGCCTGCGGGACCCGCCTTTTAATGATATCAATGTCGGTGTCGGAGAGCAGCGAGCGGGGAATAATCCGCATGCCGATCGCTTGCCCGCGTTCCTTGTCGCTGGCCTTGTAGATTTGCCCCAGCGCGCCATTGTTCACCAATTTTTCAATTTCAAAACGCCCGGCGATCAAGGAGCCCGCGCTCAGTATTTGTTGCATGTAAGCTTCACCTCTGGCTGTGACAATATTCGCTCTGCCACGTTATTTAATGGGATTGCCCAATATTGGCAAGCGACCAAATCCGCGCGCTGAGACACAAAGATACAGAATAACAGCACTATTTCAGTGTCTTAGAATATAATGTGCACTTGGCACGCTGCGGGCACAGGCATGGCACGTATCGCAGCAGGTCACAGCGGTGCACGGGAGGTATGCAATGAAGCGAAATATCTTAACGCCAACACTCTGGGGACTCGCGCTCGTCACCGCGCTCGCCATGTCGACACAGGCATTGGCCCACGACCTCACCGCCGCGGACAAAGCCAGCCTCGCCGCGGGAAAAACCGTTCGAAAACCCTTGGCCACCTCCGGGAAAAACGGATTCTACGGCGGAACGGGCATCACGCTCATCGACGCTCCCGCGGATGTGGTGTGGCGCGCGGTACTCGATTGGGGCGCCTATCCATTGATTTATCCCAAAACCGTCAGCGTGGACGAAGTCGCCCGGCGCGGCAACGCACGCCTGGTCCACTTTCGCATGGGCCATCGCCTCATCAACATCGAATACCACGTGAATGTGAACGCCGACCCCGAGAAGTACGCCATCACCTTTGAGATCGCCAAAGACCGCCCCCACGACCTGGAGTACAGCCGCGGTTACTGGCGCCTGTTCCCGCAAAAAGATGGCCGCACCCTCGTCGTCTACAGCGTCGCCGCCCAAGTGCCCATGGGCATTGTCAACCTGCTCCCCAAAGAGCTCGAACGCAAAATCGAACGCAACCTGGTGGGGGCCCCCAACGATCTGCGCAAGTGGTTGATGAGCCCCAAGGGCCAAAAGTACCACGCCCCCATGGCGAACAACCGCTAGCCCATCCCGCTAACCTTCGCTGTCCCCGGAATCGCTCTGCACCGCATCCAAACCGCAATCCTCGAAATGAATGGCCACCCCCAATGCGGCGGTCACCAAACTCACCGACCAACAAACCGCGGCGTAGTGATAAACAGCGCGCATGGCCTGGGCTACGTGTTCTGGGGTATCCGGCGGCACCGCTCCTTTCCAGAGAACGGCACCTAGGGGCACCAGCGCAGAAATGGCGATGTAGGCAAAGAGCCCGGAGACCAGCATTCGCGCCGCAGAGATGGCAAAGCGATGGCGGAAGAACCAGGCCACCGCAGCGTTGATCGCAAACAGGACGGCAAAGATGAGCAACCAGGTGCGCGCCGACGAAACCGCGATTTGCAAATCTTCGGGGGCCACGCGCTGCACGCTGCTGCCCAGCAAAAAAACCACGACGCTGGCCACCAGGGGCGAGACGAGCAAGAGCCATCGAACGTTCTGCATGCGGGGCACCTCATTACTTGCGTGGACAAATCATAATTGATAACAGAAAGCTGCTTTTGGAATGGAGCCGCACAGAATTTAGCCCAATGGACCGCAATATGGAAGAAAACGCGAAGCAGACAGCCCCGCCCCCCAATACCAAGCACGATCGCATTGAGGTGCTGCGCATTCTTGGCTTGGCGTTATTGTCCTTTGTCGCGGGCTTTGCCCTCATTTATTTCTTGCTCAAACCCGACGCGCCCCCGTCTGCCGATGGGCTCGGCGAAGGCGCTCCGACGGCTGACGCGCCCCCATCCCAGGTGCACTCCGGTGCCCCCGACGCATCCCCAGACGAAGTCGCCATCTCCGATGACGGCGTAGAAATGGGCGACGCAGCTCCCGATGCCGGCGACGCGCCCCCGGAGGTCCCCCCGGGTAAAACCCCCGACAACATCGCCCTGGATGGCAGCGCGTACTACCTCAAATGTTGGGATGCGGCAGGTGCCGAATATCCCGGCGCCGACTGCGACAAGCTCGACATCCTCGAAAAGCGCTTCTCCACGCGCCTTTACGTCGTTGAAAAATGCCGCGCCGACGTCGCCCCCAAGGCCACGTCCGGCAAGCTCTCCATCGCCGCCGAAGTCGATTTTTCCCGCGATCGCATCAGCTTTTGGAACGGCGCCTCCTCCGATATCGCCGACGCGGCTGCCATCGGGCAATGCCTGCGCACCGCCCTGGCGGGCCTGCCCATCCACGGCATACAAAACAAGCACGCGCGCTATCGCCTCTTTTTTACCGTCCTCTTTGGCAAGACAGCGGCCCAAGCCCAACCCGCCGCCGATGCCAAAGCCCCCGCCCCCGCTGCCGACGCCCCCAAACCCAAGGGGCGCCAAGTCAACGTCAAGCTCGACAAAGTGCGCGTGCGCCGCGCCCCGGTGGACGGCGAAATCATCGGCCGCATCAACTCGGGCAACCAGGTCACTTTGATCGGGCAAAAGGGCGGCTGGTGCCAGGTGTACACCCCGGCCGGCAACGAGGGCTGGATGACCTGCGATGCCCTGGAACTATAACCGCATCGCCTGCTTCGGCGTCGCTGCGGCGTTCCTGCTCTTGGCCACCGCACAGAGCGCATGCCAGCGCACCAGTTACGCGCGAGAACAACGCGACCTCCGCGAGCTGGACACCATCGTCGAGCAAATCATGACGCGCCCCCGCGAGGAGTGGCCCGCTTTCATTGAAAAGGCGCAGCAACTGTCGTCCCCGTCACCGGACATCCGAGAGGTGCGCGATTTCTGCGTTGCGGCCTATCAAAAATACGCCGCCGCCCTCGACAGCCTCGATCGCACCAAGGCACAGGTCGCCGCCCTCGAAGCCGCCATCGAAGCGCAAGATCGAGACGCCGCCCAACAGCACAAGCGACGCGCCGAAGACGCCATGCACCAAACCGACGCCGCCCTCGACGCCGCCGAAACCCATCTGCGCGCCTGTGCCCAGCAGCGAAACGACCTCCGCACCCGCATCGCCGCCGCACGGTGAGAAATAAATCATGTCCCCGACGGTTATCGCCAACAGAAAGGCATGGCCCATGCGAACGCGACACACGCTCTATGCACTCATTTTCTCCCTGGCGACCCTAAACGCTTGCAAGACCGATCCGCCTGGCGCTGCCGTCACTGCAGTGCGCTTGCCCAACATCAAAGAAAACAGCGGGCACTTTGTGTTCAGTTGGTTCGAAGACGGGCAGGCCCACACGGCGCGCTCCATCGCCGAAATCCCCGAAGAGATGCGCCGAGAAGTGCGCGTGCAAGACCCCACCATCCCGCCGGAACGCCTCGACCCCGACATCGTGTTCATCGCCGATTTGCGCACGCCCAAATCCAACGGTCTCTTTCCCGTTTCGGCTGTACCGCGCCAGCAATACAACGCCCAGCGCTCCCCGGCGAGCGGCGCCGCTGACCACGCCTCAGCGCTGCCGACAGCCGCTGTCGCCGATGCCGACGTCATCCTTTACGCCACCGACCACTGTCCCCACTGCCACCGCGCCCGCCGTTGGCTGCTCGAACAAAAGATCCCCTACCGCGAAATCAACGTCGAAAAGGACGCGGCCGCTGCCCAGGCCTTGGCCCAAAAGGGACAAGCGCAAGGCGTGCCCACCACGGGGTTTCCCATCTTCGAAATCCGCGAAAAACTGCTGCCGGGCTTCGATCCCAACGCCCTGCTCCGCGCCTTGTCCCAACCCGCGGCACCGCTCCCAACGCCACCCTCACCCACCCCTTCGCCATCGCCCAATACGCGCATTTAACAAGTCCGCCCCGCCAAACGCCGCCCGCTCTTCTGTCGCGCCGCCATTTTCTTTGGCGCTTGCGAGCGGTTCTGCATATGATGACTTCCCAAAAGACGCCGTTCTCGACACGACAACGGCCTTGGCAACGATAGGGGCTCTTGGCGAGCACCACCGCGAGGACACACATGACCGACAGCATTCAATTTTGGGCAGAAACCGACGTGGGTCGCGTCCGCGAACACAACGAAGACAACTTCCTAGTGGACAAAAACCTACAGCTCTTCGTCGTCGCCGACGGCATGGGCGGCCACGCGGCCGGAGAAGTGGCCTCCGGTGTCGCCGTCACCACGGTGCAAGAGGTCGTCGCGCAAAACAAAGACCTCATGGACGCCATCCGCGAAAACTCGCGCATCGCCTCGTCCACCGATGTCCTCAACCTCCTCGAACACGCCGTGCAAAAGGCCTGCGCCGACATCCACGCCATGGCGGAGCGCGATCCCGCCAAGCGCGGCATGGGCACCACCCTCTCGGCCCTGCTGCTCATCGACAACCGCGGTTACATCGCCCACGTCGGTGACAGCCGCCTGTACCTGCTGCGGGCCGGCCGCGTCATCCAGCTCTCCGAAGACCACTCCCTGGTGGCCGAGCTTATCCGCCGCGGCAAACTCAACCCCGCCGACGCCGAAAACTCTCCGTACAAAAACGCCGTCACGCGCGCCGTGGGCGTTTACGAAAGCGTCGAGGTCGACACCATCGACTTTGAGGTGCTCCCCGGCGATCAATTCCTGCTCGCCTCGGACGGCCTCACGGGCTACCTCGAAAACACCGACATCACCGACATTCTCAACCCCGATGAAAACGACCTGAAAAAAATCACCCGCGCCTTCATCGATTTGGCCAACGCGCGCGGCGGCAAGGACAACATCACGAACATCGTGGTGCGCATCCACGACCACGACGGACAGGCCGCCCTCAAGCTCAAAGAGGTCGACCAAAAAATCGCCACGCTGCGGCAAATGCCGATATTCAAGCTCCTCACGCGCAAAGAGGCCCTGTTCATCCTCAACATCACTGGGGTCATCGAGGTACAAGACCAACGCCCCATCATTGTGGAAGGCGATCCCGGCGAAGACCTCTTCATCATCCTCGCGGGGCGTGTGCGCGTGCACAAGGACGGCGCCGACATCGTCACCTTGGCATCGGGGAATCACTTCGGCGAAATGGCCCTCATCGACAACGCGCCGCGCTCGGCGAGCGTCTCAGCCCAGGGAACGGTCAAGCTGCTCCGCATCGCGCGCAGCGACTTCTTCAACACCATTCGCAACGAACCGCGCCTGGCCAACAAGCTGCTCTGGGGGTTCTTGCAGGTCCTCTCCGCGCGGCTGCGCACCACCAGCGCCGAGCTCTCCGGGGTCAAGAGCGCGCACATTGAAGACCTCACCGAAGAGCTCTTCGAAATCGAGAGCGACGACTGAGGCACCGGCTCTTTACCTTTTGAATATCTGTTTTATATTGCCAGACGGCACTCACTATTATCCCACCGGAAAATGGTGCGAACAATGTCCTGCCGCTCTCTTTCAGGCGCCATCACAGAACGGACTGCAACATGACCCAAAAGCCAATCATCGAAATCTACGACACCACGCTGCGCGACGGAACCCAGGGAAAAGACATCAACGTTTCTGTTGCCGACAAAATTATCCTCAGCCGCCGTCTGGATGAATTTGGCATCGACTACATCGAAGGCGGATGGCCCGGCAGCAATCCGCGCGACGAGGAGTTCTTCGCGCAGATGCAGCAAATTCCCTTACAGCACGCCAAGCTCTGTGCCTTTGGCTCTACGGCGCGCCGCCCCGGCACCGCCGAGACCGATCAAAACCTGCGCAAGCTCATCGAATCGCAGGCGCCCGTGGTCACCATTTTCGGCAAGACCTGGGCCTTTCACTCGCGCGACAGCCTGGGCCTCACCGACGACGAAAACGAAGCCGTCATCTACGAATCCGTCGCCTTTTTGGTGGCGGCCGGGCGCAAGGTCTTTTTCGATGCCGAGCACTTTTACGACGGCTACCTCGACTCACCGGAGTTCGCCCTGCGCATGTTGCGCGCCGCCGAACGCGCGGGCGCATCGGCCCTGGTGCTCTGCGACACCAATGGCGGCACCCTCCCCTCCACGGTGTACCGCATCACCGCCGAGGTGGCCGCCGCCTGCAAACCCCCGCTAGGCGTGCACGTCCACGACGACAGCGGCACCGCAGTGGCCAGCTCTCTTGCGGCGGTGGAGGCCGGCGCCATGCACGTACAAGGCACCATCAACGGCATCGGCGAGCGATGTGGCAACGCCAACCTCGTCAGCATCATGCCCGCCTTGTCGCTCAAAATGGGCTACGCCGACGCCTGCGGTGGACGCGATCTGAGCAAACTCTCCAAGCTCTCCTATTTTGTCGACGAGGTCCTCAACCAGGTGCCCAACGCCCGCGCACCCTATGTGGGCGTATCGGCCTTCAGCCACAAGGGCGGCATCCACGTCAGCTCTGTCCTCAAAGACGCGCGCATGTACGAGCACATCTCCCCCGAAGATGTGGGCAACCGCCGCAATGTCATCATCTCCGACCTCGCCGGCCAAGCCAGCATCCGCTATCTCGCGCGCGAGTTCGGCCTCACGCTCCCCGAGGACAAAGAGTTCTCGAAAAACTTTGTGCAGCACATCAAAAACCTCGAGCACGAAGGCTTTCAATTCGACGGCGCCGAGGCCTCCTTCGAGCTGTTGCTGCTGGCCGAGCTCGGCGTCTACCAGCCCTTCTTCAAGGTGCAGTACGCCAAGGTAAACGACTTGATCGATGGCGACGGCTACCGCCAAAGCGAGGCCATTCTAAAAGTCATGGTCGACGGCGAAACCGAGCACACTGCCGCCGATGGCAACGGACCGGTCAACGCCCTCGACAAGGCACTGCGCAAGGCCCTGCAGCACTTCTATCCCCTGCTGCGCGACATGCACCTCACCGACTACAAAGTGCGCGTCCTCGGCGAAAAAAACGGCACGGTGGCCAAAGTGCGCGTCCTCATCGAATCCACCGACGGCGACAACACCTGGTCCACGGTAGGCCTCTCCCCCGACATCATCGAGGCCAGCCTCTACGCCCTGAGCGACAGCATCAATTACAAGATTTACAAAGACTCTCTTTCAAACCATAACCCGTAATCACCAATGCCCAACGGCAACCAAAATATGAAGGAGCCATCCAAAATGGGAAAAACGATCGTGCAAAAAATCTTTGACGCCCATCACCGCGACGAGCCCTTTGTGGGCACCCGCGTGCTCAACCTCGACGTCGTGATGTGCCACGAAATCACCACCCCCGTGGCCATCGCCGACCTCGAAACCCGCGGCCTCGACAAGGTGTTTGATGCGAGCAAAATCAAAGCCGTGGTCGATCACGTCACGCCCTCCAAAGACACCAAGAGCGCCACCCAAGCCAAAATTCTGCGCGAATGGGCACAGCGCCAAAACATCGACGACTTCTTCGACATCGGCGCCAACGGCGTCTGCCACGCCCTCTTCCCCGAAAAGGGCTTCATCCGCCCGGGGTATACCGTCATCATGGGCGACAGCCACACCTGCACCCACGGTGCCTTTGGCGCTTTTGCCGCTGGCGTGGGCACCACCGACCTCGAAGTGGGCATCCTCAAAGGCGTCTGTGCGTTTCGCGAACCCAAAACCATTCGCGTCAACATCAACGGCAAGCTGCCCCCCATGGTGTTTGCCAAAGACGTGGCCCTCGAAGTGGTGCGCCAACTGACCGGAAACGGCGCCACGGATCGCGTCATCGAGTACGGCGGCAGCACGGTAGACGCCATGACCATGGAAGAGCGCATGACGCTGTGCAACATGGCCATCGAAGCGGGCGGCACCTCGGGGCTCTGCATGCCCGACGCCACCACCGCCGACTATCTGTGGCCCTTCATCAATGGCGACTACGACAGCAAGGAAGCCGCCATCGCCGACTTCGCCAAGTGGTGGTCCGACCCCGACGCCACCTACGACCGGGTCCTCAACATCGACGTCTCCGCCCTCGAACCCCTGACCACGCTGGGCTACAAACCCGACCAGGTTCACCCCATCCGCGAAGTGGGCGATGTCCCCATCAACCAAGTCTATATCGGTAGCTGCACCAACGGACGCATCTCCGATCTGCGCGAAGCCGCCGCCGTGGCCAAGGGCACGCGCCTGGCGCCGGGTGTGCGCGGCATCGTCAGCCCAGCGACGCCGAAAATCTTTCGGCAGGCCTTACAAGAAGGGCTGCTCGAAATCCTCATGGACGCGGGCTACTGCATTACCAACCCAACATGTGGCGCCTGCCTGGGTATGTCCAACGGCGTCCTGGCCCCAGACGAGGTCTGCGCGGCCACCACCAATCGAAACTTCAACGGACGCATGGGCAAGGGCGGCATGGTGCACCTGATGAGCCCGGCCAGCGCAGTGGCATCGGGTATCGCCGGACGACTGACCGATCCGCGTTCCATTAACAAGTGAGGACAAAATGATGAAACCTTTTGGCGGAAACATACTTTTTCTCGATCGCAGCGATATCAACACCGATGAGATCATCCCGGCCAAGTACCTCACTGAGGTCACCAAGCAGGCCCTGGCGCCCTACTTGCTCGAAGACCTCAAACTCGACGGCTTCGACCCAAAGGGCGAGGCGCTAAAAACCGCACAGGTCATCGTCACGCGCGAAAACTTCGGCTGCGGCTCCTCGCGCGAGCACGCGCCGTGGGCCCTCGAAGTCAACGGCATCAACCTGGTGATCGCCCAGGGGTTTGCGCGCATCTTTCGGCAAAACATGTTCAACTGCGGCATGATGGCCCTTGAGCTCCCCGCTGCCGACATCGACGCCCTGTTCGCTCTTTCGTCACAGGGCACCGTTTCGTGCGATCTCGATTTGCCACAGCGCACGTTGGCGGTCGCAGTCGATGGCAAGCCCGCCCAAACCCTCTCCTTTCACATCGAACCCTTCGACGAGGCCCTCGTCTGCGCCGGCGGATGGGTATACTACGCCAACACCCACTACTAACGCCCGCACACAGCGCATTCTGCGCAGCGCGCTGTCACAGATTGTTGCACAAGTAGTCTGCATTCATATAATGTTACATCTCGTTAAGAAGCGCTGATGCCAGTTCCGGTGCAGCGAAACTCCACGCAAGGAGGAGAGCATGCGATTTCATACGGCTGCGACGTTCGTTGTGATAGCGACTTTCATCGCCACTGCAGCTACCGCACAAGACAACCCCACCGACGATGACAACCGCGATGCGGCCGTGGCCAAATTCCAAGAGGCCATTGCACACTTCGACGCCCAAGATTACGCTGCGGCATTGCAGAGTTTTCACGACGCCAACACCCTAAATCCCAGTTGGAAACTGCTGTACAACATCGCCCATTGCGACGCGGCGCTCAAAAACTACGGCTTGGCGCTCTACAACTTCGAAAAGTACCTGGCGGCGGGCGGCGACGAAATCTCCGAAGATCGACGCGACGAAGTCCTCGAAGAATTGGATCGGTTGCGCAAAATCGTCGGCGACCTCGAAATCGACGCCCCCGAAGGCCTGTCGGTCTGGGTCGAGCATCACAACTGGGGCGAGACCCCGCTGCCCGGGCCCATCCCCGTGCCCGCCGGAACGGTGCTCAACATCGAGCTCAAGCAAAACGGCGAAGTGGTCTTCTCGACCAAGCGCACGGTACGCGGCGGCGCCACGGCACAAGTCGTGTACAGCGACCCCGCCCAAGTGAAACACCCCGCCGAATCCGATACCCCCGCACCGGTTCTTGCGTCGCAGCAACGCAAAAAAATTACCCCCATTCCCTTCATCGTCACGGCCAGCCTCACCGTTGCCCTGGGCGCCACCACCATCGGCATGGCGGCCGCCGTCGACGCCCAACGCGACGACGTGAAAGACAAATCGGACAAAAAACGCCTCGAGACCATGCAGGGCGTCGGCATCGGCGCACTGGCCGGCACCATCGCCATGGGTGTCACTGCGGGTGTGTTGGCCTTTTTCACCGACTTCAAAGGCGCCAACAAAACCAAAGACAAACAACCCGCTCCCGTGTCCTTGCACATGACCGGCGCTCCCCAGGAGGCGGGCCTTCTCTTGAAAGGAACCTTTTAACATGAACGCGCGTTCTTTTATCCTTTCAGCACGGCGACTTTCGCTCCTCCTCGCGGCGCTCTTGGCATGCCCTGCCTGCGCCCTTTTCGAGGAAATCAAAATATCTGGCAACGATGCCGACACGGACACCGGCGCAAAAGACTATTGGGACGACGGACGATGCCCGTTTCATAGAGACGAAGAGACCGGAGAATCCCGCGAAACCGTGGTCTCACAAGACTGCCGCGGCATTGCCGATGAGGGCTGCTGCGACGGCGAGGGCAATGCCCTCTACTGCCACCCCGAAACCAACAAGCTCATGTGCGCCCCATGCGGCAGCAGCCGCGACACCCCCAACTGCGCCTGGACCACCGAAAGCACCGCCATCGGCGACATCTCGTATTACTGGTGTAGCCCCGAAGACGACAGCGCCGACACCAAGGGCGTCCATCCGCGCTCCTGCGAACAAGTGGTCCACGACGCGCTGGGCTGTCACAAACGCCGCCCCCAAACCTGCGAAGACATCCACCCCACCGACACCGATCAACAAATCTTCGGCTGTTGCGACGGCGGCAAGGCCTACACCTGCCAAAAAGGAAAACTCACCATCAACGCCTGCTCTAAAGATCAAGTCTGCGCCTACCAGGGCGAGCTTGTGCCCAACGGCGCGGCCTGTATCGCCAAGCCTGGCCCGTACACCACGCCATTCAACCCGCGAAACTGCGGCAAAATCCCCGCGACTTGCGACGACATCAGCACCATTGAATTAGAGCAGTATGTCGGTTGCTGCGCCAACAACCGGGTATACCGCTGCGCGCTAACATTGCCCGGCGACACCGATACAGCCGACGACGAAAAGCGCGTCCCGCAGGTCGAGAGCTGCACGGGCGGCCTTGCGTGCGCGCCCTCGTACATCAACTTCGATCCCGACAACGAAGATATGATCACCGCCCTGATGTTTTGCCGCTAGCTCCCCCCTCGCCCCTTTTCGCAGCGCCCCCAGTGCACCCACACCGCTTCTTTTTTCACCGTGAAAATAATTTTGTAACCGCAACAAGCACAAATGACACCTGTTTTGATTAAAACTGTACATATCGCTCTTGTGTCTCCGCAAAACAGGTATACTGGCAGCAACACTGTATTCATTTTGTCCAGTGTCTTATCCATAGGCTGGCGAATGAAACCATAGGAGGACTGCAATGAGGCAATGGCTTTTCATCACAGCGTCGGCAACTTGGCTCATCCTATTTTCCGCCTGCGCCGAAAGCGAAAACCCACGACTTGGAAACAAAGGAAACCCCACCGGCAACACCGATGCCAACGGCGCCAATTCCGACGACACCGAAAATCATCCTCAAGACTCCCACCCAAACAATGCCAGCAACAACAACAACGCTGACAACCAGCCGCCCTCCTCCGATGCCCCGCCGACATCGGACCCCTCCGGCGACTCCACGGACAAACCCGACTTCATCGATACCGAATTTGTCCCCGTGCTCACCCCCGAAGACGCCAACAACGCCAACCGAAAAGATCGCCTCACCTGCACCTACCGCACCGTGTCCGAGGACGAAAACTCCTTCGAGGGCATCATTACAGTGGGCAACGCCAACAAAGAATATGTGTGGAATGGCTACATCTTCACGATTTACTCTGTCGATTTCCTCACCACATCCACCATCACCGAGTCCAAAACCGACGATTTCATCACCATCAATCACAAGCGAATCGACGACGAAACCATCCGCTTCGACTTCGGCTGGATGAGCGTCTTTCACCTCAACGAGCTCATCACGTTCCGCGTCAAGGGACAAAAGAAGGGCCTCTTCCCCTATCCGGTGCGCTGCATGCCCAACTATGTTCGCGGCGATGTCGTCTACCCCGAATACCAGGACTTGCCGCGCTCTTTCTGGAAGAACAAAACCACCCTGTCTCAAAAAGACCTCATCCACGACGTCGATGATTATTACCGGCAGGAAGTCACCCCCACCACCGAGGGCATCTTCGTGTACCACCCCACGCACCCCACGCAGATCAACATTGGGCTGCCCGATGAACACATGAAAGACCTGCTGGGCACGGATCCCAATGCCCCGCTCACCGTCAACGGCTACACCGACCTGCAACTCTTTGTCCCGTCGCGCATGCTCGCCATGGGCATCGGATTTTCATATCAATGGTTTAAATTTAACCCCAACTACTTCCTGGCCTTGGGCACCAAAGAAAACTTCTGCTGCGGCCTCATCCCCGAAGAAACATGGAAGGGCGGCGTCCCCATCACGTACAAAGACAAGAATTACAGTTGGTACATCCTACAGGGCAGCAACGATGGCCCCTTCCAGCAGGAGACCCCCAACTTCATCGATATGTCCGCGTTCTTCCCCGACTATTTTCCCAAGAGCGCCCAACACGACGACTACACCCACGTGACCGACGTACAAGACGAGATGCACCCCCAATGGGCCACCTCCGTGGTCTCCAGCGCCCTCTCCAGCGTGGTCACCCGCGAAACCCTCTGGGCATCCCAGGGCGACAACTACCACCGCATGGTCTTCGAGGCCAAAGACCCTTGGGCCGAGCTATCCATTATCACCTTCGCTTACAACCGCGGCATCTACGGTTTCTGCTCTCAAAAGCTGTTCTCGGACATGGACCGCCTGCTCAACGCCCCCAACGTCGGCAGAGAGTACGGCCTTGGCGGTTTTGCCGACCACGTGCCGCAAATCAACGGCATCACTGCCAACGCCAACGCCGAAACCAAAAACATCTACGACGCGCAGCTCTCCTGGCCCGATATTGAAGCCTTCTTTGCGGCCATCCACTTCATCTACGGCCAAGGCGACCCCACGCCCGAACAATGGCAAAAAATGCTCGATGACGTACACGCCGCCTTCGACATCCTCAAGCAGCACTGGGGCGGCGAGACCATCTCGTATCGCTTCGACTTTCTCACGCTGATGCGCGTCGCCCAAAAACACTTGCCCAACCCGACCAACGTACGCCCCACATCACAAACCTGGAAGGAACGGGCCACCCAGCTCGGCCCCTGCTGAGCCCTTGTTTGCGAGGACACAACCATGACAATTTTTACACCGAAGCTATCGCTCCCCTTGGCGCTGCTCTGCTGTGCGGCGTTCCTCGGCCTCTGGGGCTGTGAGGACAACGCCCCAAAAATCTCCGGCAACAACGGCGCCCCCGGAACAGACACCGATGCCCTGCCCAAGGACAGCAACGGCAACCCCATCTTTGACAGCGATTCCAAGCCGCCCCTCGACATCCCCATGCCCACCGATAACGAAAAGAGAGACAGCGACGAAATCATCGCCATTGAAATGGACTGCAGCCAATGCCCCGCCCTGGGGGGAGAGCTCAGCGACCTGCTCTGCGCCATCGACCTCTGCGACGCCGACGTGGTCCTCGACCAGCAATACAGCAGCCCCATGACATTCACCCATCCCGAATGCACGGTTGAGGACACGCGCCACGCCATCGCCCACCTGGGCAGCGAAGCCAATGACCTCAAGCCCAAAAAGAACAACTCATATGTTGTGATGGCCACGGGCTCGGTCAATCGCAGCGACAACTTTCACTCCATGGATTGCGTCAACTCCATGGACGACAACGTGAAAGGCCTCAACGACGACTTTGTGGGGGACACCGACGGCACCATGTACGACGTCGTAGAGTGGAAGCTCCAACTCAAAGCCCCCGATGACGCCAAGGGATTTCGCTTTAAGTACGTCTTCTTCTCCTCGGAATACGACGACTACATCTCCAGCGAACACAACGACAAATTCTACGCCATCCTCAATGCCCCCACCACCACCGAGGGCAAGGATCGCGTCATCAACTACACCAACTGCCGCGATCATTTTAATTACTACGATTTCGGCGGCGAAGACTGCAACACCTCCACGGGATTTTGCTGCTACATCGCCATCAACTCAGCCATGTCCGACTGCTGCTGGTATCCCTACCTCTCGCCCTTCGTTCACAACTCGCCGAGCCTCGCCCCCTGCCCCGACGTCAAAGACTTCACCACCGACATCTCAGGCACCGGTTACGAGTGCGCCCCGTCCTACGCCGAAGACGGGCACCAGGCGGGCTCTTCAACCGGATGGCTGCAAACCTCTTGGCCCATCGAAGGCGGCGAAACCTTTACGCTGACCTTCCATCTGCACGACACCGCTGATGGTCACTTCGACTCCCAGGTTATCCTCGATGCCTTCGAATTCACCACGACGCCCTCCGACGGCATTACCATCATCATTCCCCCCATCGACTAACGCCCCAAAGCGAATGGCCCGCGCCCCATCTTCTGCATTGACAACCTTTGCGCTCTTGCATAACAGCACACACAAACTGTGCTCTTCACACCAACCTTTTAGGAGCTGTCATGAAAAATTATCTGTTCACCTCGGAATCCGTATCCGAAGGACATCCCGACAAAGTCTGTGACCAAATCTCCGACGCCATCCTCGACGCCTACCTCAAAGACGACCCCAACTCGCGCGTCGCTGTTGAGACCATGGTCAAAACCGGCATGGCCGTCGTGGCAGGCGAAGTCACCTCCAAGTCCATTATCGACATCCCCACGATCGTCCGCAAAACCATCTGCGACATCGGCTACAATGACACGTCGGTTGGCTTCGATGGCAACACCTGCGCGATCCTCGCGGCGATCGAGCAGCAATCCCCCGACATCTCCCAGGGAGTCACCGCTGGCAAAGGGCTCTACAAAGAGCAAGGCGCCGGCGATCAGGGCATGATGTTCGGCTATGCCTGCAACGAAACCAAGGAACTGATGCCCCTGCCCCTGTCGTTGTCGCACCGTTTAATGAAAGATTTGTCCACCCTGCGCAAAAAAGGCGCCGTGGATTTTCTGCGCCCCGACAGCAAGGCCCAAGTCTCCATCCGCTACGAGAACGGCGTCCCCGTTGCCGCGGACACCATCGTCGTCTCCACACAACACGCGCCGGAGGTCTCGCACAAGGCCCTCTCGTCGTGGATCACCGACAACCTCATCCGCAAGACGGTGCCAGAAAAACTCATCACCAAAAAAACGCGCATCTACGTCAACCCCACCGGCCGTTTCGTCTACGGCGGTCCCTATGCCGATGCCGGACTGACCGGCCGCAAAATCATCGTCGACACCTACGGTGGCATGGGCTCGCACGGCGGTGGCGCTTTCTCGGGCAAAGACCCCTCCAAGGTCGACCGCTCTGCCGCCTATTACGCGCGTTATGTGGCCAAAAACATTGTCGCCGCAAAACTGGCCACACGCGTACAAGTGCAGTTGGCCTATGCCATCGGCGTCGCGCAGCCCGTTTCGGTTCTGGTGGACACCTTCAACACCGGCGTCGTTTCCGATGAAAAAATCTCCGACTACATCACGAACAACTTCGACATGCGGCCGGCCGCCATCATCGAGCAACTGAACCTGCTGCGCCCCATCTACCTCGCCACAGCCGCCTACGGACATTTTGGCCGCGCGGGCAAAAACTTCACCTGGGAACAGACCAACCGCGCAGCAGAGCTGGCTGCCGCCCTCCGTTAATCTCCTCCTTTTTTGTGCGTAAGCCACAAGGGCGATTGCCCACATCCGCGCCTTTCGATTATCATTCGCGGGTGTTGTTCATTGTTGTAACCAATCCTGCCAACACCAACCGGAGGCTCGCAACGCATGAATGTGAATTGTCCTGGATGCAATCATCTCTACAAAGTCGATGAAAACCGTCTGCCCGAAGGCGGACAAAAGATGCGCTGCCCCAAGTGCAACACTTCGTTTCGCATCAATCGACACGGCGTCATGCCCGCCGAATCACAAGGCGCGATCTCCCTCTCCCCCGGCGATGCCGCGATGTCCGCCGTCGCCGACAGGGCCGAAAACGATTTCAGCGACCTCAACGACGACCTCGCGCTCCCATCCCCAGCGGCCCACGGCAAGGCCGAAGACGACTTCAGCGACCTCAACGACGACCTCAACGACGACCTCGATGACGGCATCGATCTCCCGGGGATGCCATCCGCTCGCCCCGCAAGCGCCCCAGGCGAAGACGACTTCGGCGACCTCAACGACGACCTCGGCGGCGACCTCAACTTGCCCGCGCCCAAGCAACCGGCTGCCACCGCGAAGGGCGGATTCGGCGTGATGGACCACGACTTCGACCTGCCAGCCCCCAAGCCACCCGCGGTATCTTCCGTCCCGCCCCAGAACGACTTCGGCGACTTAGGCCTCGATTTCGACCTGCCAGCCCCCAGCCCGCAAAAGCGCCCCTCCGTGCCTGCGGGCAAGTTCCCCTCCCTGCCTCCCGAACCCGCATTCGGCGACATCGGCATGTCTGCAACAGGCCTCGACGCACCGCAGGGCGAAGACCCGTTTGGCGATATCGATCTCCCCTCTCCGGCCCAGTTTGCCGACTTGCCTGCCCCCAGCTCCAAGCCCGCGCCCGAGGCTGTGCCCAGCGCAC
>JAAYKL010000049.1 GCA_012522445.1 Myxococcales bacterium | reverse complement strand
GTAACAGCTCCGTTGACCGCCGGCTTCTCTGCTACGCGTCAAAATATGGATAATGCGCTGAACGAAAAAAAATTACTGCGATTGACAGGTCGCTCCATATCAGGGGCGACCCCCTGTGGTCGCCCTTTGTCCTGTGGTCGCCCTTTGTCCTGTAGTCCGCCCTTTGTCCTGCGGGTACCCTCGTCCCCGTTCCTGGCCAGAGAAAACGCCCCTTGTCAAAGACCGCCGCGCCACCCCATTTCGCGGCATTGAAGATGCCATTGTATCACATGCAATCCCCTCACGCTCAACAAACCGCCCCGATTTGCCTCCGCCCCGATTTACCCCGTCTTCCCCGCGGCATCCCACCGGTCCCACGGGTCCCACTGGTCCTACTTTTCCCCGCGGCCTCCCACTGGTCCTACGGGTCCCACCGGTCCTATTTCCCCGCACACACACCGCCCAACACCCTGTTTTCATTGATGTATTCGATGTAGGGGCGACCCCCTGTGGTCGCCCTTTCCCCGTGTCTGCCCTTTGTCTGCGTGTCCGCCCTTGCGTTTACGCCTACGGCAATTGGAGGGCGGGGAGGCTGGCGATGATCTGTTGGGTTTCGAGGCTCACGGTGATCACCCGCAAAAACAGCTCTAGCGGATAGCGCGGATTGTCCATGGTTTCGGCAGCCCACAGGTTGGCGTCGTTGACGATGCCCGAGTCCTTGTCGGTGCTCACCTTTTGTCGGTCCATCACCCAGTCCAGGGCCGACTTGCCGTTGACCACATAGTCGTAGGCCGTAAGGGGAATCCCCGACACCGTGACGTGCGGGTTGTACACCAGCACGCTCTTGTCCTCTGCGGCGCGGCCTTGGGCCTTGGCCTTGCCGAAGCGCATTTTCTCGACCCGGTAGCGCTCGGCTTCTTTCACCTGGAGGTTCTCTTCCCGTGATATGTTCGCGTAAAACAAATTGAACCGGTTGCATCCACTGATACAGTGTTACTGATGATAACGCCGACAGGAGATACATTACATGGCGACCAATATTGTGCCCAAAGGCTATGAAATTCGTATCAAGCGTGCCGTTGCCCATTATTGGACGACACTAGCTGCGCAAGCCAATAGGCAGGGAATTAACGATGCTGATCGCGGAAATCGACGGGCTGTCACCGGCGGAAAACAAATGGATGGCTTCTGCGAATTGGTTCGCTGGGTAGTTGCCAAAAATGGAATGCCGGATGCTAGCATTTTTGTCCGCAAGGAACTCGAAATTCCGGGATTCTTTCGACCGACAAAAAAATGGGATTTATTGGTCGTTCACCAAGGGCAACTGGTCGCCGCAGTTGAATTCAAATCTCAAGCGGGGCCTTCATTCGGAAATAATTTCAACAATCGTACCGAAGAAGCACTTGGCAATGCTACCGACCTGTGGACCGCCTTTCGAGAGGGAGCATTTGGCAAGCACCAAGTCCGCCCCTGGGTTGGATGGTTGATGTTTCTGGAAGACTGCGAAAGTTCTCGTTCACCTGTTGGCGTCCGCGAACCTCATTTCGAAGTATTCGATGAATTCAAAAACACATCCTACGTAAATCGCTACGAACTTCTGTTGCGCAAACTGGTTCGAGAAAAACTCTACGACGCAACGGCACTCATCGTTTCATCGCGTGACGGAATTAAATCCGGGGCCTACAAGGAGCCTGCCCAAGATATTTCCATGAAGAGATTCATTGCGGGACTCGGTGGACAGGTTCAGACATTCCTCGGAAGTGTGTGACGTATGCAACTATCTCTTTCCTTGCCCGTTGTTGTTTCGAAAGAAGCTTACAATTATGGAGTACGTGCCTCTGGCGAAACACACGGTGTTGTTCTCACCAAACCACACGTTGTTGAACTCATTCTTGATCTCTGTGGATATTCAGAAAACAGCGATATCTTCGACCTGCGATTGCTGGAGCCATCCTGTGGGCATGGTGCTTTTCTGATTCCCGCAGTCCGTCGTTTGATCGGTGCCGCCCGCCGGGCTGATGTCAGCTTCGCTGAGCTTACGCAATGCATTACTGCCTTTGATATCGATGAAACACATGTCGATTTGACCCGACAGGCTCTTGGTCGCGAATTGCAACGTCTGGGGGTTAGTGCTGACGTTGCAGAAACATTGGTCAATGCGTGGGTGCGTTGCGAAGATTTTCTTCTGGCAGCTATTTCGTCAGACTTTGATGTTATTGTTGGCAATCCACCTTACATTCGCATTGAGCAACTTTCTCCTGTGTTGCACGCCGAGTACAGGAGGCGTTTTACTACGCTCTATGATCGCGCTGATCTCTATGTCGCGTTTATCGAATGTGGCCTCTCACTCCTTTCCGAACGCGGTATTCTCTCTTTCATTTGCGCAAACAGATGGATTTTAAACAAATATGGTGCCCCGCTGCGCTCCATGGTAGCCAAGAATTTTGGCGTGCAGGCATATGTAGATCTTCAAAACACATCCCCTTTCGAATCCGATGTGATTGCATACCCATCCATATTCGTTTTCTCCAGAAAGAAACCTGCTGTGGTTCCAGTCGTCACGATGAATACCGCGAGCGAAACTGAGTGCAGAAGTGTATCCATTGCCATTGCCGATGATTCTATCAAAACTCCCGACGTGAACATCACACGTTACTCGGACTGGTTTTCTGGTGATGCTCCATGGGTGTTGAGTGCTCCCGAACACCTCTCAATTTTGCGTCTGCTGGAAGCGCGTTTCAGAGAAATTGAGGCAACTGCTCGCGTGGGAATCGGCGTAGCAACTGGATGCGATCAGATTTATGTCGTCAATCAAGACACGGATATTGAACCCGACAGACTTGTGCCGCTGGTCATGCGTGAAGATATTCGTGCTGGAAAAATAGAAAATGCTGGGCGTTTCGTAATCAATACATTTGTTGTCGATGGTGGCGTCGTGGATCTTGGTTCGTTCCCTCGACTACAGAAATACTTGATGGACCGAGGAGCGGAGGTCAAAAAGCGCCACGTCGCTCGCAAAAACCCACGAGCTTGGTTCAGGACGATTGACCGTGTATATCCAGATATGGTTTCACGCCCAAAGTTGTTAATTCCAGATATCGCAGGCTCTAACGAAGTTGCTTTTGACGAAGGTCTATATCACCCGCATCACAATCTTTATTTCGTCGTTTCCGATATTTGGGATTTGGAAATTTTGGGTGGACTATTGAGTTCTCGCGTCGCCTTGTTCTTCGTTTGGTCTTACGCTGTGAAAATGCGCGGAGGGTACCTGCGATTTCAGGCACAATACCTACGCCGCATTCGCCTTCCCGAGCCGACAGATATTGGAAAAAGCCTTGGTAACGAAATAAAACAAGCCTTTCGCAAACGCGACTTTCAACGCCTCGACGATCTCGCTTTGAAAGCATATCACCTGTCAGAGATGCCCTTTTTTGATTTTGTAGACACACGGAAGTGAATTTGTGGCATCCATTTTTACTTTATTTTTGGCACCTAGCCTCGCATCCGGACGCCTTACTCACATCACTTATTTGCCACAGGTGCAAACGCCAAAGGCGGAGAAGTGCTTCTTGCCCGAGGCGGTGAAGAAGCTGTCGATGTCGCGCTTTTGCACCACGTGGTTGGGGGCGTAAAATTTGCACTGGATGGCGTGGAGGTCGCCCAAGTGCGTGCGCGCCACCAGGTCGATGCCGGCGTCGCGGGCGTCTAGGCCGTTGTTGGTGGCCCACTCGGCGTAGGTCCAAATCGCGCTGTACAGGTCGTGGTAGGAGGGCTCGTGGCGCAGGTAGTCTTGGATGAGTTGCTCGAAGTAGGTGCCCTTTTCGCGCTCGGTGCGGGCGTGGGTGCGGAAGTGTTCGAGAACTTGGTTTAGTGCGCTCATGGGGCCTCCTTGGGGACAATCGATGGGGCGACGCCCGAGTATAGTGCGGTGGCGAACGCGGGCCAATCGGGTTTCATCGGATTTCCCGACGCTGCGGGATTTTCACCGCATGTTCTTTTTCACCGCATGGTTCCGCAGCGCAGGGCATCCCAACTGCGTTTTTAAAGGCACAGCCTACAACACTGCCGGGACAAAAAATGTCTTGGGTGGAAATTATTTTACGCCGGCAAAACGCCGGGTACCTGCAGGGGGCAACGGGCGGACGCGGGACAACGGGCGGACGCGGGACAACGGGCGGACGCGCAAGACAACGGGCGGACACGCAGGACAAGGGCGGACACGGGGGTGCCGGGCACCCGCCAGACAAGCCGGACACGCACGCAGACAAAATAGGCACTTGAAATTGCTCGGCCCAAGCGCAAGAGTCTGACGTTGTTTTGTTTTGTAGGCGCACATGCAAGAAAGCGAGAGGACAATGTCGACATTTTCTTTTTCACCCAAAATGCCATCGCTCAAGACAGGCGATTTGCTCTGCTTGCCATGGGTTTCGCGAAAGCGCCCCGCTTTTTCGGTGTCGGATGTACCCGGCGCCTTGTCCGCGGTGGCTCCGGGAGATGACAGCGACAAATTGGCGTTGACCTTTCTGGGCGAGTACGGCGGCAAGCGCGTGGCGGCGGCGGTGCGCCGTGTGGGCGACGAGCCCCTGAAGGCCGCACAGGCGTTGCGCGAAATGATAAGCCAGGCCATTGGGCTGGCCCGCAAGCTCTCGTTGAAGCGCGTGGTGGTGTGCCTCAACGATGCCCACGCCGCCTTGGCCACTGCCGTGCAAGAAGGGGCCTTGCTCGGCGGCTACACGTTCGACACCTACAAGTCCAAGGCCCAAACAAAGCCCAAGCCGCCCATCTCCGTGGCGCTCTTTGTGAAGACCGGGGACGTCGCCGCGGTGCGCCAAGCCTTGAGTGAAGGCGAGGTGGTGTGCCGCTGCGTCAATTTTGCGCGCGATGTGTTGAACGAACCGCCCCAAGTGATGACCCCCAAAACGTTCGCGGAGACCGCGGTGCAATTTGGCCAGGAGGCGGGACTCAACGTTGCGATCTGGGACCACAAGCGATTGGCCAAGGAGCGCTGCGGCGGCATCTTGGCCGTGGGCAACGGTTCGGCCACGCCCCCCTGTTTGGTCAAGGCCACATACGCGCCGGCCAACGCGACCCGTCACCTGGCGTTGGTGGGCAAGGGCATTACGTTTGACTCGGGCGGCTACTGCCTCAAGCCCGCCAAGAGCCAGGAAGACATGAAGTTCGACATGGCGGGCGCTGCGATGATGCTGGCCGCCACCGCCGCCATCGCCCAGCTACAGTTGCCCATTCGCGTGACTTGCATTGCGCCCATGGCCCACAACGCCATCTCCGGTACGGCCTTCAACGTCTCCGATGTCATCCGGATGCGCAGCGGCCAAACGGTGGAGATTGAGAACACCGACGCCGAAGGGCGCATTGTTTTGGCCGACGCCATTTCCGTGGCCCTCGAAGCGAAACCCGACTTCCTCGTAGATGCGGCGACATTGACGGGAGCGGCCGTGGTGGCGTTGGGCGAAGACATCGCCGCGGTGTACGGCACCGACGCGCCTTTTACGCGCCGCGTGTTGGACGCCGGCAAAAGCGCGGGCGAATACCTGTGGGAGATGCCCCTCCACGCGCCGTACAACAAGGCGTACGACTCTCACATCGCCGACATGAAAAACTCGGGCGCGCGCTGGGGCGGTTCGATCTGTGCCGCCTTATTCCTCAAGCGCTTTGTGAAAGACTTTTCACCCTGGGTGCACATCGACATCGCGGGTCCCGGTGGCAAGCCGGGCGTCCTGGGACATCTGGGCAAGGGCGGCAAGGGCTTCGGCGTCAAAACCGTCGTGGCTTTGGCCCGCGGGCTTTGCACCGAGAAGTAATCCGCGGCGTGTCGCAGGCGCGTTGGGGGGCGTTTGCAAAAGCGGTTACAGCAGGCGCAGTCCCGCAGCGTCGGCTTGCAAAACAGCCAAGGCGAAAAGAAAACCGCAGGCGAGCAGGGCCACCAGAGATGTGGCGGTAAACAGCGCGCGCAGCCGGTGCCGACCGATGAGGACCAGCGCGATGGCCAGGGCCAGTGCGCCAGCACCCAGACCCAAGTAGACATGCCAATCCGCCACGGGCAAGCGCGACGCAATGTCGCCGTTCATGGCGCGCAATTGAAAGGCGCCGCCGTAGGCCAAGGTGGCCGAGCCATACAGCCACGTGGCGATGTCCAGCGAGATCGACGACGCCGGCGCGTCCTTGTGGGTGAGGTCCAGCGTGGCCAGGAACAGCCCGACCAACGAAAATCCCAAGGCGACAAGGCCCCATGGCGCGGCCAACCAAAATCCGCAAAAACCGACCAGCATCAAAAATAGGGAGAGAGTGCTCATGGCGAGATGAGTACCACACCCAAAGGTTTCGTCGAATGGTTTCGCGCACTTCCTACACGGATAAATCTGCAATCTGGATAGACAGCCGGCGGGCTTTGTGTCTTTTCTTGGGCTCGTTATGTCTGGACGCTCGCTGAAAATTCTCGTCGCCAATCACCGCTGGTGGTTTCCCACGTCTGTTAGCGGCGCTGACATCGCCAATCATGAGTTCGCGCGCGAAATGGTGCAGCAGGGGGCCACTGTTCGCGTACACGGCATCGTGGCACCGCGCACGGATGAGCGCACGCGCCAGCGCAGCTACATGGCCGAAGGCGTCCGCGTCGGCTTGGTGCAGAGCGACTACCTCAAGGAATTTACGCGCGTCATTCAAAGCTACAAGCCCGACATTGTGCTGACCTCCAGCGCCGAACCCCAGTGCGGTGAGGGAGACATTGCGCGCATGATGGACCTGCTGCACCACCACGGCATTCCGGTGGCGATTTACGTTCACGATCCCGGCAAGGGCATGCAATTGTTTCGCGATGTGCGCCACCAGCTCGCCGCGGTGATCACCAACAGTCACTTCATGGCAGGCCGCATACGACAGGAGTGGGAGATGCGCCCGCATGTCGTGTATCCCGTGCCCGACCGCCGCAGTTTTCGGCCGCCGCAATACCCCGGTTCCTTCATCACCTTTTTCAATCCGCTGCCCCACAAAGGCCTGCACATCGCTCACGAGCTGGTGAAAACGCATTTCCCCGATCGCTCGTTTCTCTTCGTCGAGGGCTTCATCGATCCCGAATCCCACGGCATCTCGCTGACGCGCTCGGGCAACCTGATCCACGCGCGGCGATCTCCCGATGTGGCGACCATCTATTTGATGACGCGCACCATCATCATCCCCTCTCAGTGGGAAGAGCCCTTTGGCCGCGTGGCGGTGGAGGCCATGTACCACCGGATCCCCGTGGTGGCCTCGCACACCGGTGGGCTGATCGAATCCGTGGGAGACGGCGGCTTGTTGCTCTCCCGGTTCTCCGAGGTCGAGGCGTGGGTGGAGGCCATTGAGAAGCTCGACGAACGCCCGTATCGCGACGACGTCGTGGCGGCAGGCGAGCAGTACGTCAAAAAGTTTTCATTGCCCGAACAAGTGGGGCACTTCCTCGACATTTTGCGGCGCGTTGCGCGCTGACGCCCGCGGTCGTTATGGGCGGCGTACGGGGCGCTTGGGGTTTTCGGGGGCATGTCCTTTCTGGATGCGCTTTTCCTGGCGGAGTATTTCGTAGCCGTCGACGATGGTGGTGAGCCCCACGATGCCCAGTGCGGCGCTGAGGGTGTTGGATGCGCACCACAGCGACGCGCCGAGCACGGCGGCGCCCAGCAAAAATAGCGGTGCTGCGGGGCGTGTCCCGAAGTGATAGTTGAGTTTGCGCACGAGCTCGTGTCCGATGGCGATGGTGCCCACCGTGACGCCCGCCAGGATGAGGCCGGTGAAAGAGAGGCTCATGGCTGAGGCCCGCTTTTGTTGGGGTTCTTCGGAAAGAGGCCGCGCGCTACCCGCTGGGCTTGTTCGGGCAGCTCGGTGGCGCCCCAGACGACAGTGCCGCCAAAAATGCCGGTGATGGCTGGGGCCCAAAACCCCGGCAAAAATAGGGACAGCGCGCAGATGGCCAGGCCCAGCACGGCCACCCATTTGGCGAGGTGGGCGCCAAACCAGTATTCGAGGCGAATGACCCAGGCAAAGCCCAACCCAATGGTGATGACGGCGATGAAGGCAGCGATGAAACCCGAGAAGTTCATAGTTGTATTGCGGCGGATGGCGCCATCTGGGTGTTTGGGAGACGGGCGTCCGCGCACAGGCGCCGAGCATGGCATGAGGCGATGTGGCGCCGCAAGGCGATTGGTCTGGTTTCCGTAGCAACACAATATTTCACTACCGCATCGCGTTCATTGCACGTAAGATAACGAACATATGGAAACAGATGCCAAAAATGCGGATCGGTTGTTTGAGAAATTCGGCAGGAGCTACGAAGGCGGCGATTTGATCTTTGCCGAGGGAGAGCCCTGCAACGAAATTTTTATGATTCTCGAAGGACGGGTGCGGCTGATCAAAAAGGTGCGCCAAGTGGAGCGGGATATCGCCATATTGCGCACGGATGAGATTTTTGGCGAGCACGCCCTTACCGATACGCGCTTGCACCCCGTTTCGGCGGTGGCTTTTGGCAAGGTGTGCCGGCTGCTGGCGCTCAAAACCGAGGATTTTCGCGCGCTTCTCAAGCAGCAATCCGAACTGGCGTTGAAGTTGATCAATCAGTTGATTCGGCGGTTGGAGGCGGCGGAAGACCGCATTGAAAACATGATGCTCAAAGATTCACAGAGCAAAATTGTCAACGCCCTGATTCGCTTGGCGCAGCAGGTTTCCCCCGATAAAACCCCCGTGCAACTCGAAGTAACCCCGATGGAGTTGGCGTCGAAAATCGGTTTGGACGTCGACACGACCAAGCAGGGCATTATCTATTTGCGCGACAACCAGTACCTCAGCCTGTCGAATGAAGTCCTCGAAATTCACGATGTGGAGGCCTTGCAACAGTACTATCAACTCATCGGCATGAAAGAAGAGTTGAAAAAAGAGTAAGCGCCTGCGCATGCCCAATGCATCCCGATTGTGTGGCCAACACCGTGTTCTCCAGGGAGCGCCGCTTGTTGCCCATCGGCTGCTGTGGTGTGGAAAGAGCAGGGGATTGTTGACGTCGAAGGGCGTTAAACGTACATTGGCGAACAGATCTATAAACGAATACGCGCGACGGTTCAGTGCGTTACGGCTGCACCTCGTCGTGTAAGGAGAAACAATCATGGCCAAAACAATGTTTGGAATCCCCAGTGTAAACGAAAAGGGTACCGGTGGTGCACCCATCGCGCCCCAGGGAACGGGCCCAGGGGCCGATGCAAACGTCGAAGCCCCGGCGGCACCAGCACCGGCACCGGCGCCGGCACCGGTCGAAGCCCCAATGGTGAAAATGGCGACACCCGTCGCCGCTCCTGTCGCGCCTGAGAACAAACCCGTTCAGGCGGCGCGAACGGTTTTTGGCATGCCCGCCGTGAAACCCCCAACGGCCGCTCCGGCTCCTGAGCCTGTCGCCGCTCCCGCTGCCGAACCCGTCGCCGCTCCCGCTGCCGCTCCGGCCGCTGCGTCACCTCCTGCTGAAGCAGCGTTTCAAGCGACCGTTTTGGGCGCGCCCGCTGCGGACCTTTCCGCCGTTACCGCTCCGGCTGCCGCCGCTGCTGCTCCGGTCGCCGCCGCTGCTGCTCCGGTCGCCGCCGCTGCCGCTCCGGTCGCCGCCGCTGCTGCTGCTGTCGTCGCCCCGGCTGCCGCTGCTGTCGTCGCCCCGGCTGCCGCTGCTGTCGCTGCTGCTGTCGCCGCTCCGGCTGCCGCTGCGCCTACCGCACAAGCCGCTCCCCCTTACGAAGCGTCGCCATCAACAATGTCCGTGGCACCCAATGACTTCCCACCTGCCCCCAAGACACTCGTGATGATTGCCCTCGGTGCCGGTGCAGCCATCTTTCTGGGCGTCATTATTACAGCCATGGTATTGGCGGGCTGATCACCAACCCCACCAACAGAAGACGAGGTCGCATTTGAAACCCTCAGTTATCGTCGCCGGTGAAACCAACGTTGGGATGAAGCGCAATCACAACGAAGACACATTCACCATTATGGAAGGCGAAAATCTCTTTATTGTCTGCGATGGCATGGGGGGACATGCGTCGGGTGAGGTGGCCAGTCAAATGGCTGTCGAAACCATGCGCACCTTCTTTCAAGATACGCGAGATGATCCGGAGCTGACCTGGCCCTACAAAATGGATCGCTCCCGGCGCTACGAAGAAAACCGTTTGATTACCGCCATCAAGCTCGCCAATCTGCGCATCCACGAGGCACAAAAAAAAGACGCCAAGTACCGCGGCATGGGCACCACGATTACGGCGCTGTATTTTGTCGCGGAGGGCGTGTACATCGCGCACGTGGGCGACAGCCGCATTTATCGCCTGCGCGACAAGAGCTTCGAGTTGCTCACCGAGGATCACTCTCTGCTCAACGACTACATCAAAATGAAAAAGTTGACGCCCGAGGAGATCGAGAGCTTCCCGCACAAAAACGTCATTGTCCGCGCCCTCGGCATGAAGGAGTCCGTGAAGGTCGACGTGGCCTTCGAACCACTGCGCAACGGCGATTTGTATTTGCTGTGTTCTGACGGTTTGAGCGGCGAAGTGACCGACGAAAACATGCAGCGCATTTTGTTGTCCAAGGGCTCCGATTTGTCCGCGGCCTGCCAGGCGCTGATTGAAGAGGCCAACCGCAACGGCGGACACGACAACATCACGGTGTTGCTCGCCAAAGTGCCGTAAACCCACCGATGACGTTGAAACAACCGATTCAACGCGCGACGTTTCGATTTCTCAAAGCCTACACCACCGCTTGGTTGATTTTGCTCTCGTATGCATGGCTGGCATTTCGAGCGAGGCTCTGGGGTGACGAATACAGAGAACTCCGCATCGACGCGCTGCATGTGCGCAACGCCGCGCGCATCGAAAAGACCATTCTCTCGTTGCAGGGGATGTTCATCAAGATAGGGCAACTGTTCAGCATCATGACCAGTTTCTTGCCCGAGACCTTGCGGGTGGGCTTGTCCAATCTGCAGGATGCGGTTCCGGCGCGTCCCTTTGAGCAGATCCGCATGCAGATCGCACAAGAGCTGGGCGCGTCTCCTGAGGCGTTGTTCGCGTCCTTTCAAGAAGAGCCCATCGCTTCGGCATCCCTGGGGCAAGTGCACTTGGCCGAAACCCGCGACCACCGAAAGGTGGCGGTGAAGGTGCGGCATCCCGACGTGGAGAAAGTGGCCGCGGCCGACCTAAAGACCGTCTGGCGCGTGCTCAATTTGGTGAAGCGATTTGTGAAGATGCGCGGTCTGGACAACTACTACCACGAGATCCGCGCCATGATTTTCGAAGAGCTCGATTTTCGCAAAGAGTCCGAAAACCTGAAGGCCGTCGCCGCCAATTTTGCCCCGGACTCCGGGGTGGTCTTTCCGACAGTTCTCGACGAGCTCTCCACCTCGCGCGTGCTCACCCTCGAATACATTTCGGGCACCAAGATCACCGATGTGGCCACCTTAACCGCCAAGGGGCTCAATCCGTCCCACATCGCGGAGCGCCTGTTAACCGTGTACTGCCAAATGATTTTTGTCGATGGCATCTATCACGCCGATCCCCATCCGGGAAATATTTTGATCCGCGACGACGGCGCCATCGCCCTGCTTGACTTTGGGGCGGTCGGCCATCTCTCCGCCTCCATGCGCTCCGGCCTCATTTCGTTTTTAGAAGCCATTATTAAGGGCAATGAAGAGCAGTTGTTGCAGTCGCTAAAGGACATGGGGTTTTTGCGCATTGGCACCGACCAGACCGAAGCTGCCACACGTGTGATCGAGCATTTTCACCAAAAATTTCAAGAAGAGATCCACCTGACAAACTTCTCCTTCTCATCGATCAACATCGATGCCAGCAAGGGCTTCGCGCACTTGGCCGACCTAAACGATATGAACGTGGGGCTTCGGCAGATCACAAGCGCCTTTAAAATGCCGCGAGAGTGGGTGCTCTTGGAGCGCACGGCGTTGCTGCTGGCAGGCATCTGTTCGCACCTCGATCCGCAGCTCAAGCCCGCGCAAATCATTCGCCCATACCTCGAAAAATTGGTGCTCGACGCCGACCGCGACTGGTCGGAGCTGCTCTTCGATTTTGGGCGCGAAAAGTTCATGTCGTTTTTGGCGTTGCCGCGTTTGCTTGAAAAATTTGCCAACGGCGTCTTGGCGGGCAACGTAACGGTGCGCATCAACGGCATGTCATCGGCTGCGCGCCTGTTGTACTTGGCCGTGCAACAGCTCAGCCTAACCCTCCTCATCGGCACGAGCGTGGGCGCCGGACTTTATTTCCACAGCGTCTCCAACGCGGAGGCCACGCGCATTGCCAGTGGCGCCGGCGTTGTTTTGTTTGTGCTCTTGCTGTTGAACTTGTTTCGCGCGGGCAGGACGAAACCATAAGTCTCGCTTAGGGGGTGTGACAGCGGATGCGCACTGCGCCCTGTACGCTTTGGCCAGCGTCGAGCACCCGCAGTCCCAGTTCCTGAAAATTGAAGCTGTTGGTGGCAGCCGTGATGGGCTCGATGGCGATGGAGCGCCCGTCTTCGGGGATGTAGAGCTGCGTGTAGGGGAACAGCGCGGTGTCCTGGTGGATTTCGAGCTGGGCGTCGCGGTGGCGCAGTCGCGTTATGCCGTCGGCAGGGGCGGTAAACCCCAGGTCGACGGACATGCCCTCGAGTGGCTGCCCGCAGGAGAAGTCCAGTGGGGTCTGGGCGGTGGGCAGGAGCTGCCGCGTGGGCAGGAGAGCGTCGTCGACTTCGACAAAGCGCTCGTAGGATGCCATGAGCGTTGTGGCCTCGGTGTCGAGGGCAAAGTATGGGTGCCATCCCAGGGCGAAGGGCACGGGGCGCTGCGAGGGATTGGCGATGTCGAAGCGCAGGGTGACGCCCTTTGCGTCCAGGACATAGGTGATGGCGAGCTGGATGGCAAAGGGATAGCCGGGGAAATCCGTGGGCGCGATGCGGGCTTCGAGGCGCATGGATGCTGCGTCTTCGTCGGTGCGGACATCGGCGATGCGCATGGGCATTTGGTGCAGGAAGCCGTGGATGGCCGAGCCGTCATCGGGGCTGTTGACGGGCAGTTGGTGCGTTGTGCCATCGAAGGTGTAACGCGCTTTTGGGATGCGGTCGTTGAAGGGAAACAAAAAGCGGCCGCGAAACAGCGGGTTGGTGCGCACCTTGTCGGCGTCGTCGAAGACGAGCCACTCTTTGGGCGCGCCCGTGGCCTGCAGGCGAATGGAGGCGATGGTGCCGCCCAATTCGGGGATGAGTGAAATGGATTCGTCGGTTCGCGAGTTGATGAGCTGGTGGTATGTGATGCCGTCGCGCAGTTGCGTGGTGTGTTGAAATGACATGGTTGAAACGGTACCTCCTTTTCGTGCGGCAGTGTGAGGCGTTTTGTCGCGACTTGTCAAATGCGACAACGGGAAACATCGCCAATTTGAAATTTGTCTGATAGATGCCCATGCGGGGCGGCAACACAGCAGGTTGGATGCAAAGAGATGAATGCGTTTTCGTGGCAGAGTTTGGTGTTTGCATTGCTGTTCACATCGGTGTTTTCGGCGATGCAGTTCTATATGTGGAAGCGACTGGTGGCGGATGCGGTTCACAAAGCCGTGTGGAGGCGCCTGCTCACCGCTTTGATTGTGGCTATGGGGTTGGGAACGGTGGTGGTCATGGCTGTCTCGCGCCTTGCAATCGCTGAACGGGCAAAGATGTGGACCTTTCTGCCGCTGGTGTGGATGGGGGCCTCTCTGTTGTTTGTCTTCGCGCTGCTGTTTGTCGACTCCGCGCGCATATTGCATTTTTTGTTTCGGCGTTGGCGGTCTCGAAAGGACACCACGCCAGCAGGAGAGAAAAAGTCTGCGCATGATCCGGATCGTCGTCAGTTTATCCGGCGGCTGAGCGCGGGGACTACGGCCTTGGCAGTGGTGGGCGCTTCGGGTGTCGCTGTGACCGGCGGCTTGCGCAAACCCACAATCATTCGCCAAGACATCCGGCTTGAAAAATTTCCCTCATCGATGAGCGGACTGCGCGTGGTGCAGCTCTCCGATTTGCACATCGGGTTGAGCCTGACCCAGGCGTGGCTGACAGATGTGGTGGCGCGTGTCAACGCGCTGCAACCGGACATCGTGGTGATCACCGGCGACTTGGTGGACGGCGCTGTCGCTCACCTGGCAGAACACATCGCACCGTTGGCAGGGCTGCGCGCCACGCATGGCGTCTTTGTGGTGACGGGCAATCACGAGTACTACTCGGACGTCACGACGTGGCTTCCGCACTTCTCGTCCTTGGGCCTGCGGGTGTTGCGCAACGAGCGAGTGCGCATTTCCCACGGCGATGAGTTCTTTTATTTGGTGGGCGTTAACGACTACAACGCTGGCCGCATCATCCCCGAAGAAGCCCCCGATCTCGATCGCGCGTTGCGCGGTGCCCAAGACGCCGCCGCCGTTGTGCTGCTTGCGCACCAGCCGAGAGAAATTGAAAATGCGCGTCGTCACGGCGTGGGGCTCATGCTGAGCGGGCATACGCATGGCGGCCAAATTTGGCCGTTCTCGCTTCTGGTTCGATTGCAGCAGCCGTTCAACAAAGGATGGTATCGCGATGCCAGTGGCACACAGGTTTATGTAAACCAAGGAACGGGTTTTTGGGGACCGCCGATGCGCCTGGGCACCGAGAGCGAGATCACATTGTTGACGTTGATGCACGCAGACACATAGCCTGCGCATGGCTTGGCATCGCGTGCAAAGCCGCAATGTGATTTGCAAACCATTTGAAAAAAAAATTGTACGATGCAATAATTCTCTACAAGTAAATACACTGATGTATTTACGGAGCCTCCTATCCCTGTAACATGGCTGACTTTTACGAGCGGGTAGGAGGCCTTTTTTTGTCCGCAGCCACGCCTGCGCAGCGGCGACTGCGCTTTGCCAAATGGGAGTTGATGATGTTGGTTAACATTCGAGTGTGTTGGTTCATTCTGCCGGTGACGCTGCTGCTGGGGTGCATCGCGCCGCCGGGCGGCTTTCAAAAAAAGGACAAGCAACTCACGACGGCACAGTGTCAAAACAATCCGGTTTCGCCGCGCTACCAACCGCGTGAAACAGATGCAGCGCCTCGCGTTCCGCGCGCGCCTTTTGGAGAGGTGAAGATGCCATACGCCGACGGCACCATCTTTCCGAGTCACGTGAGTCGCGCCGAGATGGATCGCACGGCGCGCAGTTTTTATTTGCAGTGGAAGTCGCGCTACCTGCGCCAAACTTGTGGCGAAGGGCGTTACCAAATTACGACGGGGCACGGCCAAGACAACCTCACGGTTTCTGAAGCGCATGGCTATGGCATGATTGTGTTTGCCCTGATGGCAGGTGCGGATCCCCACGCCCAAAAGTATTTCGATGGCATGTTTCATTTCTTTGTCGAACATCCCAGCTCCGTGCACCGCAACTTGATGGCCTGGTCGCAAAACATCTGCTGTCGCGATGATCGCGGTGTCGACTCTGCCACCGATGGCGATGTGGACATCGCTTATGCGCTGTTGCTCGCCGATCGCCAGTGGGGCAGCGATGGCGCCATCAATTACCGCGAGGAGGCCCTAAAGGTGATCCGCGCCATTCGCGCCAAAGACGTGGAGCCGCAAGCGCGCTTTACCTACCTGGGCGACTGGGCCGGGACGGGCACACCCGCGTTTCAAGATGGTACGCGCTCGTCCGACTTTATCCTGGGGCACTACCGCAGCTTTGGCCACGCCAGCGGCAACAAGGACTGGGATCGCTTGGTCGCCAATTTGCAACGCACCATGAACGCGATCCAAACCAAGCACAGCCCGCTGACCGGGTTGCTCCCCGACTTCATCATTAAAGCGTCGTCCGCCAACCCCGAGCCTGCGCGTGCGGGCTTTCTCGAAGGGCCACACGACGGGCACCATTACTACAATGCCTGCCGCAATCCATGGCGTCTGGGCACCGATTGGCTGGTCTCTGGAGACAAAAACACCCGCGTGATTTTGGCCCGCATGAACCGCTGGATTCAAAAAGCCGCGGATGGAAAGCCATCGAATATTTTGGCCGGTTATACCCTGCAGGGAAAACCCTTGAGCGGTGCCGGGTACGAAACCATGGCCTTCATTGCTCCGTTTGCTGTGAGCGCGATGGCGCATCCCGACAACCAGGAATGGTTGGACAAGTTGTGGACCGCCGTTGCGCGCAAGGGACCCGAAAATTACTACGCCGACTCCATTCGCTTAATGGTGTTGATCACGGTGTCGGGCAACTGGTGGGCTCCCGAAAAACTGCCGGCCGAACTCACGCCTGCCCCTGTTGCGGAAGATGGGGCCGCAGAGCAAGAAAATGCGCCTGCGCAGGAGAGCGACTCCGAAACCCCCGCCCCCAACGACGATGCCATCGAAGCCGCTGCCATCGAAGCCGCTGCCGAAGCCACACAGCCCAATGGCGCCGATGCCAGCACGCAGGCGACATCCAACACAGCAACAGATGTAATGGTGAGTGCGGACGAGGACTAAGCCGCCGGAGTTTGTTTGCTTTGAAAAATGGAGTCGATGTCTTTGTCGATGTCGGCCTCTGTTTTGTTGAGGGCCAAGGAGAGTTCGAGCACGAGCAGCGAGTGGGCGAGATCGAGCAGGCGGCGTTCGCCAAATGAAAGCTCTTTTTCGCTTTTGAGCCGGTAGATGTCGCGAAACACACGCGCCACCTCGAAGGGGTCGCCGCTCTTCAGCATGTCGGTGTACTCGCGATTGCGGCGGTTCCAGGGTTGGGAGGTGACCGCGACCTCGTCGGCTTTGAGGATGTCCATGACTTCGCGAGCTTTGTCGCGCGACATAACATGACGTAGACCGGTTGTTTGGGCGGTTTCGACCGGCACCATGATTTTCATGCCGTTTTCGAGAACGTTGAGGATGTAAAACTGCTGTTCTTTTCCGCCGATGGAACGAACCTGCAAATCGACAATTTCGCCGACGCCGTGGGCCGGATAAACTGCCTTTTCGCCTACTTTGAATTTCTTTACTTGCGCCATCTTGTTTATTTTGTGCTTTCTGGCTAATAACGCAATCAGCTACCGGGTTATTCCAGGCTGATACTTCGTGCGAATGGCACGCGGAGAAGCACCGTGAGGTGCGCAGTTTGTATAGCACAAAACGCATAGACGGTCAATCAGCCGCCACCGCCAGACTTTATGTAAACAGAACAAAACGTACATCATCCTACAAGGAGTTGGCGCATGAAAATTATGTTTGTGTGTATGGGAAACATTTGCCGTTCGCCGTTGGCGCACGCTGTTTTTGATCATCAGGCCAAGGCCCTAGGTGTTGCCGATGATTTTCAAACCGAGTCGGCGGGAACGATCTCTTATCACGTGGGCAATTTGCCAGATCCGCGGGCGCGTGCCATCGGCGCGACACACGGTGTCGATGTTTCGCATCGGGCGCGGCATTTTCGCGCTGCTGATCTCGATGACTTCGATTTGATCTTGGTGATGGATCGCGACAACGAAAAAGAAGTGTTGAAGTTGGCCAAGACCGACGCGCAGCGTGAACGGGTGCGCTTGTTTCGCAGCTTCGATACCGACACAAGCGATGGTGACGAAGTACCCGATCCGTATTACGGCGGTCCGGAAGGATTTGAACACGTGTTTCAATTGATTGACCGCACCACGAAAAATTTGCTGCGTCAGTTGACCGCAGCCCAAAGCGAAAAAGGCTGATGGCATGACTCTGCCGGGTCTGTTGGCCTGTCTTAAGGCGCATTATGGCAACGACGTAACGGTTGTCCGGCGCGCAAGTGTGTCGGGGGGCTCCATCTGTGCCGCGTCGAAACTTCGGTTGAGCAACGGAGAAGACGTGTTCGCCAAGACGGCGCGTTCGCCACGGGCTGCGCAGATGTTCGCCGCTGAGCGCGACGGCCTGCTGGCGTTACAGGTGCCCGGGGGACCGCTTGTGCCGACCCCCATCGGTATCGCCGAGGAAGAGGGCGCGCCGGTGTTGCTCATGGCGTACATCCCCCATGGGCGCCCCACAACGGACTGGGCTGAGGACTTTGGCCGCGCCTTGGCGACGCTCCACCGCACATCGCGGCATCCAGCGCCGGGCTATGCCATCGACAACTTCATTGGCAAGACGGTGCAGCGAAACACCTGGTCCGATACCTGGGAGTCGTTTTTTGCAGCGCATCGCCTGGGCTTTTTGGTGGAGCTGGCCGCCAGGCAGCGGTTGCTGTCGCGCAGCGATGAACAGGTGCTGGAGCGCGTGGTGGCACGTGTCGCGCAGTGGTTGCTTTCGCCCGAAGGCGAGATGAGCCTGGTGCACGGCGATCTGTGGACGGGCAATGCCTTTCCCGGTCCCGGCGGAGAACCGGTGCTCGTCGACCCAGCGGTGTACTTTGGGCACCGCGAAGTCGATATCGCCATGTCCGAATTGTTCGGGCGATTTCCCGAGGCCTTTTATCGATCCTATGAATCGGTATGGCCCTTGCAGCCCGGTTATGCCGAGCGGCGAGATGGCTACAATCTTTATCACCTGCTCAATCACTTGATTTTGTTTGGTGGTGGCTATCACGCGGGTGTGATGGCCACGGCCCGAAAATACGCCTGACCGCGTGCATCGACCTGCAAAAACAGGCAACCGTTTGAGGAGAACACCATGTCACAACCCACCCCCGAAGTTGCGGTGATCATCGCCGCCGGTACCGGTTCGCGGCTGCATTCGGATGCGGGCCCGCCCAAGCCATTGTTGCCCATCAAGGGGCGTGCGTTGATCTTGCGCGTCCTCGATCGGTTTTTGGAGGCGGGCATCCGCGAGGCCATTGTCGTTGTGGGGTATCGCGCCGAAGAGGTGATGGCGGGCGTGCGGGCAGCGGCGCTTCCCATGGACGTGCAGTTTGTCACCAATCCGCGCTACCGCATGAGCAACGGCTTGTCGGTGCTGTCCGCCCGAGAGGCCGTGGGGGCGCGCCCCTTCTTTTTGTCGATGTCCGATCACATCTTCGATGCCTCTATCATCGCGGGATTGTCGCGGGCAGCTTTGCCAGAAAACGGCCTGGTGTTGGCAGTGGATCGAAAGCTCGATCAAATTTACGACGAGGACGACGCCACCAAGGTGCGCACGGAGAACGGCAAAATTGTCGCCATTCACAAAGTGCTCGATAACTTCGATGCCGTCGATGTGGGGCTCTTTGCCTGTACGCCGGCGCTCTTCGACAAAATTGCGCAAGCGGCAGCTACGCGCGACGATGGGGATTGTTCGCTATCGGACGGTGTCTTTGCGCTGTGTCAGGAGGGGCGGGCGCTGGTGCACGACATCGGCGATGGGCGCTGGCAGGACGTGGACACGCCCGGAGCCGCCGAACACGCCGCGCGGCACTTTTAAGCTTCGCATCTATTTTAATGTTGGGTGTTGGGGCGCCTCGGTGCATGTGCGCTGCGCCGCGTGCGTTACCATTTGTGCGTAATGATAACCTCGTTGCGCGCGTCGTCCCATTCGATGGTGCCGCCGTCGCGGCATCCCCAGCAGGGCGCCCAGTACACTTGATCGCGGTGTCCCTCGCGCCAGGCGATGGCGATGGGGGCGGGCGTGTCCCAGAGGATGAGGCTGGAGCCGTGGACGTAGGCTTCGTTATCGATGGTTTCGTGCAGGGCGACGATGAACGCGTGGCGATTGGAGCGACCCACGGCGACCCAGAGCTCGGTGCCTTGGCGCGGTATCCAGCGCAGGGGCTTCCAGTGAAAGTGAATGCCGCTGCGGGCCAGGGCCTGGCGATCGCTGGCGCGGCGGGCCAAGACGGTGCGCACGTCTCCGTCGCTGTACATGTGCGGGTTGTCGTGAATGGGGGCCAACTCCGGGATCATGCGGATCACTTCGGTGAACTTTTCGGGCTTGATGTTGGTGTACAGGCTGTGGGACGGCCTAGGCCCTTCAATGGTGCACACCGCCTTGTTGGGCGTTCCTTTGCAGCAGCGAAAGCCCACCTCGGGATCGCTGAGCGTGGGGGTGCGGTGGTGGCGCTTGGCACAGCGGCGTCCCTTCTCGGGCGTTGTGGGTTCGCCCAATGTTAGGGCGCCTTGGCTCCAGCCGCGCACCGCTGCGCGTTCCACTTGATCGGCTTCTCCGCCCCAGGCGCTGGCGGTCCACTCCATGATTTTGCCAAAGCCGTAGACGCCAAAGGGCGATGCCGGTCCGGCGTGTTCGGCATACCGGCTGTCCTCGTAAGTGTTGCCCGATGGGTAGCGGCGGCTGTCGGTGCTGCGGCAGGCGAACTCCCATTCGATTTCGGTGCACAGGCGCTTGCCCACGCTGGCGCAAAGGGCCTCGGCTTCGGCGCGCGGAACGCCGACAAGGTAGTCAATCGCGGGGTCGTTGGGCCAGGGAAGGACGTCGATTTGGAAGGGGGTCACGTCGGTGGCGAGGGCATCGTTTTCGGCGAATTGGTCGCGCAGGGGATCTTGGGGGGCGCTGCCGCGCAAAAACTGACCGGCCGGGATGTCGATCATGGCGCCGGCTGCTGGCGGGGGAAAGACCGGCAAGGGCACGATGGGTTCGGGCTTGCGCGTAGCGGGCGGGCGGACGGTGTCGATTTGGTTGTCGGGTATCTCCTCATCGTTGGTGGCGAGCAGACCTTCCCCCTCTCCTTCGCCGCCATTGTGGTTGTCTTCGTCTTCAGCGTTGTCGCTTTCGCGTTGGGGTGTTGCCGCGGTTTCGGTTTGTTGTGCAGCGGCCGCGGGGTCGTTCATGGCTGTGGGTTTTGCGTCGTCGTTGGGTTGGGTGCGGCATCCCGCAAAGAATGGGCAGAGGATGAACGCGAGGGAAAACGATGACAGAATGAGGACGGGCAGCGACCGGGGAAAGACGGGCAGCGACCGGGGAAAGATGGGCAGTGATGCGGCGCGGTGTTTCATGGTTGCGAATCATAGAGGCGTTTTGGCGTTGGCACTACCCCCAGAATGTCCTAGCGGCGCTGCGGTTTTTCTCCCGGAGATGGATTGTCTGCAAAACGTCACTCCTTATGCGTGACAACAAAAAAAATCTGCAAGGTGGGTCCACAACGGGTATGGGGTAATAAGAGAATCGGGTGGATTTGTCGCCGGGACCTTTCTTACGGAAAATCGAGACCTTGTGAACGAAGGTGGCGTGGAGGCGTGAAGGGTATGAGCAATTCAGAAATTTTGATTTACCGGGCTGTTGACGGGCAAATTAAAATTGATGTCCGACTGGAAGACGAGACGGTTTGGTTGACCCAAGAGCATATGGTGAAATTGTTTGGCAAAGCCAAGTCAACCATCAGCGAACACATCAAAAATGTTTTCGACGAAGGAGAATTGAACGAACGAGTGGTTGTTCGGAAATTCCGGACAACCACTCGACATGGCGCCATGCCTGATAAAAAACAATCCAGAGACGTTCAGTTTTACAATTTGGATATGATCATTTCCGTCGGTTACCGGGTCAGGTCTCACCAGGGGACCCAGTTCCGTATCTGGGCTACCCAACGTTTAAAGGAATACATTGTTAAAGGTTTTGCTCTAAACGACGAACGCTTCAAAGCCGGCAACGCCATGACCTATTTTTCGGAGTTGCAGGAACGCCTTCGCGAAATTCGTCTTTCCGAGCGTTTCTTCTATCAAAAGATCAAAGACATCTACACCACCAGCATCGACTACGACCCTAGGGACGAGAAGACCATTGCGTTTTTCAAAGTGGTTCAGAACAAGCTTCTTTGGGCCATCAGTCGGCAAACGGCGGCAGAACTGGTGTATCGCCGATCGGATGCAGCGTTGCCATTGATGGGCATGCAGTCGTTTGACAAGAAAGCCGATCAGGCAGTGCGCAAAAGTGATGTGAGCATCGCCAAGAACTATCTTGATGAAAACGAAATGACATTGCTCGGCCTACTGGTGGAACAGTATTTGGCTTTTGCCGAAACCATGGCCCAGCAGAGGATTCCCATGCATATGGCGGATTGGATTCAGCGATTGGATGTCATCATTCAGCTCAATGGTCGGGAGTTACTGACTCATGCAGGAAAGATTAGCCATCAGATGGCTCAGGAAAAAGCCAACTTTGAATATGATAAATTTCAAAAATCCCAGCGGCATATCCAACGTGAAGACAGCCTCAAGGAGTTGGAAGAAGACATTCAAAAATTGAAGTTGCCCCGAAAAGAAGAAGCTGCTGAATAACCCATGTTCCTACGCCAACGGTAAAAGCCACTTTGCGCATTTATACGGAAGGCACTACCCCCAGAATGTCTTAGCGGCGCTGCGGTTTTTCTCCCGGAGATGGATTGTCTGCAATGGGTATCGCGCGGGCGTGGTGATTTGTGGTATGCCATGCGCGCTTCCCGTCAAAGCGCCTGGTCATCCGGAGTACCTGCGGCATGTTCGAAACACTGCAAAAGGGCTTTCGCAAAGCCCGCCAACGAATGGCCGGTCTGGCCGAGATCGACGAACAACTCATCGACGCTTCCCTGCGCGATATCCGGCTCTCTCTGCTCGAAGCCGATGTCGACCTAAAGCTGACGCGCGCCTTTTTGGATCGCGTGAGAGAAAAGTCCTTGGGCGAGATTGTCCAAACCCAGGCCGTGGGCAAGGATCGCAAAAAGATGCGCATCTCCGCGGCAGACGCCTTCGTCAAGATTTGCGAAGACGAGCTCAGCGCCATGATGGGGCCGGTCAATACGGGACTGGAGCGCGCGGCGGGCAATGTGCCTACGGGCATCATGATGGTGGGCCTCAACGGCGTGGGCAAGACCACCACCACGGCCAAGCTGGCACGCTGGTTGGCGCGGCAAGGCGAAAAACCGCTGCTCTGCGCCGCCGACGTCTACCGCCCCGCTGCCATTGAGCAGTTGCAGGTGCTGGCCTCTCGGCTGGAGCTGCCCATACACGTCGACTTCGAATCGAAAAACCCGGTGCAGATCTGCGAAGACGCCATGCGCAAGGCCCGCTCGCTGCGCTGCAATTACGTGCTCTTCGACACGGCGGGTCGCCAAACCGTGGACGACGCGTTGATGCAAGAGCTGTTCGACATCAAGAAGACCGTGAAGCCCAAAAATATCCTGCTGGTGGCGGACGCCATGATCGGCCAGGACGCCGTGATCACCGCGGGCGAGTTTCACCAGCGCCTCAACCTGACCGGCGTGGTGCTGACCAAGCTCGACGGCGATGCCCGGGGCGGCGCGGCGATCTCGATTAAAGAGGCCACCGGTGCGCCCATCAAGTTCATCGGTACCGGCGAGGCCCTCGACAAGCTGGAGGAATTTCGCCCCGAGGGCATGGCATCGCGCATCCTGGGCATGGGTGACGTGGTGGGGCTGGTCAAGGACTTCGAAGAGGTCGTCGACGCCGAAAAGGCCGAGAAAGACGCCCAGCGCATGCTGCGTGGCAAATTCACGTTGGTGGATTTTCTCGAGCAAATGCAGGCGATTAAAAAGATGGGCTCTCTCTCCGATCTCATTGAGAAGCTGCCCTTCTTCGCCGACGGCATGCCCGACGAGCTGAAAAACGTCGATGATCGAGAAATTGTCAAAATCGAATCGATGATCCATTCCATGACGCCCAAGGAACGCATCGACACCTCGCTGTTTAAAAAGCAGCCCAGCCGGGTGGAGCGAGTGGCCCGCGGCAGTGGACGCGAGGCCAAAGAGGTGGAGGGACTGCTCGAGCGCTTTGAAGCGATGAAGGGCATGATGGAGAACATCGGGCGCCAAGCGGGGTTGCTGTCGAAGATTCCCGGTATGAAACAACTCGCCATGGCGCGGCAGATGAAGGGCATGATGGGGGACGGTGGAATGCCGGGGATGCCGGGGATGCCGGGAATGCCGGGGATGCCGGGAATGCCAGGGCTGCCGGGGATGGGGGGAGACCTCACGGCCGAGATGCTGCAGGCCGCAGTGGCGGGAAGTCCCGGTGCGCGCAAATTGCAATCGGCCAAAGACAAAGGCAAGGCGAAGAACAAGCGCAAGCAGGCCAAGGCTTCCAGAAAGAAGAACCGCCGATGAGGGGCGCGCGGGGGTATGTGAAAAGAGCGTTGCTGGGGGCCTGTCTGTGCTGCGCGGGATTGCTGGCGTGTAGCGAAAGGCCAGCGACGTCAAGCTCTGCGGGTGCGCAGTCCGCCAAAGCCGTTACAGCCGCGAAGCCTCCGCCGATGCCCACGGACAAGACACCCCTGCCCGCATCTTTTTTGCTGTCTGAGCCCCCGGAGGGAATGGTGGCGCTGAACGCAGAGTTGTCGCAAGGCGCCGTGCTCTTGGGCTATTCGGTGAACGAGCAGATGGAGCTCTTTCCCGGCGAGCAGGCGACCATCACGTGGTATTGGCGCCTACGCCAGGCCATTAAAGAGGAGTGGTCGTTTTTTTCGCACTTCATCGACGCCCAGGGAAACCTAGTGACCAGCCAAAACAACCGCGGAGCGCTGCGCAGCCGCTGGGCGCCCCATACATGGCCGGTGAACCGCGTGGTGGTGGACAGCGAAGTGATCACTGTGCCGTCGACATGGGCCAGCCCGGTGCTCGAGGTGCGCACGGGGTTGTGGCGCGGGCCCGAACGCATGTCGGCCACCGGAAAATCGGTCGATGAGGAGAACCGCGTTCGCGGACCGAAGCTGCCGGTGCGCATGCGCGGTAGCCTGCCCCAGGGGCCGCCGTTGCCCGAGGTCCAAGTGTTCCGGTTGTCGCGACCTCCGGTGTTGGATGGCCGAGTGGACGGCGATCCTGCCTGGGCGGATGTGGCGCCCGTTGCGCCGTTTGGCGATGCCCTTAGCGGACGTTCGGCGGCGATGGAGACATCGCTGTGGCTCGGTTATGACGCGCGCTTTTTTTATGTGGCCATGAAGGGATTCGACGACACGCCGGGCGGCGCACCAGCCGTTTCCGCCGCTCCGGGCACTGTGCCGGGCGATGCCTTTGTCGTCCTGCTGCGCCCTGATGCCGCCTCTGGGCAGTACTATGAATTCACCATCGAACCGTCGGGACGGCTGACCGGCTATGCCCACTCCGCTTGGCGCGTTCGCGACGAGTCGTTTCGCAACACAACCGCGGGGCGCGCGATCATTCACACATCCGCCAATGGCGGCGCGGCGTATTGGACAGCCGAACTGGCCATCCCGCGGCAGCTCTTTGATTGTGCGCCTCCCAGCGAATCTACGGACAAACCCGCGGGCGAATCTGCGGGTGAATCTGCGAACAAACCCGCGGGCGAATCTGCGGACAAACCCGCGGGCGAATCTGCGAACAAACCCGCGGGCGAATCTGCGGACAAAGATGCCGCTGTCCCCCCGTCCTGCACGGCCAACTTCTTTCGCGTGGATCGCGGGGCATCACACGCCTCCTTTGGGGCCTGGTCGCCGCCCATGCGCGGGGACTTTCACACACTGGAAAAATTTGGCCGCATTCAATTCGCCACAACGCCGCAAACGAAGTAAACTGATTTGGATTTCGGGGCACGACCCATGCGGCACTGTGGGGACCGCTGCACGGCCCAGTCGAGGGAGCGCATGCGACAACAACATCAATGGTGGCGAATCGGTGTTTTGGGGTTCTGGATGCTGGCTGGCACTTTGTTCTCAAATGGCATTGCCGCCCAAGAGACGAGAAGCGCCAAGCAAGAGGCGTCCGCCCGAGATTTCTTTCAACAGGGCTTGGTGTTTTACGAGGCCGGTCAGTACATCGACGCCGCGAATTCCTTTATCAAATCGTATGAGATCACCGGTGAAGAGGGGCTGCTCTACAACATCGGTCGCTGCTACGAGGCCGACGGGCAGACCGAGCGCGCCGTTTCGTATTATCGGCGCTACCTCGAAAAAAACCCACAGGCCACCGATCGCCCCGATGTGGAGAGGCGCGTGGCGGAACTCGACGTCCAGACATCGTCCGCCGACAAAGCCAAGGGCACCTCTTCGGATCGCACAACATCCGCTGCTGACGCGGATGGCGAATCGTTACCGCTGCGTTTCGGCCTGCTGTTCAACCTGGGGCCGGGTTTCACCATTTTGAGCCCGCAGTTGAAAAACGCCGCTTCGTCGCGCCACGCTTACTTCGGCATCGATTTGTGGCCGCACATTTTTTTCAAGCCCTGGGTGGCCCTGGTGATGGGGCTGTCCGTCGGTAAGTACATCAAAGGCGGGACGCCCTTTGTGTTGCGCGACGCCACCACCCACGTGGGATTCGGCGCCGGCGTGGCGTTTCACTTCGACGTGAAGTCGCCGCGTCTCTTTCTCCCCGCTCGGGTCATCGCCATTCCCACGTTCATCAACCGGGACGGGGTTTCCTCGCGCGCCACTTGGATCGACTTTCAAGGCGCCTTGGGTCTCGGGGTTCGGTTGCCCAAATCCTGGTCGCTCATCCTGGAGGGCCTCGTGGATGTCGGCCCCAGTTGGATTCGAAACCGCGAGATGTTCGACCCGTGGAAAACCGGTCTGTACCTCAGTGCCGGCGCTCGTCTCGGTGCCATGGTGCTGTTCTGAGTCATTTTCCGCACCGCACTTTTGTTGGCTTGGGAAGCAATTTGGGGGATCGCGAGGCACAACTGCACCGCGCCTGTGACGCCATGCGACAGCACCCCCGCATGCATCTGTCGCGCCTGTCTTCGGTGCGCGAGACAGCGCCGTGGGGCCTGACCCAGCAACCGCATTTTCTAAACGCCGTCGCCGAGGTGTACACCGATTTGTCGCCAGAACCCCTATTGGATGCGCTGAAGGATATCGAGCGCCGCCTGGGGCGAAGTGGGGATGCACTGCGGTGGGGGCCCCGCGCCATCGACCTCGACATTTTGCTGTTTGACGACCTGGTGTTTTGGTCGCCCCGTCTGCAGATTCCCCATGCGCAGCTTCTCCAGCGGGAGTTTGTTTTGGTTCCCCTGTTTGAGCTAGCGCCCGGTTTGCGCGATCCCCAAACCCGGCGCTTCCTTGCCGATTGCCTGCGCGAACTCGCGGAAACCGATTCCTCGGAGCGGTAAATGTGCTGGTTGCGTCATTTTTGAAACGTCACTTTTAATGCGATTGTAAATCGAACATATTTCGCCATAGAGTAGATTCTGTTTGACGTGAATTCGTTCTATGTTAAAAATTTAAGTAAACGGGCAATTCTATGGGCCTGAAAACAACGGGCCCCCAACAAGGACAAAAACATGGACCACTTACAAGATGTCTCCTTAGATCCGGTCGAAAGAATTGAAGGCATGGCACAGGAACTGATTCGCCGGCTCGAGTTGTTGAGCGGCAGCAAGTTCCAAGAAGAGATTTCCTACGGGCAGTACAAGATATTGGCGGTCATTCACAATCACAGCCCGGTGTCGGTGGGCAACCTGGGGCGCCTTGTTGGCTCAGCCCAGAGCACGACTTCGGAGATGGTGGCGCGGTTGACCAAGTCCGGTCTGGTTATCAAAGTGCGCGGGCCTTATGACGGCCGCGTGGTGATGGTGGAGCTCACCGAACAAGGGCGTCAACTCATGCGCCAGCGCCGCAAAAAAATTCGCGAGAGCTACCAAAATTTGCTCACCCGCCTGACCGAGACCGAGCGCGAGAGCTTTGTGCTGTCCGTGCAAAATCTCGAGTCTCTGCTCGCCAAAGTGACGGATTAACGCCGCCTCATTTCGCTCGAATTCGAGCAATTTGCTACACATTCTCCACTGGGGTGCCATCTTCGGTCACCCCCAGCTTGACAATCGGCGCCAGGGACCGTTATTTCCGACGTCTATTTTGCGCACCCAGGAGGAAATCTTGTCGTTTACCATCACCCATATTAGTCCGGTTCAAGTGAAAATCGATGTGCAGGTGCCCAGCGATGAAGTCGCGGCCAGCGTGAAACGCGTGTTGCAAACGGTGGGACGCCAGGCGCGCATCGCGGGATTTCGCAAGGGCAAGGCCCCACTGCATGTGATCAAGCGTCTGTACGGCGATCGCATCAATGAAGACGTAATCGATGACATCGTGCCGCGCCAACTGGGCGTGGCCCTGCAAGAGGGGGAGTTGTATCCCTTGTCGCAGCCCCAGTTTGACTTGGGCACCCTCGACGAGAGCCAAGACTTTTCGTTTTCGGCGACCTTTGAAGTGGCCCCTCGCCTCGAAGCGTTGGTTACCGAAGGCGTGACCGCCGAAAAATTTCGGCTCAAAGTCAACGAGGCATTGATCGACGCCGAGCTGGGGCGCATGCAATCGGATTTGGCGGCCATTCGCGATTTGGAAGCGCCGCGGGCCGTGGCCGAAGGCGATGTGGTGCGCTGTGAATTGCGCCAAGTCGTCGACGACACCACCGAGGGCGAGCCCATTCCCCAACAGGACTTCACCCTGCTGCCCGACCGCACGCCCCAGGGCATGATCGACGCCTTGGTGGGCAAAAATGTTGGAGACAAGGCGACGTTTTCGTTGGGTGAAGGCGGTGAGGCCACCTTTGCGTGCGAAATCCTCGAACACAAAGAGCGCGTGTTGCCGCAGCTCGACGACGAGTTTGCCAAGGATGTGGGCGACTACGAAACCCTGGCCGACTTGCGCGCCGACATCGAAAAACGTCACCTCACCCAAATGGAAGAGCGAGAGTCCGAGCGGTTGCGCACGGCGGTGTTCGATGCGCTGTGCGAACAAAACCCCATGGAGTTGCCGCCGACGCTGCTGCAGAAACAGGTGGACGCGGACAAGAAGCGCTTTGCATCGATGATGTCGCAAATGCTGCGCGACGCGGGCGCGGAGGACGACGAGGCCGCTGGCATGCAGCGCGATGACGCCGCATTTAATGAGCGTATCGAAACCGATGCCGCACGCCTCGTGCATCGTCACTTCCTAATCGAAGACATCGCCCAGCGCGAAAAGCTCGAAGTCACCGACGCCGATGTCGACGCGTGGTTTGTGCAAACCGCCGAGAGCACGGGACTGCCATTGCCGCGCATTCGCGCCGAGTATGGCAAGGGCGAACGCATCATGGATCTCAAGGGCATGTTGCTGGAACGCAAGGTTTTTGATTTTGTGTTGCCGCTGATTACAATCGAAGAAAAAGACATGCCTTCCCAGGGCGATGCAAACGACAGCCCGAGCGACAGCCCGAGCGACGATGGCTGATCGAAACCAATTGAAAGGAATACGCAGCATGCACGGCGACGACATGAAATGGGGCGGAGACATTACGAGCGGCTTTATTCCGTATCCGCAAATCGTGGAGCAGACACACCGCGGAGAGCGCAGTTGGGACATCTTCTCGCGTCTCTTAAAAGACCGCATCGTTTTTCTCGGCTCCGAGGTGAGTGACGAGGTGGCCAACATTATCGTCGCGCAATTGCTGTACTTGTATTCGGACAACCCCGACAAAGAGATCATGCTCTACATCAATTCGCCGGGCGGCTCGGTCAATGCGGGGCTCGCGATTTACGATACGATGATGTACATCGGGTGTCCCATCTCTACCATCTGCCTGGGACAGGCGGCTTCCATGGCAGCGGTGTTGCTCTGCGCGGGAACAAAGGGCCGCCGCTTTGCGTTGCCCAACTCGCGAGTGTTGATCCACCAACCGCTAGGCGGTGTGCGCGGACAGGCGTCAGACATTGAGATTCACGCGCGGGAGATTTTGCGATTGCGCCAGCGCCTCAATGAAATTTTGACCGAAAACACCGGACAAGAGATGACGCGAATACAACACGACACCGATCGCGACTTCATCATGACGGCGCAAGAGGCGCAGGAATACGGCTTGATCGATCAGGTGATGACGCCCATAAAAAAAGACACGGCGACGCGGTGATCGCCGCGCGACAGAAGGTGAGTTGTCTGGTGCGCTTTCGTGCATATACTAACTGTTGCGAGAACGCCCAACGGCAGTGAGGTGAGCTGTGACCCGAGGCAGAGGAAATGACCGACCGACATTGAGCTGCTCTTTTTGTGGCAAGAGCCAAAAAGAGGTGCGCAAGCTGATTGCCGGCCCAACGGTGTACATCTGCGATCAATGCATCAGTTTGTGCAACGAGATCATCGCTGAAGAACTGGATGCCCCGGATGCGCACGCAGGTCCCGGTGCCCTGCCCAAACCCAAGGAGATCATGCAGGTCCTCGACGAGCACGTCATCGGACAGGACCGCGCGAAACGCGTGTTGGCGGTGGCGGTGTACAACCACTACAAACGCATCGATCACCGACGCGACAAAGAGCGCGAGGTCGAGCTGCAAAAGTCCAACATCTTGCTCTTGGGGCCCTCGGGGTGCGGCAAAACTGAACTGGCGAAAACCCTTGCGAAAACCCTCAACGTGCCCTTCGCCATCGCCGACGCCACGGCCCTGACCGAGGCGGGCTATGTGGGCGAAGACGTCGAAAACATCATCGTGCAATTGCTGCAAAACGCCGATCACGATGTCGAGCGCGCCCAGCGCGGCATCATCTACATCGATGAGGTCGACAAGCTGTCACGCAAGAGCGACAACCCTTCCATCACGCGTGACGTCTCCGGCGAGGGCGTGCAGCAGGCGCTGCTCAAGCTCATCGAGGGCACCATCGCCAACGTACCGCCCAAGGGCGGGCGCAAACACCCGCAACAAGATTTTTTGCAAATCGACACCACCAACATTTTGTTTATCTGTGGCGGTGCCTTTCACGGTCTCGAAAAAATCATCGAGCGCCGCATGGGCAGCCACTCCTTGGGGTTTGGCGCCGAAGTCCGGTCGCAGCAAGACCACACCGTGGGCGATTTGCTGGCCGAAATTCAGCCCGAAGATTTGCTGAAGTTTGGCTTGATCCCCGAGTTTGTAGGGCGCCTCCCGGTGGTGGCGACGCTTCACGACCTGGACGAAGACGCCCTGGTGAAAATTTTGACCCAGCCCCGCAATGCGCTGGCCAAGCAGTACGACAAACTGTTCGCCATGGACGGCGTGAAACTAACGATGACAGACGAGGCCCTGAAAGCCGTGGCCACGCAGTCCATTGCGCGGTCTACCGGTGCGCGTGGATTGCGCTCGGTGCTCGAAGACGTCCTGCTCGACATTATGTTTGAGCTGCCGTCTTTAGAGGGGGCCACCGAGGTCATTGTGAATGAGGATTCCATTCACAAGAAGGCGCGACCCCTGGTGCTGTTCGCCAAAAACAAGCCCAAGGGAAAAGCGCAACCCGCTTGATGCGGCCGACCTCAAACCGCGCGTCCATTTCAGAACGAGCCGTTCATTAATAAGGAATATGCATGACACAAGAGGAAAAGAAGAACAGTGACGTAAAGGACAACCGATGTCCGTTATTGCCGCTGCGCGATATTATTGTGTTTCCGCACATGGTGGTGCCCCTGTTCGTGGGGCGCGATAAGTCCATTCTGGCCCTGGAGGCCGCCATGGAGCGGGACAAGAAGCTCTTTTTGGTGGCGCAAAAAGAAGCCAAGACCAACAGCCCCACCCAGGACGAAATTTACGAGACGGGCACCCTCGGCGAAATCGTTCAGTTTTTGCGGTTGCCCGACGGCACGGTCAAGGTGCTGGTTAAGGGCGTCCAGCGCGCGAGCGTTGTGCAATACCTGCCGAGCGAAGAGTTTTTCGAGGTGGTGTACCGGCTCGAGGCTGACGTGGAGACGCACTCTCAGGAGACCGAAGCGTTGATGCGCGAGCTGAGCAACACCTTCGAAACCTTTGCCAAGCTCAATCGCCAAATTCCCCCCGAGGTGGTGGCCACGGTGCGCACCATCGACTCGCCCGCACGCCTGGCCGACACCGTGGTGGTGCACCTGGCGACACTGAAGTTCGAAGACCGCCAGCAAGTCCTCGAAACGTTCAATGTCGATGAGCGCCTGAACAAGTTGTACCAGGCCCTGCAAAACGAAATCGAGATCCTCCAGGTGGAGCGCCGCATCCGCACCCGCGTCAAGAAGCAGATGGAGAAGACGCAAAAGGAGTATTACCTCAACGAGCAGATGCAGGCCATCCAGCGCGAGCTCGGCGAAAAAGACGAATTTCGCGCCGAACTCATCGAGCTTGAGAAGCTGCTTCGCTCCAAACCGGCCATCTCGAAAGAGGCCCTCGAGAAGAGCCAAAAAGAGCTGAAGAAGTTGCAGATGATGTCGCCCATGAGCGCTGAGGCCACGGTCATTCGCAACTATGTCGACTGGATCAGCATGATGCCCTGGGGCCACAAAACCACCGACAACCACGACACCGAACAGGCAGAGCGCATCCTCGACGAAGATCACTACGGGCTCAAAAAAATCAAAGAGCGCATCCTCGAACACCTGGCGGTGCAGGCCTTGGTGAAGAAGCTCAAGGGGCCCATTCTGTGCTTTGTGGGGCCGCCGGGTACCGGTAAAACTTCCCTGGCGCGTTCAGTGGCGCGGGCCACGGGGCGCGAGTTCATCCGCATCAGCTTGGGGGGCGTTCGCGACGAGGCTGAGATTCGCGGTCACCGCCGCACGTACATCGGCGCCATGCCCGGCAAGATCATCCAGAGCCTCAAAAAGGTGGGCACCGACAACCCCGTGTTCTTGCTCGACGAGATCGACAAGATGAGCTCCGACTTCCGCGGCGACCCGGCGTCGGCCCTGCTGGAAGTGCTCGACCCCGAGCAAAACCACATGTTCAACGACCACTACCTCGACCTCGATTACGACTTGTCCGACGTGATGTTCATCACGACGGCCAACATGCTGTCGGGCATTCCCCTGCCCCTGCAGGACCGCATGGAGATCATCGAGCTGTCGAGCTACACCGAGTACGAAAAGCTCAACATCGCCAACCGCTACTTGATCCCGCGACAGCAAGAGGCCAGCGGTTTAAAAGACGTGGACCTGCGCATCACCGAAGGCGCGGTGCGCACGATCATCAACCACTACACCCGCGAATCCGGGGTGCGAAACCTCGAGCGCGAGATCGCGTCGCTCTGTCGCAAGGTGGCGCGCGGCGTGGCCAAGGGCGAAGTCACCGACTCCCTCGAAGTCGTGGCACAGCGCGTTCCGTCCTACTTGGGCGTGCCGAAGTTTTCGGTGGGCAAAAAAGAAACCGAAGATCACATCGGTCTGGCCAACGGCCTGGCGGTGACGTCGGTGGGTGGCGAGCTGCTGATGGCCGAGGTGGCGGTGGTGCCGGGCAAGGGCAAGCTCACGCTCACCGGGCGCATCGGCGATGTGATGCAGGAGTCGGCCCAAGCGGCCCTGACCTATGTGCGATCGCGAGCGCCGCTCTTTGGCCTGGACGATGACTTCCACAAAACCAACGACATCCACGTGCACTTCCCCGATGGGGCTGTGCCCAAGGACGGTCCCTCGGCGGGCATTACCGCGGCCACCTGCTTGGTGTCTGCGCTGACCAAAATACCGGTGCGCGCCGACCTGGCCATGACCGGCGAGATCACATTGCGCGGTCGCGTCCTGCCCATCGGCGGGGTCAAAGAAAAAGTGCTGGCAGCCCACCGGGGGCGTATCCGCACCGTGATCATCCCCCGAGAAAACCGCAAGGACATCCACGACATCCCCACGCGCGTCCTGAAGGCACTCGACATCGTCTTGGTCGAACACATGGACCAAGTCATCGCCCACGCGCTGTCCAAATCCGATCTGTCACAAGCCTTTGCCGATGTGGAAGCGCCGATGGTGTATCGCGCAGGTGCGCTGGTGACGGCCGATGCAACCGACGCCCCACAAACTCCCTGAGCTCCGCAACATACCGCGCGAACCGAGCGCTCGCCGCGAGGTGACAGCACTGCGGACATGGCGCTGGTGGCTGCCCGCGACGCTGTGGACTTTGTTGTGGTGTGGCGCTGCCCACAGTGAACGCCCGTCCCCGCTCCCGGTGCCGCAACTCCATGCCCCGGCCGTCACGTTGAACGGTGGGTTCTTTGTGGAGGGCACCGAGACCGCCCAGCCCTTTTCACACCACGGCGGCGCTGCCATTTCCTTTGGTCACGGCGCGGGCCTGGCCTCGGGCGCGGCGTTCTTTCGCCTGGATGGCTACGTGGGCCTGGGGTTGCCCGGTCGCCTAGAGCTGAACCTTGGGGGCTCGCTCTTTGGCCTGGTTGGCGATGGGCGCATTTCGGGCGCGGTGTTTCCCTTCGAAGCGACGCCGCCGCAATTGGGGGTGTCGCCCGGCGATCTGCGGGTGTCGTTGCTCTGGGCGGTGGTGGACGTCGCGCAAAAGGGCTGGGGCGTGCTGTTGGGCGCGCACCTTTGGGGGCCTACAGGGGCCAACCAGCGCTTGGCGGGAGAAGGAGACTTTTCGGCGTTGCCCTTTGGGGCTTTTGCCCTGGAGGTGTTTGGGATGCGGCTGTTGCTCAACACCGGCGTGCACCTGCGCCCGCAACAGGAGGTGCATTGGGGCCACGGGGGGCGCTTTGTCCAGCATCGCGACTGGGTGTGGAAGGCGGCGCTGCGACTGCCCCGGGCCGAATCCGTGGCCTGGTCGGTGGAGGCCCAAGGCGCGGTGGCGTTACTGCGCACGCCAGCGGGGATGCGCGCTGCAGACGGGCGACCGGTGTGGTTGGGGGGCGGCGTCGACTTTCCCTTTGCGACGCGAGACCGCTTGGGGGTGGTGGCCGGCGCGGGGCTGTCCGGTGCGGCGGTGCCCGCGTTTTTGATACAGCTCCGGTGGTTTCGCGCGGAGTCGCGCAGCGCCTGGCAACACGACCTGTTTGATTTCAGCGACATGCCCCAAGCGGCAGGGGGCGACTTTGCGGATTTTGATGGCTGGGAAACGGCGCCGTGAGCGTCGGTCGGGGCTTTAGGACATCGCGTCCTCTGTCTCTTCGGGGATAACGGCGGGCAACACCACGGTGAAGATGGTGCCTTGCCCCACCTGGCTGCGCACTTCTATTTCGCCTTGGGCGTCGCGGATCAGGCGCTGGCAGATGGCGAGCCCGAGCCCGTAGCCCGTTGAGCGCGTCGTGTAAAAGGGGATGAAGACCTTTTGCAAGAGCCCTGGCGGTATGCCCGGTCCGTTGTCGGCAAAGAGCACCTCGACGAGACTGGAGTATTGCGCGTTGGGGCTGCCGCGGGTGAAGCGCCGAATCTTGCGCGTGCGCGTGGTGATGTCGAGGCGCCGATGGGTTTGGTCCTTCATGGCCTGTGCCGCATTCATCATGAGGTTGAGGAAGACTTGGTGTAGGCGTTCGCCGTCGATGAGCACGTGGGGCAATTCCGCGGAGGTGTCGATGCGCAATTCGAGGGCATCGCGGTTGCCGGTTTCGAAGATTTGGGCGGTGCGCTGCAACAGGGCGTTGACCTCCAGCACGGCCGGTGCCCCGGAGGAGGGACGCGCATACACGAGGAAGTCGTTGACCACGCGGTTTAAGCGGTTGGCCTCTTCGATGATGATCTGCAGGTACTCGGCGTTCTCGTTGTGCTCCTCTTGGACGACCTCTTCGATGTATTGCGCCGCGGCCTTGATGGCGCCCAGGGGGTTGCGGATTTCGTGGGCGAGGCCGGCGGACATTTCGCCCAGCGCGGCGAGGCGATCGCGCTCCTTCATTTTTTGGTAGAGCTGCGAATTGCCTGCGGTGATGGCGGCCTGGTGGGTCAGCCCGGCCAGCAGTGAGACCTCTTCGGGGGAGAGCGGGTCTTTGATGCGCTCGTCTTTTAGGCTGAGCAAGCCCAGGAGATCGTCTTCGCCCTCCAGCAACAACAGCACGTCGGCGCTGAGGTCTTCGAGGGTCTCCAGCACCTCGGCGATTAAGTCGGGGGCCTCTTCTTTGCCGATGGACAAAGAGCGTTCGCGGCGCAGCTCGAGCTCGGCGGTGATGACGGCGCCATTTTTGGCAAAGGGGCGAAAGAAGCGGCGGGCGGCCATCATCTCGACGCGCTGGGTGGCGGGCTCCGGGCCAAAGCGCAGCGGATGCCGGTCGAAACCGCTGCCCTGGGCGTCGAGCATGTAGAGCGATACGTGGGTGAAGCGGCGCGAGTCTTCGAGGCCCTGGAGGAGCTCTTCGGCCATCTGCTCAATGGTAAACACATGGGCGATGCGCTGCTTGATGGCGTTGACCTTTTCTTCGAGGATGCGCCGTTCGCCGAAGATGAGGTCGGCGATTTTTTGCTCAACGAAGTCGCGCAGGGGATCGAACATCAGCAGGATGACCAGGGAGGCGAGGAAGACGTTTAGGGTGATGTCGCGGCCCGCCCAAAAGACCAGCACGGTGTAGATGATGGCGAGCAGGGCGCCCATGGCGGTCATGAGGGCCAGTCGCCCGAGCATCTCGTAGAGGTCGAGGATGCGGTAGCGAACGATGGCTTGGGAGATGATGTACAGGTAGACCAGGCTGGCGGCGAGGCCGATGGGGGGCAGGTTGACGTCCCAGATGAGGTCGAGGCGATCGGTGATTTGCAGCGTGATGACGATGAGTCCGCCGACGGCGAGATAGCGGATGCGCGCGGCGTCTACGCGGGTGAGTGCGGTGCGGGCCAGGACGATGAAGTCGAGGATGGCCACCAGCATGAAGCCGACAAAGTAGATGAGGATCGCCGGTCCCAGCGCGGGGCGCACGCCCGAAGGATGCAGCGTGATGATGGCGAGGAGCACGGCGAAGACCAGGGCGGTGCGGTGGAGGCGTACGCGCGTCTGGCCGGTGGTGTTGAACGAGCGGAAGAATTGGAGCCCGCCCAGGGGCAAGGCGATGGCGCACAGGAGGGAGAGGCGCTCGAACCAGGGGTTTCCCTGCCACTGAAAGAAGAAGGTGAATAGGTAGTAGAGCGCGACGTTGCCCGACAAGACGATGAAGAGCATCTGCTTGTGGTCCTTGTTGCGCCGCAGCAGCATGGAGAGCGTGATGGCCAGCGCGATAACAAAGCCGAGCAGGGCGCTCTGAATGCGGGAGTCGTACATGGGGTGTTATCTTATGCCTTTTTGCCGGGCAGACAAAGAGAACGCCACAATGTGATTTCGCACCTACATTTGGGCACAAAATTTGCCCTGGGATGTCGCGTCGGTTACTTCCAATATATGGACCGCCGCATTCCAGTTCCTCGTTTTCATCTGTTGCTGGCCATCTCGCTGGTGGCGTTGCTGTGGCCATCGCCAGCGGATGCCGCGTGGTCGAAGTCTTCGCTGCAGTCTGTGGCGGTGAGCGTCTCGGTGGTGCGCGAGGGGGCGTCGTACGTGGAGACCCAGGCGCAGTTTCACGTGGAGGGCGGTCGCTTCCGCGGCTTTGATTTGGCGGCCTTGCCCGGCGCCGACTTGGTGCCAGATTCCTGCGAAGCCCGGGTGGTGGGCGGCTTGCGCCAACACGTGAAGGCATCGTCACGTCCGGACGGCAGCGCGCGGATTGTCTTGGCGGACAAGGCCTATGTCTCTGCGGGGACGGTGGTGTTTACCCTGGTGCACCGCATCGACTTTGTCGCCGCGGGTGCGTTGCGCCGCTACGCTGGGCGGGCGCGCTTGGACTGGACGCCCATCGTGTGGGACCAAGGCATGAAATCCATGTCGGTGGCCCTGCGCTTGCCCGGGGAGAGCCGCGATGCCGCCATCGTCGCCGAAAAGGATGTGGTGGCCGATTACGACACCACCCATAAGAGCCTGCACGAGATGTCATTTTTGAAGCACCGCGCGCCCCGATGGTATCCCATGCGGGTGCTGGTGGACTTCGATGCCGCCTTGGTGTCCCTGCCCGCGAGAGAGGTATCCGGCGAGGTGCTATTGGGCGAGGACGGCGCCCCGGAGATGGCGGGCGTGTCCCAGGCGGTGCACGCTCCGCTTCCCAATCACTGGTGGCCCACGTTGATCGCCCTGGTGGGCTTTGGGCTGCTGTTGTTGCGCTCGGCACAGGTGCGGCGCGTGTTTCGCAGCATGGGGCTGTCCGCGCGTTTTCGGTGGTTGCCGCGCACGCCGATGTCCATGCGGTTGCTGCTCTCGTTGCTGGCCCTGGCCTTGGGCATTTACGCGGGATGGCGCGATGTCATGGCGGGCAGTGTGCCGGCTTTTTTTGCCGCCATTTTGTTGTGGATTCCAGCGCGGACAGCGGTGGGCGCGCGCAGCGGTCATGCGGGTGCGTGGCGAAAGATGTCGGCCGCGGACGTGCACGCCTTTGGTTTGTGGGTGCGCACTTATGAAAAACAGCGCGCGTCTTGGTTGGATGCCGCCACGGTGCGCGGCGCGTTGTGCCTCGGCGCGGTGTTGTTATCGCTTGGGGTGTGGGTGTGGCATTGCCACGGAGACTGCCGCCAGGACATGTTGCGCATCGCTGTGAGTGGCGCGCTGTGGGTGGTGCCCATTTGGTTTTCATTTCACCGTTCGGAATTGCCGGTGGACCCTGCGGTGGAGAGCTTTCGCGCCCTGCGGGCGTGGCGCCGCTCGGTGGTGCGCACAACGGCGAAGACGTGCCCCGAAGGCGAGGCCTCGTGGTGGGTGCGCGAGGACGAGACCGGTCCGGTGGAGGTGCGCCTGAAGATGCAACCACCGCCCTCCAGTTTGTCGGGGCTGGATGTCGCCGCAGAGGTGGTGTTGTCCGGCAGCGTCTTTCGCATGCGCAAGGCCTTCGTGTTGCGCCGCACCCCCGGGACAGCGCTCGCAGATGAGCTGGTTCACTGTCCGGGCATTGTCGAACGACACCGCACCGCAGACTGCCAAGAAGAGATAGTGGTGTTGCGCGATAGGCGCGGTCGTTGGGACGCGGGCTTGAAAGTGTTGCGCGCCGCCCTAACGATGATCTGAACAATCCCCCACAATAAAAAAAGCGCTCCACCGACTTGCGGTGAAACGCTTTATGCGAACGCTGGGGTAACGGCTATTTGCGACCGCTGCCCATGTAATCTTTGAGCGCTTGCGCCGGACGAAAGGTAACGGTGGTTTGCGCCTTGATTTTGATTTTCTCTTTGGTGGCGGGGTTGCGACCCATGCGGGCGGGGCGTTTTTTCTTATTGAAAATGCCAAAGCCCGGAACGCTGAAGCGCTCGTCTTTTTTGATGGCTTTTTTCAGTTGCTCGAAGGTTTCGTCGATGATGGCCTGTACGGCTTTTTGGGACAGGCCCTCGGGGACGGCTTTGCTTTCGGCAACGGCTTTGATGAGTTCTGCTTTGGTCATGGTTTTCTCCTGTTTTCTTGTTTTTGTGTGGGGAAGTTTCCCCAGTCTTTTTAGGGTATGGCCAATCGTATGTTCAGTGTTTTTGGGAGTCAAGTGTTTTTTGTTCAGTTGTTTCGGGATTATCTATTTAAAGTTCTTGGGTTACGGGGCAAGGGCAAAATTATGCTTTGTTTTTGCGCAGTTGCCTCTTGGCGCGCAAAGCCTTGTCCGGTTGGGGGCAGCGCGTTTTTGGGGCAAAAAAAGCGCTGGAGGGGTCATGAAATGTGTCAAGAAGTGCAGATTATGCCCAAAAATAGGGCTTGTTTTGTATTTTTCAGCACACGGTTCGCAGAGCGATTGATTCGATTTTAGGTTTAACAGGGAGAGGTCGGTCGCGGGGGTTTTGTGCCCTGTGCAGACCGGGGAAAGACCGGGGATGGCGCCGTGCTCAAAAGAATGTTGTCGATGAGGCGGGTGGTCCCGATGCGCACCGCCACGGCGAGCAGGGCGCTGTGGTGCTGGGGGATGTCGTCGCGCAGGGGGGCGAGGGTGTCGGGGCAAACCAAGGAGATGTAATCGACGGCGTCGACGCGGGGGGCGATGTGCGAGGTGGCGCATTGGGTGAGGCGCGCAGGCGTGCGGATGCCGCTGTGGAAGGCGTCGTGTACCTGTTGCAGGGCCGCAGGGATGCACAGGGCGCGCTGTCGTTCGTCGGTCGAGAGGTAGGCGTTGCGGGAGCTCAGGGCGAGGCCGTCGCTGTCGCGCACCGTGGGATGGGCGACGATGTGCACCGGCATGTGCAGGTCGCGGACCAAGCGCCGGATGACCGCTAGTTGCTGAAAGTCTTTTTGGCCAAAGATTGCGGTGCAGGGACCGGCGATGTGAAAGAGCTGGGTGACCACCGTGGCCACGCCGTCGAAGTGTCCGGGGCGCAGCGGGCCGCAGAGGTGCGCGGTGAGGTGCTGCACGCAGACGCGGGTGGCGGCGCCCTCGGGGTACATGAGCTCGGGGGTGGGGGCGAAGATGAGGTGCGCGCCGCGTTGTTGGAGTTTGGCGCGATCGCTCTCCAGGTCGCGGGGATAACGGGAGAAGTCTTCGTTGGGGCCGAACTGGGTGGGGTTGACGAAGATGCTCACCAGCACGGTGTCGCCGTGTCGCGCGGCTTCGTCCACCAGTTGGAGGTGTCCCTCGTGGAGGGCGCCCATGGTGGGGACGAGGGCGATGGTGTGTCCCTGGTGGCGTAGGGCGTCGAGGTGTTCGCGCATTTGCCGGGGGTGCTGAAACGTTTGCATGTTGTCCTGTGATGTTGCGGTGGCGTGCCCGGCGCGGGCAGCGCTGCAATCGGGGGCATTATGCGCCGCGCATCGGACTTGTCAAAGGGGCAGTTGTCGGGGTGTGACAGGTGCAATTGTCGGTCGTGTCGAGAACACTGCCAATGTCCGGGGCATAAGCCGTTGGTTTTGTCCTCTTTTTTGGCGGACCGGTTTGCTTTGTCGGCGGTCCGGTTTGTTTTGCCCGATTTTAGGCATTTTAATCGCCGTGATTGCTGTGTTTATAAAACATTCCACTCAAAATGCGCATGCCATGTTTATTTCTTATCTTCTTAACGATCCATTTTGACATCATTTGACACAAGCAAGCATTGCACCGTAATGCAGCGTTCATTCCACAACCATTGCATTTTATGCTTTCACAACAAGGGGGGGCTTCATGCCGCAACTGGCACTTCAAAACACACACCAAAACAACGCACACATCCATCGCAACCGTTTGCAACCCAAGCCCGCAACGCCGTTTGCGCTTTGCAGCGCCATGTTGCTCCTCCTGGGGATGGCCTTGCTAGCGTCGTGCTCT
>JAAYKL010000048.1 GCA_012522445.1 Myxococcales bacterium | reverse complement strand
CGATGGCAACTGCTACAACTACCACTCTGTTAACGTCAAAGTTGATTCCAAAGACTGGCAAGAGTACTCGTTTGCATGGAGCAAGTTCACCCAAGAAGATTGGGGCGCCTCCAACGTCAAGCTCGACCCGAAACTCATCGCCAGCTTTCACTTCATGTTCCCCAGCACCAACAAAGACTTCGCCGTTGATCTGGACGAGATCGCGTTTTACACGAAGTAAACAGACGGGCTGAGCCACCTCAACCCAGTCCTGTAAACCATCAACCCAATCCCAACATTGCTGAAAGAAGAAAAAAACATGAGAAAACAAATCAGTATTCTTGCGTTGTTGCTGAGCAGTGGACTGGTGCTGGGCTGCGGTTATTTTAAGCCGCAACCCGCTGTGGCAACGCCCACTACAGGTCCTTCTCGCTGCGAGATGATGTCCATGATCGAAGACGCCGAAGACGCCGATTCGCAAATCCTCGTCCGCGAAGGACGCGGCGGTTACATTTATACATACGCCGACGACTTGGGTTCCAAACTCTCGCCTTGGGGCGATTTCAAAGTTAGCCGCGGTGGCGTGGGCGACAGCAAGTTCGCGCTGCGCATGGTGGGGAAAACCGCCGCAGGACCTGGCGACGTGTATGTCGGCATGGGCTTTGCTTTTGCGCAGGCCGAAGGGGCCACCTACGACGCCAGCAAGTACAAAGGCATCACCTTTGTCGCCCGCAAAGGCCACGCGGATGCGGTTTCGGCTGTGCGCATCAGCCTGCCGGACGCCAACACCGACCCGGTGGGCGGCATCTGCGCGGAGTGCCACAACAACTTTGGCACCACGGTGAAGCTCACCGAAGACTGGACCCAGTATGTCGTGTCGTTTGACGACCTCCGGCAAGCCACGGGCTGGGGCGATCCCCGTCCCGAAAAAGTAGAAGTCACCGCGTTGGTGGGCTTGCAGGTCCAAGTGGCCCTGCCCAACCAAAAGGTAGATGTCTGGATCGATGACATCCGTTTCTACGGTGCTTGCGGCGAACAGTTCTAGGCTGTGCCATCCATTGGCGAAATGAATATGCGGTTCCGCGCCGTGCGTTGGGGCCGCATCCAACAAGAGGAAAGACCTTCATGAAACACAAACTAATTTTTTGGGGCATTCTCGGCAGCCTAGTGCTGAGCGCTGGTGTGGCGCTGGCCGATGACGCCAACGACGAATTCGTGCTTGAGGAGATTGCCGGTCCGCGTTCCAAACCCGCACCCGGTGTCGGTATGGAGCCTTCCGACCTGGCCATTAAGGGCTACGGCACCGATCCCGTAGGCGGCGGCAGCGACGACGCCCTCACCTTGGGGAAATCCAACGACTTCTACTTCAAAGGCTACCTGCGCGCGCCGTTTAACTTCGGTATCGGCACCGCGCAATCCCAGGGCGACTGGAAGAGCGGCACCGGCAACACAAAGCCGAAGCTGCACGCCACGCCCCACATTCCCGACACCAGCTACCTCGACTGGCGCACCACCAACACCCACGGCGGTCCCTGGTCGGAACTGCGCTTCATCTACGGTAACGAAACCGTGTCGGCCAACGTGAGCATCGCGAGCTACAACCTGACCACCGGTGGCTACAAGCACCTCTCGTCGCAGCTTGGCCTCGACCAAGGCTTCGTCAACCTGAGCTTCCCGAGCCTCTTCGGCGACATCGGTGGCTTGGTGGCCAACGTGGGTGTCTTCGCCTCTCGCTACGGCGCGGCGGGACGTTACTCGGCCGATATGTACGACACCTACCTGGTGGGTGCCGTGAACAAGGCCGGTGAAAACGTGCGCGTCTACTTCGACCTCTCCCCGCGCTGGACCCTCCACTTGGAGCAGGGCTTCGGTGGCAAGGTGGATGCGGCGCCCTTTATCGCCGACTCCATTCGCAACGACTCTGGCGGTGACCCCTGGAGAGACCAAGGTGGTTACGTGCCCAACCCGGTGATGCAACCCTACCTGGTGTACAGCGGCCCCCAAGAGCAGGGCAGCACCCTCATTCACCACGAGCACTTGGGCATCTCCTATCGCGACAAGCTCACGCTGGCGGGGCACTTCCTGCACGCCTTCACGCTCGACTCCGTTCCCCACGGCCTAAACGGCACCGACAAAAACGGAAAAATCATGAACATCGCCGTGGATTTCCGCATGCGCGACATGTTCTTCGGCAACGCCTACCTGGGCTACTCCCACATGATCCTCACCAATCCGGCGCGCGTCTCCGGCGTTCTCGAAACCATCCACTCCATTGAGGGTTGGTCCTACGCGCAAAACTACCTGCAGGGTTCTGCCGAGGGCGGCACCATCGACTCTCTGCTCTTCCAGTACGAGTTTTCGCTGGCCAAACTCCTGTGGCACCCCACTGAATACTGGGGACAAGACCGCGACCTGCAGCTCAAGGTCTTCGGTATGTTCAACCACATCACCCCCGATAGCGACGCCTTCATGGGGGCCAAAAACAAGTTCAAGTGGGGCGCTGACGTGCTCTACACCCCCCTCCCTTGGCTGGGCGCGGGCGTGCGTTTCGACGCAGTGAACGTCGACATGGACGACAACACCAAGTCGTTTAACCAACTGTCGCCGCGCATTATGTTCCGCACCGACTTCTTGGCCCGCGAAGAGATCACCCTGCAGTACAGCCGCTACTTTTACGGCGACAACGTCGACCCCGGCTATCCCTGGGACTGCGACACCGGCGGCTGCGGCGCCCCGGACCCCAACGTCTTCACGATTATGGCCACCATGTGGTGGTAGGCCCTCTTCGCCCCTTCAGCCCTTCGCGCTGAGCTTCAACTCTCTCTCATAAATCTCATAACAATGGTTGCCGGCCTTATTTCCAGGCGGCGATGTAGGCGATCCAGCTCTCTAGGTTGGTGGCGCTCTCGCGGATGACGTAGCCGTCGTCCTCTTCGCCGTCCCACCAGACGTCGATGTGGCGAAAGCCCGCCTCGGTGAGTATGTCCTTGAGTTCGGGCAGGGTCCAGTGGCGCCAGTCGTAGGTGAAGGCCTCGTGCATTTCGCTGTTGTCGGCAAAGCGAAAATGGATGTGGCACAAGGTGTCGTGATTGATGGGGTCGAAGCGGGCCTGCTCCCAGACGTATTCGAAGTCGTCGACGTCGCGGGGCTCGGTGAGCAGAAATTGGGCGTCGGGGCCGCCGTAGAGATCGAGGACGAACATGCTGTCTGGGGCCAAGGCGCGGTGAACGGCTTCGAAGTATTGCCGCATCACGGTGCGCTGCTTGAACACCGAGTACGAAAAATTAAACGCGCAGATGATGTCGAAATCGATTTGGGCGGTGGGCGTGAGCACGTTTTGTCGGCGCACTTGCCAGCGGGTGGCGGCCTGCGGATCGCGGGGGCGGTTGTGTGCGCGCGCCCAAGCCAGGGTGGGCGGATCGAGGTCGAGGCCCGTGGCTGTGCGTTGGGGGTGGCTTTGCACCCATTCGGCGCACAAGAGGGCCGTGCCGCAAAAGTCTTCGCGCAGGGCGTTGGGGTGTCGGGCATTGCGGGCGCCGAAGAAATGCTCCATGAGCTCGCGGCTGGCGGCGGCGTCTTGAACCGAGCGCTGGTAGAGGATGTGTTTGTCGGCCTGCTCGGCCAGGGTGGTGGGGCGTTTGCGCTTGGTCATGGGGTGTCTTTTTTGGGTGCATCGGTTTCGCCGCGCAACCAGGCCAGGCGTTTGGCGATGCGCTCTTCGATGCCGTTGTTGGTGGGCAAGTAGTAGCGCTGTCCCTGGAGTTCAGGCGGCAGGTAGGTTTCGCCCTTGGCGTGGCCGCCTTCGTCAGGGGGGTAGCGGTAGTCTTTGCCGTAGCCGAGGTCTTTCATGAATTGGGTGGGGGCGTTGCGCAGGTGCGGCGGGACGGGCAGGGGGCCGCGGTCTTGGATGTCTTGGCGCGGGGCGTGGATGGCGCGGACCTGGGCGTTGGATTTTGGGGCGCAGGAGAGATAGGTGCAGGCCTGGGCCATGGGATAGGCGCCCTCGGGCATGCCGATGCGTTGGAACGCGGCGTCGGCGGCCACCACCACCTGCAGGGCGTGGGGATCGGCGTTGCCCACGTCCTCGGAGGCGAAGATGAGCATGCGGCGCAGGACGAACAAGGGGTCTTCGCCGGCCTCCAGCATGCGGAACATCCAGTACAGGGCGGCGTCGGGATCGGAGCCGCGCATGCTCTTGATGAAGGCGGACACAACGTTGTAATGGGCGTCGCCGCTTTTGTCGTGGTGCAGCGTCTTGGCGGCGGCGGCTTCGGCCACGCAGGTCAAGTCAACCACCGGGGCATCGGGCGCCGTGGCCAGGGCGTGCTGGACGGCCAAGTCGAGGGCCATGAGTCCGTAGCGGGCATCGCCGTGGGAGCGCTCGGCCAAAAACTGCAGCGCTTCGTCTTGCACGGTGACGCGCGACTGCCCCAGCCCTCGTTCGTCGTCGTTTAGGGCGCGCTGGAAAATTTGTACGAGGTCGTCGGGGAGCAGGGGTTTGAACTCGAGCACCCGACAGCGCGACAGCAGGGCGGCGTTTACCGAGAAGGATGGGTTTTCGGTGGTGGCGCCGATGAGGGTGACGACGCCGCGTTCCACCGCCGGGAGCAGGGCGTCCTGCTGGGCCTTGTTGAAGCGGTGGATTTCGTCGATGAACAGCAGGGTGTGGCGGGCGTAGAGATTGCGGTCGTTTTCGGCGCGGCTGATGATGTCGCGGATGTCCTTGACCGAGCCAGCCACCGCTGAGTACGGGACGAAATGGGCGCCGGAGTGGGTGGCCAGCACGCGTCCCAGGGTGGTTTTTCCCGTGCCCGGCGGACCCCAAAAGATGAGGGAGGGGATGGCGTTGGTTTCGATGGCCACGCGCAAGAAGCGCCCCGCGCCCAAGAAGTGCTGCTGGCCAAATACGTCGCTCAGTTGCTGGGGGCGAATGCGCTCGGGCAGCGGTGCGAAGCGGGCGTCTTGGTTGGCTTGGCGTGCGAAGAGAGAGTCTTGTGTGGGGGGCGGCATGAAGGGCAGGGGACGGCGCGTTTAGGCGTCGTTGCTTTTGTCGCGCTTGAGGACGGAGATTTCGTCTTCGAGGCGCGCGATGGTGCGTTTGAGCTCGTCGACCTCGGACAGGGACGCCACTTGCATGAAGTGGGTGAGCTTGTCGCGCTGGCTGGCGAGTTCGCTGGAGAGCTGGATGGGGATGTTCATGGCCTTGCCCAGGATTTCGCCGACTTTTTCATTTTCCATGACGCGGATTAGGGTGGGCGAATTGAGGAGGCTCATACCGTGTGTCAGGGCTTTTTCTTTGAGTTCTTTCAGCATGCGCGGGCTGCCTTTCTGTGAAAAAAACAACTGTCCTGGATATGGCCAAATCGCGTTCAAAAGTCAATCGGCATCCCCGCTCTCCGCGGTGTTGGCACGCGGGGAGGCGGGGCGACGGCGGTTGCTTGGCGCGCTTGTCGAATCGGTTGAAAAAGTATAGTGAGTATGTGTTTCGTATTGCTTGCGGTTCCGCGGCGATGCATGTCACTGTGACCGGAGCTTGGCGGCACAAGTATGTGAATTATTCGGATGTCGCCTCGTCCACAGGTGTATTCCCCGCGTTTTGTACCACAGTGGTGCAAACGTCTTTTTTGCGGCAAACAAACACCTTTGCCCCAACAGATGAGGAAGAGAAAATTATGAAACCATTTTCCATTGCGCTTGTTTTGATGACCCTTTTGGGCTTTGCGGGCACCGCCCTGGCCGGTGAAAAGAAACTGACCGCCGACGACGTCATGAAAATCATCGACGAGACCCTGACGATTACCAAGGACCAGCGCTACACCGCTGAGGTGCGCGTCGTGCGCGACGGCAAGGTGGTCAAAAGCATGAAGTTCGAAGCCATCCTCAAGGGCTTGGTTACGAAGCGCATTACCTTTACCGCCCCTGGAGACGTGAAGGGCATGGCGGTGCTCACCACGGCCGATGGGTTGATGTACATCTATATGCCGTCGTACAAGCGCGTCCGCCGCGTGGCCTCGCACGTGCGCAACCAGGGGTTCATGGGCACCGATTTCAGCCCCGAGGAGTTGGCGGCGGCCTCGATGTCCGCTACGTGGAACGCGCAACTTGTCGGCGAAAACGACAAATCCTGGATTCTGGAGCTGACGCCCAAGGCGGGCAACGACACCATTTATTCCAAACTGAAGGTGACGGTCTCCAAGGCCAACCGCGGCGTGGAGCGCATTGAGTCCTACGACAGCACGGGCAAAATTGCGCGCACCCAGGAGCGCAGCAAATGGCAGCGCTTTGGCCCCATCAACATCCCCACCCTCATGGCCGTTACCGACCACCAGACCGGCTCTCGCTCGGAGCTGCACTTCAGCGACTGCGAGGTCAACGTCGGGCTCTCCGACGCCGAGTTTTCGACCCGCGCCCTGATGCGCGCGGAGTGAGGCCAGCATGCGACGCCCCAACAAATCATCTTTTGCCGTGCTCGCCGTCGCGGTGTTGCTCGCCGCCGCCTTGCCCCTGGGGGCCTTTCCCCAAAAAATGATGATGTGCTTGCCGGGCTTCCCCGGGACCACGTCACAGGCCCAGCCCCTCGTCGACCAATTGCTGCGCTTTCTGGAGGCCGACCTCAGCTTGGAAGCCCAGAGCATATCGGGGGTTTACTTGTCCGATGATGCCGAGGCCTCCGAAAAGCTGCCCGTCCTCAAGCCCGGTTTGGCGGTGGTGGGCCCCTCGGTGTACGCCCGCTTCTCCGGCCCCCTCAAGATGAAGGTCATCGCCAGGGTCGAGGCTAGCGGTCGCGGCAGCGACACTTACTACGTGCTGGTGCGCAAAGACGGTCCGGCCTCTCTGTCGGCGCTCTCGGGGCAGTCGGTGGCGGTGACGGGCATCAGCGACTCCCAGTATGTGTACAACGTGATGCTCGACCGCAAACTGCCGGCGAACTCCCTCAACTTGTCGACGCCCAAGCGCCCCATGAAGGCCCTGCGCGATTTGCACCAGGGCGCCCTCCAGGCCGTGGTCATCGACCAGGCCATTCACGACAGCTTGCGCGAGCTCCCCTTTGCCGATGACCTGCACGTCATCCACACGTCGAAGCCGGTGCCCGCACCAGCGGTGGTGGTGATGGGACAAACACCGGCGGAGGCCCAGCGCATCGGGACGGCGCTCCTGTCGCTCTGCACCACAACCGAGGGCAAGGCGCTCTGCAGTGCCCTGTCCATCTCCTCCATACGCAAGGCCAGCGACGCGGATTACGCCGACCTGCTGAAGCGCTATCGAAAATAAATTTTCTCGTTGCGCCGCTGCTTTTTTGCCGATACTAGCGGCGACATGAACACCGAAAAACACGCCTTTTCACTGCGCCTACAAGGCGCTCCCGATCTCTTCGAAACCCTCAAAACCCACTTGGAAGCCGCAGATACCGCGCTGGAGATCACGGGCTTTGGCCTGCTGGACGACGCGCTCATCGACGCTTCCTTTGGGCGCCTGGCGCCGCGCAGCGTGTCGGGGCCGGTCACCGTGGCCTCCTTGCAGGGGCGGTGGCGTCCCGGTGCGGCCGAGCCGTTAACCGTTGTGGTGGTGGCCTTTCGCGAAAACGAATTCGGCCTGGTCCACGTGGGCGGACGCCTGCTCATGGCCGGGGTGCAGTGGATGGACCTGGTGGTGCGCCCCTATCCGCCGCAGGGCCCCAGCGATGCGGTGAAGCCCGAGAGCGCACCTGTCGCTCCGCGCGCTGCGGTCGCTGAAGCCGCCGATCCCTGGCAACGCCTGGCCGACACCTCGCAACACCTCGACACCGCACACCCGCTGGACGCGGATGAGGGCCTGCTCCCGGCGGTGGGTGATCGCGTCCTGCACCAGCAGTTTGGCGAGTGCACCGTGGTGAAGCTGACCGATGTGCATGCGATGCTGCAAAAATCCGATGGCCGAGTGGTGCAGCTCGGTCTGTCGGTGTTGACCTTTGTGCCGCTCTCCGATGAGAGCGGGCGCGTGCAATGGCGCATTCAGGTAAAAAAGGCGGGCCGGCGCTAGTGCGCGGTGGAGAACGGTTGACGCCGCGAATGAAGTGTTCTTAGACTTCGCGCCATGACGTTTTCGATTCGCACCGCTCTGTTGTTTTTTGCCATTGCCTTGGGGACCCTCTCTTGTCGCTGCGATGCACCGCGCGCTGTGGGAGGCGGTGGCGCGGCGTTTACCAAGTGCGCCGGAGGCAGCCACGACGGACAACGCACCGAGGTGTCGCTGCCGCCCCTGCGCCTGATCCGAGACGGTCGAACCCTCGAAATCAAGGGCCCGGATCAACCGATGGTGACCTTGGGGCTTCTGTCGGGGCTCAACGAACCCGACGCCACCACCCTGTCGCACATCCGTTTTTTCCTCGAGCAGTTCAAGGGCGCCGAGGTGCAAATGATCTTGGTGGCCGGTGGTGTGGGCGTATCCGAGGCGGACAACCGCACCATCTTGACGGCCCTGTCGGAGGCCCCCATTCCCATCCTGGTAAGCCCCGGCGCCGAAGAAAACTTTGGCGCGCTGCGCAAGGTCATCCGGGAACTCAACGCCCACCATCCCCAGCTCATCGACATGACCCTGGTGCGGCGCGTGTTGCTGCGCCACGTGAGCGTGCTCAGCCTGCCGGGATATTTTCAGCCCTATTACCTGGAGGCCGGCGCCCAGGGATGCGCCTACGACAAGGGCGACCTGTCTTTGCTGCGCAGTTTGGTCGACAAGGAACACACCCACCTGCTGCTCTCGGCTTCTCCGCCGCGCGGTGTCGGCCCCGAGGCCGTGGACATCGGGCGTGGCAACGTGAACATCGGCGACCCGGCCCTGGCCAGCGCCCTGGCCGAGAGTGGCATTCGCTTCGGACTGTTTGGCCACGTGCACGAAGCGGCGGGCAACGCCACCCAAGATGACGGCAAGACACCTGCGGCCCCGGGGTTGTGGCACGACAGTCTGTACCTGCAGGCGGGGGCGGCGGATGCCGTTCCGGTGTCCACGGTGGGCGGCGGCATGATGGCTGGCGTGGGACACGTGGTGGAACTCTCGGGAGATCGCGCCCGTTATCGCCGCATCGCCGTGCCGTGAGCTGCCCAGGAGAGGAGCCCGCTTGTCCAACAACCCTCCCACCCGCGCGCCCCGCACAACGGCGAGACGCTGGCTGCCTTGGACCTTCATGGCCATGGGACTGGTGGCCGCCCTGCTCAGCGCTTGGTTCTTTTGGGGAGCGGTGCCCCGCCTCGAAGTGCAGGCCGTGCGCCTGTCGGCGGATGGGCAGTCGTGGGAGTTTGTGCTCTGGTTTGCCAAGGCGCCTCCGGATGCCCAACTGCAACACGCCGGCCAACAAATTGCCCTGGAGCGCGGCCAAGCTGTCATTGCGGTGGACAGCGCATCCCTGGCCCAGGGGCGCCACACCATTGCGGTGGAGCTCTGGTCTCCGTCGCGCTCGCCCCGGTCTTACACCTTCGATGTCGACGTGGGTCCGTAGGGCACCGCGCCGCTGCTGCCGATGAAAACCGAACTCTTCGATTACGCGCTGCCCGAATCCCAAATCGCCTTTCACCCCCCGGCTCAGCGGGATGGCGGCCGGCTCATGGTGCTGTATCCGACGGCGCAGCGCTGGGAGCACGCCCGCATCCAGGACTTGCCCGCCTACTTGCCCGCCCAGAGCCTGCTGGTGTTCAACGCCACCCGGGTCATCCCGGCGCGCCTGCACGCCCAGCGGGACACCGGCGGACGCGTCGAAGTGCTGTTCGTGCGCTGTGCGGCGAGCGATGCGGATTCCTCTGCGTGGGTGGCGCTGTGTCGGGCCAATCGCCCGCTGCGCCCCGGTGCGCGCATTTCCTTGGGGCCCGGCATCTGGGGCGAGGTGGATGAGCGACGCGCGCGCGGTGAGGTGCGCCTGCGCGTGAATGCCCGGCGCGACGCGGTATTGCAGTTGCTGCAGCGAAGCGGGGAGATCCCGCTGCCGCCCTACATCCGCCGCCCGCCCGATAGCGACGATGCGGAGCGCTACCAGACGGTCTTTGCCGCCCACGACGGTTCGGTCGCGGCCCCCACTGCGGGACTGCACTTTACACCGGAGCTGCTGGCGGAGATATCTGGGGCGGGCCACGACACCGCGCATGTCACACTGCATGTCGGCCCGGGCACCTTTCGCCCCATCACCGCCGACGATCTGGGCGCGCACGAGATGGACGAGGAGTTCTTTGTCATTGGGGAAGCGGCGGCGCAGCGCATTGCGGCGGCCCGGCAGGCCCAGCATCCGGTGTTGGCGGTGGGCACCACGACGGTGCGTACCCTAGAAGGCGCCGTGGCGGCGTGGGGAGCCCTGCGCAGCGGTACTGGGTCGACGCGCATCTTCATCGCACCGCCCCATCGCTTCCAGGTGGTGGACGCCCTGCTCACCAATTTTCACCTGCCGCGCTCCACCCTGCTGTGCCTGGTGTCCGCCATGGCCGGGCGCGAGTTCGTGCTGGCGGCCTATCGCGAGGCCGTGGACGCGGGCTATCGCTTTTACAGCTACGGCGACGCGATGCTTATTTTGCCGTGATGGAAAATTCGTTGGGGAAGGGCGGGGCGATTAGTAGGTGTCTTCTTTGATCTCGAAGTGCTCTTGCGGGTGGACGCAGGCGGGGCACATCTCGGGGGCCGTGTCGCCTTCGTGGACATAACCGCAGTTGCGGCACTTCCAGCGCACCGGGGCGTCTTTTTTGAACACTTTGCCGCTCTCGATGTTGGCGGCGAGCTTGAGGTAGCGCTCTTCGTGCTCTTTTTCGACCTTGGCGATCATGCGGAACGCGGCGGCGATTTCGGGAAAGCCCTCTTGTTTGGCGGTGTCGGCAAACGCGGGATAGAGCTCGGCCCACTCTTCGTTTTCGCCCATGGCCGCGGCCTTGAGGTTTTCGAGGGTGGTGCCGATTTTGCCCGCCGGATAGGTGGCGGTGATTTCGAGGTCGCCGCCCTCCAGGAATTTAAAGAAGCGCTTGGCGTGCTCCCGCTCGTTTTCAGCGGTTTCGATGAACAGGGCTTCGATTTGGCGGTAACCCTCTTTGCGGGCGACGGCGGCGTAGTAGGTGTAGCGGTTGCGCGCCTGGGACTCTCCGGCAAAGGCTTTGAGTAGGTTTTTTTCGGTCTCGGTTCCTTTGACTTTGGACATTGGGTACCTCGTTTGTTGGGTTAAAGGTTGCGTGGATGTGTTCGTTTCACCGGGTCGCGGTGGGCACACAATGTAGCAGAAAATGTGCGCCTGTAAAGACAGTGTGCCGGCATCTTTGCACGCGTGGTTGTGGGCAAGGCGACTTTGTCATATAGGGAAAAGCCGCTGCGGGGGGCGCGGAGAGGGGCGCGGTTGCGCTCTTTAAAAAAACCGCATTTCACAGTAACGTCGAGGCCATGTTGCAACACCCCTATCGCGCCATTTTGCGCCACGTCACGCGTCCCGGGCGATACCTGGGCGGAGAGTTCGGCGCTGTCGAACCCCCGGCGCACGCCGATGTGCGCGTGGCCCTGGCCTTTCCCGATGCCTATGAGATCGGCACCAGCCACATGGGCCTGTCCATCCTTTACGAAGTCATTCACCAGATGCCCGGCATGAGCGCCGAGCGCGTCTTTATGCCCTGGCCGGACATGGAGGCCCAACTGCGGGCGCACGACTTGCCCCTGTTGTCGCTGGAGGGGGCGCGGCCGCTGCGCGCATTCGACCTGGTGGGCTTCTCGCTGCAGTACGAACTCACGTACACCAACGTGCTGGCCATGCTCGAGCTCGGCGGCATTCCGCTGCGGTCGGCGGCGCGCGGTGCGGGGGATCCCATCGTGATCGCCGGGGGGCCGGTGGCGCTGCAGAGCGAGCCCATGGCGCCCTTCTTCGACCTGGTGCTCACCGGTGACGGCGAGGAGGCCCTGCCCGCCGTGATTGAAAAGCTGGCGCAGTTCAAGCGCGAAGGCCGGTCCCGCAGTGCGCAAATCGACGCCCTGGCGGCCTTGCCCCACGTGTTGGCACCGGGGCAGCTCACGCGGCAATACAACGCGGAAGCGCGGCGCTGGGTGGCGACGACACCCGGGGTGGCCACGCTGGCGGCGGTGTCCGATTTAAACGCCCACACCACCGGTGCGGGGCCGGTGCCGACTGTGGCAGCGGTGTTCGATCGCTTCAGCTTCGAGATCGCCCGCGGCTGCACCGAGGGTTGCCGTTTCTGCCAGGCGGGCTTTCTCTACCGGCCGGTGCGCGAGCGAACGGTGGCGTCGGCCCAGGCCGCAGTGGCGCGTGCGGTGTGCTCGCTGGGCTACGACGAGGCCTCACTGGCGGCCCTATCCAGCGCCGATCACAGCCGCATCGCCGAGCTGGTCACCTCCCTGGGCGACACCTGGACGCCGAAGCGCGTCTCCTTAGCGGTGCCCTCGCTGCGCGCTTACGGATTGTCCGCCGAACTGGTGGCGGTGTTGGCCCGGCTGCGCGCCACCGGTGTAACCTTGGCTCCGGAGGCCGGCACCCAACGGCTGCGCGACGTGGTGAACAAAAACGTCTCCGAGGCCGACTTGATGGCCGCGGCAGCGCGTTTCTTCGACAGCGGTATCGGGCGCATCAAGCTCTACTTCATGCTGGGCCTGCCCACCGAAACCGAGGAGGACCTCGCCGAGATCGTCCATCTGTCGGTGCGGCTGCGCGCCCTGGGGCGACAGCGACTGCCCAAAGGACGGGTCGACGTGGTGGCCTCCATCTCCACGTTTGTGCCCAAGCCCTTCACGCCGTTTGAACGCGAGCCCATGCTGCCCCGCGACGAAATCGTGGCGCGCCAACGCTTTATCAGCGACCTGGCCCGGCGCCACCGCATCGACGTCCGCACCCACGATGTGCGCCTCTCCTGGCTCGAAGGCGTGCTGTGTCGCGGCGACGCGGCCCTGGCCGATGCCATCGAGCGGGCCATGCAGGCCGGTGCGCGCTTCGACGGCTGGGACGACATGTTCCGCGAAGACATCTGGACCGCGGCCTTGCAGGACATCGACACGGCGTCCTATCTGGCGGCCATCCCCGACGGCGCGCCCCTGCCCTGGGACATTGTGGACACCGGCATCACCCCGTCTTTTCTCGTCGCCGAACGCGATGCGGCCCGCGCTGCCGAACTCACGGCGCCCTGCGGGGTCTTTGCCGATGCCCAAGGCGATGCGACGCAGTTTGTCTGTCACACCTGCGGCCTCAAGTGCCGCCGCGCCGACTTGCCCGTCAAGCCGCGCCGCGCCGCTGCCCCCGATGTCTCCACGTTGGAGGCGCCCCGCGAAAAGCCCGCCCGCCCGGTGCCGCAACCCGTGTTGCAGGCGAGCGACGCCCCACCGGTGCGGTTTCGTTTTTATTTTTCCATTGTGGGCCGGCAAATGTTTTTGGGGCATCTCGACACCATGCGCCACTTAATGCGCAGCCTGCGCCGCGCCGGGCTCGACGTCTATTACACCCAGGGGTTTCATCCCAAGCCCCGCATTGAAGCGCCGCCGCCCTTGCCTTTGGGCAGCGGGGCCCTGGCCGAGCCCTTCGACTTTTGGTTGCTCGACCCGCCGGAGGACGCCGAGATTGCGACGCGACTGGCCGCCGCCCTGCCGCCCGATCTGGGGTTGCAACAGGTCCTCCGCCTCACGCCGGACGCGCCCAAGCTCTCCCGGGTGCTGGCCGCCGCCGACTACATCGCGCTGGTGCCGGTGGCGCGCCCCGAACTCGAAGCGGTGGTGTCCCGCCTGCTGGCATCAGACGAGCTGCGGGTGTGGCGCGAGCGCAAGGGGCGGCGCAAAGAGATCGACGTCCGTCCCTTCGTCCTGGCAGCGCACATCTGCGAGGATGTCTCGGTGCTGGCGCCCCACTTCGAACTGTCTGGGCGCACACCGCTCTTCATGCGGCTGCGCGTCACCGGCGCCGGTGGCACCCGCCCGGCCGAGGTGTTGGCGTCGCTGTTGCCCGAGGGCACCGAAGAACCCTGGGTGGTGCGCACCCGCTGGTGGGACGAATCGGTGCTGCCCGACGCATCGCCCGCATCGCCCGAAGGAGTCCCGGCATGAGCGAATCCATTGTGACACCGAGCCAGTTGGGGCGTTACACGTTGCTGGGGCGCATCGGCGCCGGCGGCATGGCCGAGGTGCACCTGGCGCGCTCTCGCGGGGCTGGCGGCACTGAGAAGGTGCTGGTCATTAAGAAGATTCACCCGGCGTTGGCGCGCAACGAGCGCTTCATCGACATGTTCGTCGAGGAGGCCCGGGTGGCCATGCGCCTCAACCACAGCAACATCGTCCAGGTGTACGCCTTCGAGAAAATCGACGCCCACTACGTGTTGGCCATGGAGCACGTGGACGGCTGCGATCTGCACGAGATCCAAACCCTGGCCTACGAGGAGGGACACCGCATTCCCTTTGGCTTGTGCGCCTTCATCGCGGCCGAGATCGCCAAGGGTCTCGAGTACGCTCATTTGCGCCGGGACGAGCAGGGCAACCCGCTGGAGTTGGTGCACCGCGATGTCTCGCCGCAAAACGTGCTCATCTCGCGAGACGGCGCCGTAAAGGTTACGGACTTTGGCATTGTGAAGGCGCGCTACGTCAACGAGAAGCCCGGCGAGGTGAAGGGCAAGCTGGGCTACATGTCGCCGGAACAAGCCCAGGGGCTCCCCGTGGATCGCCGCGCCGATATCTATTCGCTGGGCGTGGTGTTGCACGAGCTGCTGGTCGGCGTCACCGCTGCGCGTCCGGCCATCGGCGAGGTGGTGAAGCTGGCGCCCCCCATCGATATTGAACCCACGGTGCCGCAGGCCTTGAACGACGTGACGGTGCGCGCCCTGCAGCACGACTTGGAGTCGCGTTACGCCACAGCGCGGGACATGGCCGCAGACCTGCGCGCTTACCTGCACCAAGAAGAAGATATCTACGACGCCCACACGTTGGAGACGTGGATCTCCGACACCATCCCCAAGGAGCGGATGCAAAAGATCGACGTCGACGCCGCGACGGTGGTGACCGACGCCACCACCCGCGTGATGGAGCGCACGACACAAGAGCACGACTGGAGCGATTCGGAGAGCAAGCCCGTGGTGTTGGTAACGCTGGTGCCCTCGATTGCACCGCATCCGCAGCGCGCGGCGGTCCTGCAAGAGTTTCATCATCTCACCGAGGAGATCGCCTACAAATCCCGCGGCATTTTTCGGCGCGACGACCATGCGCTGCGCGTCTACTTCGGGTTGCCGGTCAGCGCGTTAGAAGACGCCATCAGCGCCATCCGCTTGGCCATCGACATGGTCGACGTGGTCAAAACCCTCGCCGAGGATCACCGCTTGACCATGACGGTGCGCGTGGCGGTGACGCGGGGCCTGGCGCGGGTCAGCAAGCGTTCGGAGCCGGGGTTTGTGATGTTCGAGCCCGATCCGACCCTGGTGCAGGACGCCCAGCGCCTCATCGAGATTTGCCCGCCCTCCGAAATCGTGACCTGCGGACCGGTGTACCGCTTGGCCCGCACCGACTACAACTTCGACGCGCCCCAGGTATTGCCGCGCGAGGCGCCAGATGAGGAAGACGGCGTGGAACCCCTGCTGGGGCACCGCGTCTTGGGCGTGAAGAGCCGCGGCGAACGACAGCACGTCACCCCACAGGACAACCTGGCCTTTGTCGGGCGTGAACGCGAGATGGAGCGCCTCCACGAGGCCTACCGCCGCGCCATGACCGGGAGGCCGACGCTGCTCAAAATCAGCGGCGACCTCGGCCTGGGCAAGACGCGCATCGTGCGGCATTTTCTCGAGCGCATGCAAGGCGATGGCGCGCGCATCATTCGCGTGGAGAGCCTCTTCGCCGAGCGCGATCAGCCGTTGGCCACCACCATGGAGCTCTTGCGCAACTTGCTGTTTGTCGCCGAGCACGCTGCGGCGCTGGACCTGCGAAAAGTCTTACAACCGCTGTTTGCCGGGGCGCCCCATTACCTCGCGCGCCAGGACGCTTTCTTCACGCGCGTGCTCTCGGATCCCCTTGCCCTTTGGTCGCGCGCCCTGGACAACCCCCGGGCGCTGATTCGAAAGCTGGCCTTTGCGGTGGGGGTGCTCTTGGCGCACATCGCCAAGGAACGCGGCGAGAAACGCGGTGTTGTGCTGGTGGTCGACAACGCCCAGTGGATGGACGGCCCCAGCGTCGACATTCTGGCGGAGTTGGCGAGCAGTTTGCTGGCGACGCCGGTGTTGGCCATCTTCATCGGGCCGCACAAAACCTTTCAGGGGCGCCGCATCGAAAACCTCGATCGCCTTGAGGTGGGTGAACTCCCCGAAGCGGTCATGCGCCAGATTATCGCGTCGCGCCTGGGGCAGGGGGCGGACATCGAGGAGATCACCCAGCTCATTCTGGAGCGCTCCCACGGCAACCCCTTCTTTGCGGCGGAGCTCATCGACACGCTCATCGAGCGGGGCATCTTGCAAGAGGTCACCCGCGACGGTAGCGGTGCGCCGGCCTACCGCCAGGCGCGCCCCGGTCCCATTCGCTTGCCCGCCACCATGGAGGGCATCGCCGCGGGACGCATCGACTCCCTGGCCACTCCCTTGCGCACTGTGTTGCGTGCGGCGGCGGCCATCGGCTTCGACTTTACGGAGAAAACCCTGGAGAGCACGTTGGGCAAGGCGGTGCAAAGCGAAGTGGCGGAGCTGGTGCGGCTGGGCTTCTTCGTGCTGCTGCCCAACGCCCAAAATGCGATGCCGCGCTATCGCTTCAACAAGGCCATGGAGCGCGAGGCGGCCTATGCCGGTTTGTCTCGGGATGACAAAATCACCATTCACCAAACCGAAGCCCGTCGCCTGATTTTGTTGCACGCCGAAAACCACCCCATCCCCCACGACCGCATCGCTTGGCACCTGGAGCGCAGCGAGCAAACCGAACACGCCGCGCATTACTATCTGGAGGCCGCCCGCCACGCCCTGCGCGCCTATTCCAACCGCCGTGCCCTGCGCCTCATTGAGCGCGCCTTGGCCATCATGCCGTCCGGAGCGCCGCAGCGGTATCAGGCACTGGTCATCAAAGAGCGCGTGCTGCGCGACCTGGGCATGCACAACGTGCACCTGGACACCATCCGCGAAATGGAGGCCCTGGGGCATTTGTTCGACGACTCGCGCATGCTGGCCAAGGCCAATTATCGCTTCGCTCGCTACGAGTTCGACAACGGCAGCTTCGACGAGTCGGCGGCCAAATTGGTGGTGGCCCTGCGGTACGCCCGGGGGGCCCAAGACCGCGAAACCCAGGTCGAGTCCCTGCGCGCCCTGGGCTACGTTTGCATCGAAAAAGGCAAGCTGAACCGCGCCATGGACTGCTGCCGTTGGGCGCTGTCTCTTCTCGACGACAGCGAGGACGACCGCTATCTCAAGGCGCGTATTTTGGGCTTCCAGGGGTTGGTGTTGATGGAGATGGGGCGCATCGGCGCGGCGGCCTTGCCCCTGGCCATGTCGATGGTGTTCTTCCGGCGCCTGAGCGATCGCCGCAACGAATCCACGCAGCTCAAAAACTTGGGTTTGCTCGCCCAGGCCCAGGGCAACCTCATCGAGTCCATCGATTTTTTGGAGCACGCCGTGGACATCGATCGCCAAATCCGCGACATCAGCGAGCGCGGCCGAAAGCTGGTGGCCTGTGCCGACGTGCGCATCGAGATGGGCGACTTCGAACGCGGCCGCATATTGCTCACCGACGCGTTGCGCATTTGCCGCAACAACTACGAGCCCGTGGGCGAGGTGGAGGCCGAATTCGGCATGGCGCAATTGCTGCTGGAGAGCGGCGACCCGGCGGAGGCGCAAGAACTCTTGTTGCAGTTGCTCGACAACCACATCGTGGCCGACAGCCGCATGTCGTTGATGCGGCATCGCCAATTGTTGGCGGCGGCCTGCATTCAAAACGGCGACCTCGTGCGCGGATTGAAAGCCGCCGAAGAAGCCACAATTATGGCGCAGACGAGTCAAACCGAGGCCGAAGTGGTGCACGGCGCTGCCCTACGCGGTTTGGCCCTGGCCTTCTTGGGGCGGTCGGTGGAAGCCCTGGCCGCCACCGATCTCCTCGAGGACAAAATCGGCGACCTGCACATCATCCGGCAGCTCGAAACCATCTGGTGGCGCCGCGCTCACACGTTGCACTTGTGCGAAGATTTTCAAGGGGCGCAACGGGCATTGTCTCGCGCCCGCGAAGCCATTGCCCACAAGGCCAGCTTCTTCGAAACCCCCAAGCACCGCGCGCTCTTTCAGGAGCATCCCCGCGTGCAGTGCATTTTGTCCGAAAATCCGTTTCAGAGTTGCCGCATCGCCTGAACCGCAGTTCGCGCGGCTGCCCCTTGCCGGCCCCGTTACACCTCAGCACCGGCGCGTCGCAAATGCCACAATTCTAATTGCCGAAGAAGTGAGCAGTGCTGTACACTTCGCAGCGCGCATTTTGCGGGAGGTCTCATGGGCATAGAAAGCGTCGGTACGCTCCATCTCTGGGTTGGCTTTATTCTGTTTGTCATCTTGATGCTGGCGTTGGACCTCGGGGTCTTTCACCGCAAGGCCCACAGGGTGAGCACGCGCGAGGCCGCGGTGTGGAGCCTGGTGTGGATTTCGTTGGCGCTCATCTTCAACGCCGGGGTCTACGCATACTTCGGTTCGGAGAAGGCGCTGGAGTTTCTCACGGCCTACCTGATTGAGAAGGCCCTCTCTGTCGATAATTTGTTCGTCTTCTTTGTGCTGTTCACCTTCTTTGCGGTGCCGGCGCAATTGCAGCACCGGGTGCTCTTCTGGGGCATCTTGGGGGCGTTGATCATGCGCGGCGTGTTCATCTTTGCGGGCGCGGCGATGATCTACAAATTTCACTGGGTGCTGTACGTCTTTGGCGTCTTTCTCATCATTACCGGTATCAAGCTGTTGTTCTCCAGCGACGAGGAAGCTCATCCGGAACGCAACCCGGTGCTGCGCCTCTTTCACCGCCTCGTGCGCTCGGTGCCGGATTACCGCGAAGCGCATTTCTTTGTGCGCGAAGGGGGCAAGTGGTTTGCCACGCCGCTGCTCATGGTGTTGGTGGTGGTCGAGGCCACTGACATCGTGTTCGCCGTCGATTCCATCCCAGCGGTGTTCGCCATCTCGCGCGACCCCTTCATCATTTTCACCTCGAACATCTTTGCGATTTTGGGGCTGCGGGCGCTGTACTTTTTGCTCGCGGGGCTCATCGGTCAGTTTCGTTTTTTGAAAATCGGCTTGGGCTTGGTGCTCGCCTTTGTGGGGGCCAAAATGTTGCTCGCCGATTGGTATCCCGTGCCCATCGCCGTCTCGCTGGGCATCATCGCTGGGCTGCTCACCCTCTCGGTGGTGGCATCGGCGCTGTTCCCCGACAAGGAGGCCGCTGAGCGCTTGACGCGTTTGCCCACCTACGTGCCCCCTACTTCCAGCGCGTCCCCCAAAGACGCTGCACAAGACGAAAAATAAGGCCTTTCTTATGGCCTTTCTTATGGCTTAGAGTCATTTCTTTACATTTTTTCATATTTTTTATCAGTTGGCGGAAACATCGCGAAAAAACGGCCGATATACCTGCGGATAACAAAACCAAAGGAGGCCACCATGGCACGCATTAGATGGATCCGCGCAGACGTCGTCACCTCATGTACACAACGCACCAGCGAACGCCGATTTTTGTTCAAACCATGCCCCGAAGTGCGCAAGATCATCGGCGCCAGCGCCGCGCGCGCCCAAGAGAAGTTTCCCGTCAAGCTCTACTGGCTCGAGGCCAACACCAACCACATTCACTACGGCATCGCCCCCACTGACGATTCCTCTGAAGCCGCCACCCGCTTCGTCCGCTTTCGCCAACTCTTTAATCGTCTGGTGGCTGAGGAAATTAACCGCCTCTTCGGCAAAACCGGAGCGGTATTCGGCAGGCCCGCCAACGACATCCACTGCCTCGACGATGAGAGCGTCCTTTCGTGCTTTTACTACGCTTTAACCAACCCGGTGAAAGACGGCCTCTGCGACAGCGTCGCCGAATGGGAGGGCTTTTCGTCGTACGTGTTTCAAACCACGGACGCGCTCGCTGAATTTGAATACATAGATCGCACGACATGGCACCTCGAGGGGCGCAGACGGCCGCTCCAAGCGTATGCCAAGACCGCGCTGCTGCTTTTTACGCCGCTGCCGGGCATGGAGAAACTTTCCGATAAATCGCGCCGTGCGCATATCGCCGCGGAGGTTGCCGTTCGAGAGGCCCGCTTTTTCGCTGAGCGCCGAAAGTCCGGTCGCAAGGCCAAGAATGCCGCGGGACGCGCCAAAATCAAACCGATGGGAATGCCAAAAAATCGTGCATCCTGGACCCCGTGCCCGCTTTGCCACGCCGCCACCATTGCCGCATACGAGGCGTACCGCGTGGCGTATAGAGCCTTTTTAAAAGCATACCGTGCGGCGTCCCGGGAATACTTGTCGGGCAAGCTGCTCAAGGTTTTTCCACCGAGTAGTCTGCGGCCGCCCATCATCCGGGTTTTTTCCACTGCGACGGCTGCATAGGTAGCATCGACGCGCAATTGTTCAGCGCGTCGGTCCGGCATTGAACGATTTCTCGCGCCTTCTGGCCGTGCAGTGTCGGGGTGTATTTGGCGGGGTGAAAATAGCGCGTTTGGTACCCGTTTAGTACCAGCGCAAGGTGGTGAGCAGCAGACCTCCGGCGGCAAAGGCGGCCAAGACAACCAATAACAGCAAAATGATAGAGAGCCAGGGGAGACGAAGGAGAAGATGTCTGCTCTTGGGCATTAATGGCTGAGAGTGATTTGGCGTGGGAGCGTCGTCGTAGAGGGAGAGGAGGTGGGCTTCGCGCCGTACGGCAGCGCGGGCCATGAGCGCGATGAAGATGGCCACAGCGAGCCCGAGGCAGGCGATGATGAAGAGGGCCGCGCGCTGGAAGCGCTGTTGGTACGCGGCGAGTTCGGCGTCGTCTTCGGGGCGGCTGATGCGCAGGGGGTTGACAACGGCGTGACCGGCGTACATGCGGGAAAAGACAAAGGCCGCCAGGTGTTGGCTGGCCTTTTCCAAATGACTCTCAGTCTTTTCTAAATGAGTCTTTTCTAAATGACTCTCAGCCATTAAAGCGAGGTGATTCTCCAGGGTTGTTGCCCAGGGGTGTTCCTTTTCGGGCAACAGGGCCAGCAGGGTTTTGGCTGAGATGGAGGGTGCGTCTGTGGGCGTTACATAAAAATGCCGCACGGCGATTTTGCGGCCCGGATCGATGGGCGTGGCCGTGACTTGCAGCCGGTAACATCCCGGCAGCGGTGGCGCGTCGAGGCGAAAGGTGGCCTTGCCCGTTCCGTCGGCCCAGGCGGCAGCGGCCATCGTCCACTGCCCCTCGTGGAAGAGGTCGGCGTACAGGGCCGCTCCAGGGCTGAGCTGGACGACATCGAAGACCAGGGGAGCGCCGCTAGCCAGCACCGGGTGCGCCATGTCGATCCCAATGCCGCCGTAGACCACCGGCAAGACGATTTCGGCGGGGAGGGCGGAGCGGTCCTCTGCGGCGGTATCTGATGCGGCGGTATCTTCGGTCGTTTCACTGGGTTTGTCACCGGCGGTGTCAGGCGCCTCACTGAGTTTGTCTCTGTCAGTGTCACCGGTCGTCTCACCAGTCGGCCCTGCTGGCAGCGCAAAGCGCAACTGGGTGTCGAAGGGCGTGACCCGCATCGCGAAGAGGCCCGCGGCGTCGGTCTGCACATCGATGACCGCAGGGGGAGCGCCTGGGACAGCGAGGTGCTGCATCGCGGTGCGCTGGGTGGCAATGGGCTGCCGCTCGGCGCCAGTGATGTGCCAGAACAGGCGGTTGGGCACCCCGGAGAAGAGCGCGCGGTCTTCGGCGGAGAAAGCAATTGTGTTGCCCCCCTGGCGCAGCTCGCTGTGGCGCAGTTTTAGCGGGGCGTCGTCGGGAACGACGAGGGACTCTCGCTGTGGCGCGTCGCCGATGACAATGGGGCTGCGGACAGTGCGCTGCTTATTGTCGAAGCGGATGTGCAAGGCGAGGGTAGCGGGCCCTGGCGTCCAGGCCGGCAGGGTGTAGTGGAAGCCCGAGGCGTATCCCGCACCGGTGGTGGCCTGTGAAAATAGCGTGTGGCGCGTTTCGTCGCGCTCGAGCTCGGCGTGGACGTGATCGGGCAACAAGAAGCCGCTCTGGTCGTCGATGAGCAGCACGCGCAACGCGGCAGGGCGTCCGCTGCGCAACTCCTTTTGGCTGTAGATGATGATGTTGTGTTGGATGCGCAGACGCGACACCTGGATGCCGGCGATGAGCACGACGAGCAGGGCCAGGGGAATGAGCACGTAGAGCACCCAGCGTACCCAAGGGCGGTCGTAGAGCTCGGGGGTGGGCTCGCTGTTGTGCGGGACACCAGCGCGAGAGTCGTCCTCGGGTGCGTCGCGGTTCATGGGGCGATGTAACCGATGTCCGGTAGGTTGCGGCACTGGCCGGCGTTGTCGAGGCCGTAGCCGATGATGAAGTGGTCGGGCACTTCGAAGCCCAGGTAGTCGATGGTCACCGGGCGCACGGTGCGGCTGGGTTTGTGCAGCAACGAGACCAGGCGCAGCGAGGCCGGTCGGCGCAGGACGAGGTTTTGGCGCAGGTAGTCGAGGGTGAGCCCCGTGTCGACGATGTCTTCGACGATTAGTACGTGGGTGTTTTCAACGGGGAAGCGCATGTCGAGGGTGATTTGCACGACGCCGCTGGTGGTGGTTTCGTCGCCGTAGGAGCGCAGGGCCATGAACTCGATATGCATGGGCAGATCGATGGCGCGGCACAGGTCGGCGGCAAAGATGAAGCTGCCCTTGAGCACGACGAGCAGCGTGAGGGGCTTGCCCGCATAGTCGCGGCGAATTTGCGCGCCCATTTGCGCGACGCGCTGCGCGATGTCGGCGGCGCTGTGGAGCAGGTGCCAGTTGTCGGGGATGGCGGTCATGAGAGTTCCTTTGGGTTGTTTGGTTTGGGAACTTGCCAAAGCAATGCTTCATTTCTATACCGTTGAATGCGCGGGACGCAACCATTGGCGCGATGCCAAGACGGTATGGCCCGCCAAGCCAAGAACACAAATTGATTTCAGGAGGAAAATCGGATGAAGAGATGTGTGTTGTTCCTTTTGGTTGCGGCGATGTGGGCGGGATGCGGTGGCGAACCGGCTGCGCCCGACGCCTCGAAACCATCATCGGCTGCTGCCAAGGCTGAGTCCCCAACGGTCCCGACGCCCAGCGCCGTGGTCCCCGAAACCCCGCCGGGACCAGCGCCGGTGCGCGGCAAGTCGCTCTTGGTGGCGCAGTCGAGTTTTAAGCAAAACGATGCGGGTCGGTATGTCGTGCCGGATGCGGCCGAGCTGTTGATCGTCACGCCGGGCGAAAACGGCGCCCAGGTGGAGCGCTTCCGCGATACCGAGTCCAACGTGTTTCACAAGGCCATCCCCTTTGGCGACGGCGACATCATCACCATCGGCGCGGCTGAGGCGCGGCTGAAACGCTGGACCCGCCAGGAAGATGGCAAGTGGCAGGGGCGCACCCTGTGGCACACGAGCTTCGGCGGCAAGTTCGATCGCCTGCGCGACATGGAAGTGGCCGACTTCGACGGCGACGGCAAGCCCGACCTGGCCATTGCCACCCACGATCAAGGCGTGGTGGTGGTGGCGTGGAACCAAGGCGACACCTTTCGCATCGAGGAAATCGATCGCAAGCCCGACACCTTCGTTCACGAAATTGAAGTGGGTGACCTGGACGGCGACGGCAAAATGGAGATATACGCGACGCCGAGCGATCCCAACACCGCCTCGGGGCACAAGCAGGGCGGCGCCGTGATGCGCTACGCCTGGAACGGCACCTCCTTCGACAAGTCGGTGGTGGCCGAGTTCGACAGCCGGCACATCAAAGAGATTTTGGTGGCAGACGTAGATGGCGACGGCGTGTCCGAACTCTACGCTGTGCTGGAGGCCCAGATGGGGACCGGGATGAAAATCGAAGTGCCCGTCGAGATTTACCGCTACGACTACGACAAGGCCAAGAAGGGCTTCACCGGCACGCGCATCGCCCAAATCCCCGATCGCTTTTGCCGCTTCTTGATCGCGGGCGACATCAACCACGACGGCCGCACCGACCTGGTGGCCGCGGCGTTCTCCTCGGGCATTCACCTCATCGAGAAAACCGACACCGGCTGGAAAACATCGATTATCGACAAGGAGTCCGCGGGCTTCGAGCACGCTGCCTGGATGGCCGACCTAGACGGTGACGGCAAGCTCGAACTCTACGTCGCCGATGATCGCCACGGCTTCTTGCGCCGCTACGTGCACCGCGACGGCGGCTTCGCCAAAACCGATTTGAACCGACGCCTGGTGCCCGCCTCGGCCATGATCTGGAACATCACCACGTACTGAGCGCGGGGTTCGTTCCCGCCGCCACCTTTACAATTCACGCTGTTGTTTGCGCTGTGGCGCGCCGGTCACTCTTCGTTGAAAAACGGCCGCACCCGCACGATGTCGGAGGAGCGCGAGATGACGTCGCGCTTGACTTCGCGGCCCAGGATGTCGGCGGCGTCCTTGGAGTGGCGCCCCATGATGCGGCGCATGTCGGAGCTGCTGGAGCCCGCCACGGCCTTGAACTTGCGGTTGATGAGGATGACGTCCCCCGGGTTGAACTCGCCCTCGATGTGGCGGATGCCCGAGGGCAACAGGCTCTTGCGGCTCTCGAGGGCTTGCTCGGCGCCGGCGTCGACTTCTAGGAAGCCGTGGGGCGTGGAGTTGAGGATCCAGCGGACGCGGTTGCTCAAGCGCTCGCCAGGGGCAAACCAGGTGCCCACCTTTTCGCCGTCGATGATGCGCGCCAAAATGCGGCTCTCGGCGCCGTGGGCCAATACGGTGTGACAGCCGGCTTCGGCGGCGATGGCCACGGCCTTGAGCTTGGTTTTCATGCCGCCGGTGGAGAAGGTGCTGCCCGCGTCGCCTGCGCTTTGAAAAATTTCGTCGGTGAGTTTTTCGACGTAATGGATGGGCTTGGCGTCGGGGTATTGCCGAGGGTTTTTGTCGTAGAGGGCGTCGATGTCGGTGAGGATGATGAGGAGCTCGGCGTCGAGGTTGCTCGCGATGTAGGCGCTGAGCTGATCGTTGTCGCCGATGTAGGGCGCGATCTCGCGGGTGGAGACGCAGTCGTTTTCGTTGAAGATGGGCACCACCCCCAGCTCCAGGAGTGTTTCGACCGAGGTGCGCAGGTTGACCGAGGTGTCGCGGTTGTCGAAGTTGTCCTTGGTGATGAGCACCTGGCCGATGGGGATGCCGAACTGCTGAAAGGCCAGGCGGTAGCGGTGCATGAGCATGGGCTGTCCCACGGCGGCGCAGGCTTGTTTCAGGCGCGTCTTGGTTATCCTTTTTTCGATGCCCAGCTCGCTGGCGCCAAAGCCGATGGCCCCCGAGGAGACCAGCAGGGGCTTGATGCCGCGGCTCTTGATCGACGCCACCTGTCCGGCCACGCTTTCGATGTAGTCGATGTTGATCTTGCCGTCTTTGGAGAGCGTGTTGGTGCCGATTTTGATCACCAGGCGCTTCACGTTGGAGAAGTCGCGTTTCATGCCTATTCCTTGCGGGTCTTGTGCGTGAACGCGCGCGCTCCCGAAGCGTAGTCGGCGACGATGTTGCCGCTGCCGACGATGCGGTACTTGTAGGTGACCAGGCCTTCGAGGCCCACGGGACCGCGGGCGTGAATGCGGTGCGTGGAGATGCCCACCTCGGCGCCGAAGCCGTAGCGAAAGCCGTCGGCGAAGCGGGTGGAGGCGTTCCACATGACGGAGCTGGAGTCGACCCCCGCCAAGAAGCGCTCGGCGGCCGCGCTGTCGCTGGTCACGATGCTGTCGGTGTGGTGGCTGCCGAAGGTGTTGATGTGCGCGATGGCGTCGTCCAGGGAATCGACGATGCGGATGGCGAGCACCAGGTCGTTGTACTCGGTGCGCCAATCCTCTTCAGTGGCGGCCTCGCAGGCGATGTGCTGTTGGGTGCGCGCACAGCCGCGGAGGGCGACATCGGCCAGGGTTTGGGGCAGCGCGGGCAAGAAGCGCGCGGCGATGTCGGCGTGGACCAGTAGGGTTTCGACCGCATTGCACACCGCGGGGTATTGGCACTTGGCGTCGCGGGTGATGCGCAGGGCCATCTCCAGGTCGGCGTCTTTGTCGATGTACACATGACAGATGCCATCAGCGTGCCCCATCACCGGGATTTTGGTGTTGTTTTGGATGTGCTGCACCAGCTCGTTGGAGCCGCGGGGGATCATCAAATCGATGTCGCTGTCGAGGGCCAGCAGCGCGGCGATGTCCTCGCGGGTCTCCGCCATGTGCAGGCTTCCGGCGAAGCGCGGGTCGGTGTCGGCGAGGGCTTGCGAGATGCAGGCGAAGAGCGCGCGGTTGGTGTGGAGCGCCTCGCTGCCGCCTTTTAAGATGGCCGCGTTGCCCGACTTAACGCACAGGCTTGAGATTTGCACCAGGGCGTCGGGGCGCGACTCGAAGATGATGCCGATGACGCCGATGGGTGTGGAGATGCGTTCGAGCAGCAGGTCGTCGTCGAGTTCGCGGACGAGGCTCTTCTTGCCCAGGGGATCCGGCAGGCGTTGGACGTCGTTGAGGCTAGCGATGATGTCGTCGAGCTTTTGTTCGTTTAGGCCCAGGCGTTTGATGAGGACGTCGCTGATGCCCTCTTGCCGGGCTGCGGCCATGTCGGTTTCGTTGGCCGCAAGGATGTCGTTGGTGTGGGCCTTGAGCAGCGCCGCCATTTTGCCGATGGCCTCATTGCGGATCGCTGCGGGGATGGTGGCCAGTTGAAAAGATGCCTGCCTGGCCAGACGCGCTTTCTCTCGGGTCTCCATGTCGCCTCCACGGTACGCCGCCTCAAACAGCGGCTTGGGAAAGCTGCTTTTTTAAGAACTATCGAGGCTTTTTGCATAATGAGTTCCAATGGCGAATCAATGCGTTAATTTCATAATGTTGCAAAAACACTTGGCCGCGCTGCGAAAAAAACGCCGCCATCGGACTTCGCCTGGCGATTCGTTTTTTGACTCAATCCAACAGAAGGTGCGTGGCTTGACAGTGCCAAGGAAGTCGATATTTAATACCGCGCATCAAATGCCTTACGATGCGTCGCAACGGCGAACAACGAAGGCGCGCGATGCTCCCAGAAATGCCGCTTCATTCTGTGGAAAGTAATCAATTGAATTCGCTGAGCAAACAACCGGCCGCGCAAAACGATTCGATATGCCTTTGCGGCACTTAGAGACGCTTCGCCGCGCTGCCAAACACCACTGAAGGAGATTCCATGAGCAACACGCAAGTCCCCACGAATCACAAAAGACTCATCGCTTGGGTCGATGAGATCGCCGCGCTGACCAAGCCCGACGCCGTAGTATGGTGCGATGGCTCCAAGGCCGAATACGACGGCCTGGTCGACCTGATGCTAAAAGATGGCGTGGCCAAAGCCCTGCCCAAGCGCCCCAACAGCATTTTGTTCCGCTCCGATCCCTCGGACGTCGCCCGCGTTGAAAACCGCACTTACATCGCGAGCCGCACCCAAGAGGACGCGGGTCCCACCAACAACTGGATCGACCCGGACGAACTCAAAAAAACCATGTCCGCCCTTTACGACGGTTGCATGAAGGGCCGCACGCTGTACGTCATCCCGTTCTCCATGGGCCCGGTGGGTTCGCCCATCGCCAAAATCGGCATCGAGATCACCGACAGCGCCTACGTTGTGACCAACATGCACATCATGACCCGCGTGGGCACCGAAGTGCTCAAGGTGTTGGGCGACGACGGCGAGTTCGTCCCTTGCCTGCACTCGGTGGGCAAACCCCTGGCCGAAGGCGAAACCGATAACGGTCTGTGGCCCTGCGCCCCCCTCGATCAAAAGTACATCGCCCACTTCCCCGAAGAGCGCCTCATCTGGTCCTACGGTTCGGGATACGGCGGCAACGCGCTGCTGGGCAAAAAATGCCTGGCCCTGCGCATCGCTTCGGTACAAGCCCGCGACGAAGGTTGGCTGGCCGAGCACATGCTCATCCTCAAAATCACCAGCCCCGAAGGCAAGGCCAAGTACGTGGCAGCGGCCTTCCCGAGCGCTTGCGGCAAAACCAACCTCGCCATGTTGGTCCCCACCATCCCCGGCTGGACGGTCGAGACCGTGGGCGACGACATCGCCTGGATGAAGTTCGGCGACGACGGCCGCCTGTACGCCATCAACCCCGAAGCGGGCTTCTTTGGCGTGGCGCCGGGCACCAGCATGGACTCCAACCCCAACGCCATGCGCTCGGTTGAAAAAGACACCATCTTCACCAACGTGGCCTTAACCGAAGACGGCGATGTTTGGTGGGAGGGCATGGGCTACGACGCCCCCGGCAAGCTCATCGACTGGAAGGGCAACGACTGGGTACAAGACAAAGGCAACAAAGCCCAACCGCCAGCCGCTCACCCCAACGCCCGCTTCACGGCGCGCGCCGCCAACTGCCCCTGCATCGCCCCCAACTGGGAAGACCCCAACGGCGTGCCCATCGACGCTTTCTTGTTTGGCGGACGCCGCCCCAGCACCATCCCGTTGGTCAACCAGGCCATGAACTGGGTACACGGTGTGTTCATGGGCTCGATCACGGGCTCCGAGATCACCGCCGCCGCCCTCGACCTCAAGGTGGGCACCATTCGCCGCGACCCCTTCGCCATGCTGCCCTTCTGCGGCTACCACATGGGCGACTACTTCAAGCACTGGCTCACCCTCGGCGCCAAGGCCGACGCCAGCAAGCTGCCCAAAATCTTCTTCGTCAACTGGTTCCGCAAAACCGAGGACGGCAAGTGGCTGTGGCCGGGCTACGGCGATAACAGCCGCGTCTTGGCGTGGATCTTTGGCCAGTGCGACGGCGTCGCCGGACAGTCGGTGGAGACCCCCATCGGCATCATGCCCACCATCGATGCCATCTCGCGTCCCGACGGCGTCACCGAAGACGACATGAAAGAGCTGCTGGCCGTCGATGTCGAAGGCTGGAAAAAAGAGCTCGAGGACATCGAAGCCAACCACTATCCCATCTTCAAAGATCGCCTGCCCCAAGAGCTGCGAGACGAAATCGCCGCTCTCAAGAAGCGCTTGGGCTAATCGGTCCCGCGTCTTTTATCACTGCCGTGCGGCGCTGCGCCCACACAACGGCCGGCGCCGTACGCCACATCCCCCGATGAAGGAGCTTCGCCATGAAGCCAGCATTTGAGACCCCCATCACCGATGTGCCCCTGGTGCACCAAGGCAAGGTGCGGGACATGTACGATTTGGGCGAACACCTGTTGATGGTCGCCAGCGATCGCATCTCCGCCTTCGATGTCGTCCTGCCCACCCCCATCGCGGGCAAGGGCAAAATCCTCACGCAGCTCTCGGTGTTTTGGTTTGCGCAACTGGGCATGCCCAACCACCTGGTGTCCGCTGACGTCGCCGATTATCCGGCGGTGTTGGCGCCCTACCGCGATTACCTGCGGGGGCGCTCCATGCTGGTGCGAAAGGCGGCGCGCTTCGACGTGGAGTGCATCGCCCGCGGCTACCTGGTGGGCTCGGGCTGGAAGGACTACCAGCGCACAGGCGCGGTCTGCGGGCACCAACTGCCCAAGGGACTGGCCCTCAGCGCCCGGCTCGATCCGCCGCTCTACACGCCCTCGACCAAGGCCGACGACGGACACGATCAAAACATCTCGTTCGCCCAATCCGCCGACATCATCGGCGCGGGGCCTGCGGCGACGCTGCGCGACTTAACCCTCGAGGTGTACGCCAAGGCGCGCGGGTTTGCGTTGGAGCGCGGCATCATCTTGGCGGACACCAAGTTCGAGTTCGGCGAAGTCGACGGGCAAATCGTGCTCATCGACGAGGTGCTCACCCCGGACAGCTCGCGGTACTGGCCCGCCGACAAATACGTCGAGGGGCAAAACCAGGAGAGCTTCGACAAGCAATACCTGCGCGACTGGCTCGAAACACTCGACTGGGGAAAACGCTATCCCGGCCCCGAAATTCCGGCGGACGTGGTGCGAAAAACCCAGGAGAAATACCGCGAGATTTTTGTCCGCCTCACCGGCACCGAGCCCGAACTTTAAGCCCCCTCCCAAATCGCTCTGCCCTCCCGAATCACTCTGATCGCCTCGACATCAGCCGCTGGCCCGGCTTTTCCATCGCGCATGAAATTGGGCTGGCGAATCATGGCAGATGTTGTCAAATGGCACTTTGCATATTGTCCTGGTGCGTTTCTCGCAAGCGCCCTGGTGTTGCCCCGCGCTGTGGCGCGCAGAAGGAGTGCAATGTCCCTACCAAGACTCGATGTTGGCGATGAAATCAAAAAAGGATGGGCGCTCTACAGAGCAAATTTTGACCTCTTGTTCGTGTCGTTTCTCGTGTGTGGGTTGCTGTCAGTGGTGACGCTCGGAATTCTTGCGACACCGATGATAGCGGGGTTTCTCATGATCGTGCGCCGCGTGATGCGCAACGACCCCAACAAGCCAACTGTGGGCGACGTGTTTCAGGGCTTTGAGGTGTTTGGGCAGGCGTTTCTGCTGTTCTTGCTCCTGTCCATCGCGATTTTTATTTTGTCTCTCGTTCCCGTTGTCAAAATCGCTGTGGGGTTGTTGTTTTCGCCCTTCTTCGCGTGGGGAATGCTGTTTGTGGTCTATGAGCGCCTGTCGGCAGTGGATGCGTTGAAAAAAATCTTCGAGCTCACCGCGGCGGGCGATTTTACGATGCCCTTGTTCGTGGGGCTGGTCGCCGGGATCATCGGTGGCCTGGGCGTCATCTTCCTGGGCATCGGCATATTTTTTACCGCCCCGCTCATCTACATCATTACGGCGGTTGCCTACGAAACGCTGTTCGGCGCCGACGAGATGCATGATGCCGGCGACTGGAATGACGGGACGATGGAGTGACGCGCGAGGGCGTTGCCCAAAACAAAGCGAAACAAAAACAAGGAGGGTGCGATGCGCAAAGGAGTCCAGGGCTATTGGGTGTTGGGGCTGGTGTGCTTCATGGGGCTCTGGGGATGCGATGATGGCGCGGCCAGTTCATCGGTGGACGGCGTTGGCGTCTTGGGTGCGGGCGGTTGGCACACCTGTGGGGTTAGGTTGGACACCGGCGAGGCCTTGTGCTGGGGTTACAATTACTCTGGGCAGTCCGACCCGCCGGTGGGGGTGAGCTTCGGGAAAGCCAAGCGCACCCACGCCTTCTCGTTTTAAGTCTGGCCCCAAACGCCATTGCCCCTGGGCGCTGCGGCCCGACAAATCCTTGACAGTCCGGCGCCCTTTGGTCGAGCATGGGCGCATCATCGCATGTCACAGGAGGCGTCATGAGCAACAGCACATCGGACAGCGGCATCGACAAAGCCCAAAAGGTGGTCGAGGGCGTTTTGCAGGAGTTGGGCTTAGATCCAGAGGCCAACCGCATGAAGAGCGTCACCGCGGGCTGCGCCTGGGAAATCGGCAAGGGGTCGGCCACCGTGTTGATCTCGCTCCTCCCGGGCACCGCGTCACAACCCGCGAGACTGCGCGTCGTCTCCCCCATCGTGCGCTTCTCACCGCCCTTGCCGCGCGCCCTCCTCGAACGGCTGCTGGTGCTCAACGCCAGCGAGGTGCTGGGCATCGCGTTCGGTATCGTCGCAGACGGCGTCGTGGTGCTGGCCACCGAGCGCAGCGTGCTGGATTTGAGCCGCGTGGAAGTCGCCGAAATCCTCGCGCGCATCGGGCATTACGCCGACCACTACGACGACTTGCTGGTCCACGAGTTCGGCGGGGTCCGCGTGTGCGATATCGACTGATCTTTTCGGGACTGCTCCTGCTTTTGTTGGGGCAGGGCCGCATCGCGACAGCGTGGCACCAGCAGGTCGCCAGCGACTTGTGGCTGCGCGGCGATTCCTTTGCGGCCGCCGACGGCAGCACCATTGCGCGGCGCAACATCGTCGAGGACCTGCAACTGGCGGCGTGGCACGTCGTGCCGGGTGCCGCCCACAACGACGCGCCGGGATGGCAAATCTCCCTCATGGCCAACATGCGCTTCTTGGGCGATCTGGGCATCGACAGCGCCGAGGTGTCGCCACAGCGCGAGGAACGCTATGTGCCCGGGCTGTCCGCCTCCCGCGTCGAGGCGCTCGCGGCCTGGCTCGACATGCAAGGCCTGGCCCGGGGCGCGCTGGACCTGCGCATCGGCCGGCAGTTTCGCCTGGACGCCACCGGTTTTTTGGCGCTCGACGGCGTAGACGTGACGCTGCACTTTCCCAAGGGCTGGCAGGTCTCGGCGTTCTTGGGCATGCCCGTGCGCGCCGACCAACGCCTGGGGCACGTGTCCCCGCTGCTGGACGGCATCGACAACGGCGGCCGCGAGGGGCTGGAGGCGCACCAATACCGCGATCGCACCGACGGCGAGACGACGATTGCCTGGGGGGCCGAGCTCTCGTTCTCTCCGCGGCCTTGGTTTGCGGCGGCCCTGGCCATGCGCCTGGTGGGGCCGGCATCGGCGCTGCGCGAGGCCGCTGTGGGGGCCCACTTTTACGCGGGCAATGAGCGTGTCGCCCTGCGCGGCGAGCTGGTGACGCACCCCCTGCTGGACCGCCGGGACAACTGGGGCGCCGCCCTGCGCGAGGGCACATTGGTGTCCAGCGCCAACGCCGCCTTGGGCCTGTCGCCCTTTGGCGATACCTGGGTGTGGGTGGGCTACGACTTGTTTCGCCCCACCTTTGACGCCGACTCGATTTTCAACGTGTTTTACTACCTGCCGCGCCGCGACCTGCAACTGCGCGTCGAGCGGGGCTTTGGCCCGGCCTGGCAGGGCACAGCGTCGGGCTTCTTGCGCTTCGAGGACGACGCCGCCGACATGGGCGGAGACGAGGTCACCGGGCGCGCCCTGGCCGGTGCCGGCGTAGACCTGCGCTTGCGCCACACCGCCTGGCAGCGCGAGCAACTGGTGTCGTGGCATTGGGCCAAGGTGTGGGGAGAGACCCGCGCCGGCATCGACGTGGAAGGGCGGCGGGCCTTTTGGGGACAGCGCCTTTGGCTGGGGCTGCGGGGCGTGGTGTACATGCTCTCCGATGCCATGGCCCGCGAGTGGCGCGGTTTTCAGGTCGGCGCCGTGGCGTCGCTGCGCTTTCGCATCGCCAAGCTGACCTACCTCATGGGGGAACTCGAAAATTTTTACGGCCGGGGCAGCGCGGCGTACTTGGCGGGCATGGTGTGGTTGCGCTGGGAGTTGTGGCGATGAAGGCAATGACGCGCATCGGCTGGGGAGCGTTGGCGGTGCTGGGGGTTGGCCTCTCCCTGGTGGCGGGGCAAGCGATGTCCCAGGCCACGGCTTCGGCGCCGCTGAAGATCCGGTTTTCGCACACGCCCCACAAAGACTTGCCCTGTGCCACTTGCCACAGTGACAGCCCCGAGGTGGTGCCGCCGTCGTCGCGGATGCAACGCTGCTACGACTGCCACCGGCAACAGCGCGCCAACACGGCTTGCAAAACCTGTCACCTCACCCACCCCGATGGTCGCATGAAGCACGACGCCGACGGGGTGCGCCGGGTCCCGCCCACCTGGCTCGCCGGACCGACCCACGGCGCCGCCTGGGAGCGCACCCACGGGGCCTCGGCCGGAGCCAACGCGTCGTTTTGCCAAAACTGCCACGCGCAAAAGTACTGCACGGATTGCCACGCAGGGCGGCGCGCGGTGAAACGCCACCATCCCCCGGGCTGGATGACCGCCCACGCCCTGTCGGCGCGCATCGACGAGGCGGCCTGTTCCCGCTGTCACCGGCAGCAGAGCTTTTGCCTCGACTGTCATCGCCGCTCGGGACGCGCCCCCAGCTCGCCCGTGGGGGTGCGCAGCACCAACCCAGTGCAGTTCCACAAGGGCAAGTCCCCCGCTGAGATTTGCCGCCGCGCCAAAAACGACCTAATCACGTGTGTCTCTTGTCACAACGAGGCGAGCTGCATTCGGTGTCACAGCCGCATCAACCCCCACCCGCCGGGGTTTTCCCAGCGCTGCCGCCGCCTGGCCAATGCGCATGCGGGCGCCTGCCAAAAATGCCACGCCACCTCTCCAGCGCGCCGCTGCCAATAGTGAAACAAATTTATTTCCTGCGCCCTTTCAAATGGCGTCGGCGAATAGATTGGTGGATGAAAATGGTAAGGTTTATCCGCCCCGAAATTGCGTTGAAATGTTATTATCAAGCACAAAACTCAACGGAGGTAACATATGCGCAACATGAGAT
>JAAYKL010000003.1 GCA_012522445.1 Myxococcales bacterium | reverse complement strand
TTTTCGCGGCGCAACAACGCACCGAGCTCGCCATGTTTGCACGCATCGGCTTGCTGTATGAGCGACAGCTTGTACTCAGGTGTAAAAAACCTGCGCTTTCGCTTTTCCAACGTCGGGCTCGGCTCGATTTTGGGTTCAACTGGGGTGGGTGGCTTTGGCATCTCGTTCTCCTGCATGGCCCTGATTTGCATGTTATCTCAAAATCACGTGGCGCAAACCCAGGTTGACACACAGGGGGGGTTAGAACGTTTCTGATTTGTAAACCCGTATAGCCCCTTGTTGGTAATGGCATTGGCATAAATAGGATAAGGGAACTCCTCAGATTGAACCTGAGAAACAGAATCTTTTGGTACGTCTCCACCAGCAAAAATTTGAAAATGGTCACTAAGTCGAAAGACCTGCCAATCTTCGGGGATGAGGCCGACTTCGGTTTGTTTGTAACCCTTGGGTGTTTCAACCATGGTCGCCCTCCGAAAAAAGGTCGCCCTCCGAAAAATGGGACATCGCGTGGATGTTTTGCCCCCACGCGCTCGCCGTGTGCATTGCGGCACCAAGGGATGCCTGGGTCGTTTTTGTCATCATTGCACAAACCCCATTTGCTTCAAATGCCCCTCCACCCTTGCCGTCAGCGCGTCCACTTCTTTCACAAGCTCGGCAAGCGGTGTGTCGTAGCGTTCGGCGAGATCGCGGATTGCAGCGGCGAGGGTTTGCGAGACGCGTTCCAGCTCGTCGTGTAACGCCGTCGACAGGGCGGCCAGCCACTTGTCCTCCACCACCAGGCGCTTGACCTCATCCACGCTGAGCTGCGGGTACTTCTCGTAGGCCAGCGCGTCTAGCGCAGCATCCGCTTCTTTCACCGCGCTCTTCAGCGCGCTTTGTTCGCCGAGCAGGCTCAGGTAACGGACGGTGGCGTGCAGATCCAATAAATCTTCGGGCAAGGGGGCTTCGGCCAGTCGCTTTCGGTATTCTCCCTCGACCTGGGAAAAGAGCGCTTTCGCTTTTTTCTGGGCCGCCTTTTGCGCTTGGTCCGTTTCGAGATAGTTGGTCAGCATTGCGCGTTCCGCCGGATCTTTGGTGGCGGCCAGGCGTGCGTCAACTGCCTTGAGGGTTAGTTTGCCCTTGTTGTTCTTCAGCGCCGAAAGATATGGGCGGTCCTGGAGCGCGCTCAGTTCTCGCTTGTGCGCTTCGGCCCTTTCCACGAGGGCGGTGTAAGCACTGCAGGCCGCTTTATCGCTCTCATTCCATAAAACGACATGCGCCTGGACATAGGCGTTCTCGGCGTCTGTCTTGTTGCTGACATCGTTGAGCACACCCTCTTCGCCGCTGTGTTCTTCCACCAACGCCTCAAGAGAAGCTTCCACGGCCTCGAGTTTGTCTTGCAGGGCATCTAGGGCCGCCTGTTCTTTCGCGAAATAGCGCGCGACGACAAAGGGCTTGGGAAGCAAATCGCAGGCCCACCCCTTGTCTTTCTCCTCGCCTTTGTTCTTGCCGCTCTTGATCACCTCTATGATGCGGTGGGTCTTGGCCACCCAGCCGTCGGCGGCGATGAGGTAGGCATCGTCCTGCATGGTATCCACCCAGTAATTCATGAGGTGTTGGTAGATGTCGTAGGCGTCGAGCAGGGGCACCTTTTGAAAGCGCCGCAACATATCCTCGGCGATGGTTTCGATGAGCGTCCTGGGCTGCCCTTCTCTGCCAAAGGCTTCGAGGGACGGCTGGTTGGCGGTGCGCCAGTCGCCAAAGACGTCGGCGGTGGTGGCCTTGAAGCCCGCGAAGTCGCCGTGTTGCAAAATGGTGGCCTTCACTTGGGCGACGGGAATTTTCAGCGCGGCATAACCCGGGCGACCCGCGTTCTCGAACAGCGTCTTCCGAAGGTTGGGGAGCACCTGCCAGTAGGCATCCAGCGCGTTGATGTCCCGGTCGGGAATGCCCCCGTGCAGGTGGCCCTCGATGTCCTGGATGTCGTCGGGCTCGGCGCTGTCGATGTAGCGCGGCAGGTTGAGATTGTAGTCGTTTTTGGGGTCGGAAATCTCGTCGAAGGGCACCATGCGGGCATAGCGGGGGACGTCATTTTGCTTGGTGAAGGTGTCGACGATTTTGTGGATGTCCTGCTCGCGCAGGCGGTTCTTGTTGCCGTCCTTGGCGAACGCCTTGGCGGCGTCGAGCATGAAGACCCCTTTGCGGGCCTTGGCATTTTCTTTATCGAGCACCAGGAGGCAGGCGGGAATGCCGGTGCCGTAAAACAAGTTGGCGGGCAGCCCGATGATTCCCTTGAGCATCCCGGAGCGCACCAGCTTTTGGCGGATGACGGCCTCGGCGTTGCCGCGAAACAGCACGCCGTGGGGCAAAATGCAGGCCGCTTTTCCAGTGCTCTTCATCGAGCGGATGATGTGCAACAAGTAGGCGTAGTCGCCCTGTTTGGCGGGCGGCACGCCCCATTCGAAGCGTTGGTAAGCGTCGGTCTCCGGGGTGATGCCGGTGCTCCAGGCCTTGTCCGAAAAAGGCGGATTGGCGACCACGTAATCGTAGGTCTTCAAGCCTTCGCCAGTTTTGTCTTTGAACTTGGGATCGGCGAGCGTGTTGCCACCGACAATGGTCGCCGTGGGGAAGTCGTGCAAGATCATGTTCATGCGGGCCAACCCCGCGGTGGACACGTCTTTTTCTTGGCCCTCAAGGGTGATGCGCTTGCCCGCTTCGGCGGCCACTTTCAACAGCAGCGAACCCGAGCCGCAGGTGGGGTCATAGGCCGTGGTGGCGCCAACGGAGTTTTGCGGTGAAATGCCGATGACCTTGGCGATGACCCGGCTCACCTCGGCGGGGGTGTAGAATTGGCCCTTGCTCTTGCCGCTCTCCGTGGCGAAGTGACGCATGAGAAATTCGTAGGCATCGCCGAGGATGTCGTCGTGATCCGCGCGGTTTTTGGAAAAGTCCAATTCGGGTTGTTGAAAGATATCGATGAGGCTGGTGAGGCGATCCACCATGGCCTTGCCTTCGCCGAGCTTGTTCGGATCGTTGAAGTCGGGGAAGTCGCTGCGGGCTAGGAGAGAGTTGTTGTCGATCAGCGGCTGGATAATCTGGGTGTTGATCTTGTCGCCGATGTCGCTCTTGCCCTTGAGCTGCACCATGTCCTGAAAGCTCGCGCCCTTGGGTATCTTGACCGGCGGCGAGAAATCATCGGAGTTGGCGTATTTGTCGGAGATGTACTTGATGAAGAGCATGACCAGGACATAGTCCTTGTACTGGCTGGCATCCATGCCGCCGCGCAGTTTGTCACAGCTCGACCAAAGAAGTGTGTAGAGTTCCGATTTTTTGATGGCCATTGATGCTATCTCCGTTGTCAAAGTTGGCGCTGCAATGCGTTCTTTTCTCTGCCCGATGTGTGTCGTTTTTTTGGCTTCGATCACTTTGCCACAGCCGCAATAATTTTATGAGCACTCTTTATTAAAACGCGGTTTGTGTGGGTTGGCGTTCTGCGCGACACAGGGGAGATAATACCCCCTCTGCGGGACAAAAAATGTCTTGGCCCACAAATGCACAAATGACCGTTCAGAGTCTTTCAGCGGGGCATTCAGCGAGATATCTTAAGCCGCCAGGGTTGTTCTTGAAACAAGTCGGGGAGAAAGCCTTATTGAAACAGACTCAGACTCATTGGGCGTTCTCTGGCTTCCAGCGATAAGAGATTTTGAGTTTGTTGAGATGTGTGTTGTAGGGGAGGTGCTTGTCGTGCTGCATTCTGCCAACGACGATGCCGGGGGCGATGCCGATATCTTTCGCAAAGGCCTGGATGGACGCATGCGACCATGGCTTCTCCGCCAAAAATTGGCGCATCCGGGCTGGTGGAATGAGCATGTCGCGGGCGTAGGCGTCGGCTTCTTTTTCTGCGTTCTCCCCGTCCAGGTCTTTGCCTTCAATGAAGATATCTTTTCGGCCGTGTTTGAGGATGTGCCCCGCTTCGTGAAAAAAGGTGAACCAGAGGTGGTCGTTGCTTTTATACCGCAAGCTGAGCTGCAAAACCGCCTTGCCCCCAATCCAGCGCGTCGCTCCCCAAACCCCCATCTTGGGCAATTCGGGCACGAACACCACCGCAACCCCAGCCGAAGCGCATAGCGCAGTGAGCTTGGGAACAAACACTTCGGGGTCATCCCTGGTAAGCCCCCTGATTTCGGCGAGAACAGACTGAAAGTGCTTCTGATCATAGGGAGCACATTCCATCTGCTGCGCCCTGAGCTCCCCTTGGCGCAACCACGCGCTAATGGCTTCCGCGCTCTTTTGGCAGTGCTGGGTTTGGCGATAAAACGCCAAATGGGCACACCATAGCTCTGCCCATTGTGCGGGCGATGACACGCCAAAAAAGCGCAAAATGGCTTCGAGTTGATCGAGTTTGTCCTTGTGGCGTGCTATCCAGCCCAACTTGGCCATGTCGTTGACCGGTAGTTTGGGGAGCCACGCCAAGTGCGATTGCATGCGCGCTGCGTCGGCGAGCCGCGCCAAGTCATCCTGGTATTGGCGCTCGAGCTGGCTCCAGAAGTGCGCCGGTCGCCCCAAGATGCGCTCCAGTTTTAAGGCGGTCTCCGGGGTGATGGGGGACTTGGCCTTGATGATTTCGTTGATGGTTTTTTTGGCGAGACCTGCCCTGATCGAGAGCTCGGCCTGCGTCATGCCGAGGTCATCGAGGTACTCCTGCAGCACGTCACCGGGGACAACGGTGTAATCGGGGATGAATTGATTTTTGTGCATGCTACTCATGGGTGTCCTCCACCCCCAAAATTTTAATGGCGACCACTTGGGACCAATCCAACCCGCCATCCGCAAGTCTGGGAACTGGATTGTGATCGGGAGTGAAAATGAGGCGATAGGGATGATCCAGATCCACCGAAAGTTGGCCTTTAAAGTTTCCCTTCAGCTCATGGCAGCGCTCCGGCCCACTCTTGGGTGGCCAAAAATCTTGAAGGCTCGCAGCCGCTTTTAGGGAGCCCATTCGAATGCGTATTTTTTTGGCGCGCAGGGTACCGTGCAGCTTCTCCAATTGCCTCTCCTCATTGAATTGCTTGCGCAGCTTATTGGTTTTAAATGTTATTTCCAAACCAGCCCCTCGTCAAGAAAGAGTTAACCCACCGGGTTAATAAAATTTTTGAGCCAGGCCATTTATTCATGAAAATTCGGAGTGAAAGAGCACTTTCCCCACAGTGGGCAATGACACATCTCGTGTGTCTCCGCCCAAAAAACTCGCTCTATTGGTGCAAAAGTGAAGCGTTATCGAAAAACCATACGCGCAACGGCGCACTTGTCGAAGGGGATTCTGTGTCATTTCAGCGGGGCAAAAAAGGCGACGTTTTTCATCGCTCAGAGTGATTAGAAACGGACAAAACCTCGGGCATTTTTCATCGCTCAGAGTGATTAGAAATTGCCCACGGGCGTTACCCAATCCGATACCACGCGCCTCGGCCCTTGCCCTCCATGGTCAAACACCCATTCCTCATCAGCTTGCGGAAGTGCTCTTTCAAGGTGTTGCGGTTGGCTCCGGTCAAAACGACCATATCCCTCATGCTCACGCGCCCGTGTTCGCGGGCGTATTCCAGTATTTGCAAGGAGAGTTCTGGCAGAGCGGCCAGCACGACATGCTCTCGCTCCACTTTCTTTTCCAGCCGTTTCATTTGCTGATGCAGCGCGCGCAGGAAGAACAGCAACCAGGGTTGCCAGTTGGGGGCATCGGTGCGGGTCGTTGCTTGCGTTTGGCGCAGCGCCAGGCAATAGCCCTCTTTGCTGTTTTCGATGACGCTTTCAAGCGAGCTGTATGGCGTGTAGGCGTAGCCGCAGCGCAGCAGCAAGAGCGTGGTCAGGATGCGCGACAAACGCCCGTTGCCGTCCTGAAAGGGATGGATGGCGAGAAAGACTACGACGAAAACGCCGACAACCAGCAAAGGGTGCAGGCTTTTGGTTTCCAGCGCGGCATTTGTCCAATGCACCAACTCTTGCATGAGCCGGGGCGTATCGAAGGGCGTGGCGGTTTCAAAGACGATGCCGATCGGCTGCCCCTGCTCGTCAAAGGCCGCTACATGGTTCGGGGATGTTTTATAGCTCCCCCGGTGGCGCTCGTCTTTGTCGCTGTGCTGCAACAAGTCCCGGTGAAGCTGGCGAACGTGGTTTTCCGTTAGTGGGATATCTTCCCAGGACTGAAAAATCAGCTCCATGGTGTCCGCGTATCCGGCCACTTCTTGCTCGTCACGCGAAGAGAGAGAGCGGATGGCGAGATGGGACAGCAGCTTTTCCACTTCGCTGTCGGAGAGTTTGCTGCCCTCAATGCGGGTGGAAGAACCGATGCTTTCAATGGTGGCGATCCGGCGCAGCGCAGAAAGGCGCTCAGGCGCGAGAGTGCCCAGGGCTTTCCATGCGCCCTTGAATTCATCGATTTCCGCAATCAAACCAAGGAGTTCGGGCGTGATGCACAATGTTTCTATTTTTATCACACCCATTTATACACCCAAAAGCACCCAATTAATCAACCCACAAATACACCCATTTACACCCATTCAAAGTCTTTCAGCGGGAGTCTTTCAGCGGGTCGAACGAATCGATGAGCAAGTCGGTGAGCAAGTCGGTGAGCAAGTCAAAATGATTCTAAAAGCTTGCAGCGAAACACCGCGAACCAAGACGGAATTGCTGCAAATACTGGGTTTGGCCAATGCGTATATGAACTACAAACGGCATTTGCTCCCGTTGGTTGCGTTGGGCATCATCGCAATGACCATCCCCGACAAGCCCAACAGCCGCCTGCAAAAATATCGCCTCACCGAAAAGGGGAAAAACATGCTGAAGGCCGCGAAATAAAACAAGCCGGCACGCGATCAAGCCGCTCGAAATTCGCTTGCTTGCGCCTTGGCCCTGTGGTATCGGATGCGCCGTTTGTCAGGCCGCTGGAATGGTCCTTGCAACCAAGGAAAACGACAATGAAAAAGACACCGTTAGCAGAAATCAGGGCGCGCTTTGAATCCAAAGAAAAACTGGTCAAGGAGCTCAAAGCCCTCTTCGACAAAGGCGATCTCTTCACCGAGCGCCTCAACCCCGACAAGGGCCTCGCCCACGTGTCCAACGCAAAACTCCTGCGGCTGTACGACACCGCCATGGAGGTCAAGGAGCGCTTTGGCACCCGCAAAAAGCTGATCGATGATCTGCTGCAACTGACCCAGCGCACCAAGGACGAAGACTACCGCGCCCGCTTCGAAAAATGGGGCCTGCCCCGCCTGTGGGACGAGTACAAATCCATCGCCCGCCGGGCCGCCAAAACCAAACCCGCCTCCTAACCGCCTCCATCCAACAATCGATTTGATCGCCCTCGGTCCCGCCGGTTCTCCGGTGCGCACCCAAAATCTGCGGCGAAAATTCATAAAAACATTTCTCGGCGCGCACTAAATTATTGTGAACCGGGAAATTTTCACGCCCTTTTGGTGTGGATTTAATGTAATATATACAGTTGCATGATCATAGCAAACGCTGGCAACCGGAGGCCGGCGCGCAAAACCAAAAAGGATCGAGGTCGTCATGAGAAAATCAATCAGTCTGCAAAGTTGTCTTTGGGGGGTCCTGTTCATCGCTCTCCTCGGCGGCATGTCATGTGCATCCGAGACGCTAGGCGATCGCCAGGAGGCGGCACCCACCGCAACACCCCAACCCGCGACAGCGGCGCCCGAAGCGTCCGAGCCCACAGCGGCAGCGCCCGACGCGACGACCCCACCCCTTAGCGACTTCGTCAACGCCGCAGCGGTGTTCGACCAGGCGGGCCGCCAAATGGCCCTGGCCGGCGACGACGAGTGCTGCAAAAAACCCGGCCAAGCCGACGAATGCTGGGAGCGCGACGCCATCGCCGACGGCGCCCTGTGCACCCAAAACGCCGACTGCAAGGCGGGACAAACCTGCGATCTCTCCGGAACGCACACCAACGGCGACACCTCCAAGGGCTTTTGCACCTGCGACACCAATGACGACTGCATCGACCTCTTGGCGAGCCCCAAAAAGGACGGCATCTGCGCCACGCGATCCAACGGCGACCGGCGCTGTGGCCCCTCCTGGTGCAACGGCTACTACATCTGCTCCTGCTGGGGCGGCTGCACCTGGTGGGACGAAGATCCCTACCGCACGCCCCATGACGACGCCGCCGAGCTGGGCCTGGTCTGCTGCGACGGCTACTATCCGGTGGGCGGCAAAACAATGTTCTTCGACAAGGACTGCATCCCGCCCAACCCCGAGTGTCTGGTCGACTCCGACTGCGACGACGGCAACGGCTGCACCATCAACATCTGCGACACCGTGCTGGGCAAGTGCCTCTCCACGCCGCGCCTCGCTGGCACCGAGTGCGACCTCGACGGCCTGGCGTGCACCCGCGACATCTGCAACGACACCGGCGTGTGCGAGTACAAAGGCCCGCGCTGCCCCAAGGACACCTACGGCCCCGACCTCGACAACACCTGCACCGAGGACTGCGTCGAAGATCCCGCCGACGCCGACGGCGACGGCAAGCTGTACACGTGCTACGTGCCCCTGCCCTATCCCTCCGACGTGGCCGACAAACCCCACACCGGGCGCTGCGATTACTGGCGCTGCGCACCGGCGGGCAGCTCGGTCATCCCCGAGCACGTCATCGTCGACTGCACGCACAAGTCCGAGGACGCCTGCAACATCAACTGGACCTGCGATCCCACCAAGGGGCCCAAGGACAACTGCAACCTGGCCACCTTCACCCTCGGCGCCGTGTGCGCCACGCCGGCCAATAAGTGCCGCGTCGGCATCTGCCAAGAGGACAACTCCGATCCCCTCGTGACCCAAGCGGCCTGCGTCGAAATCGACGTGCCCGATCCCGAGCCCGACCCCAACGCCGGCGCCCCCAACAACTGCAAGCTGCGCTCCTGCAAGCCCGCCAGCGGTTGGTCCTGGGACTGGAAGCCCGACGGCACCCCCTGCGATGACGGCGTGGCCTGCACCATCGACGACCAGTGCTACGGCGGCTCCTGCGAGGGCACCGAAAACTGCCCGGCCATCGGACAGTGCTTCGATGAAACCTGCAACCACGCCACGGGGCTGTGCGAGCGCAACAACTTCGACGACAGCGTCCTGTGCGACGACAACGACGTCTGCACCAACCCCGACCACTGCGACAGCGCGGGTAGCTGCTACGGCGTGCCCACCAGCGAGCCAGCCCTGCTCCCCAACATCTGTTACATGTGGGCCTGCGATTCCGTCAGCGGCTGGAGTCAGGTGGTCGACAGCGGCGCGCTCTGCGACGACAGCGACCTGTGCACCGAAAACGACGTGTGCGATCCCGCCGGAAACTGCGTGGGCACCCCGATTCCCAAGCCCACCTCTCCCGCCGATCCGTGCATGATCTGGCCCGATGTCTGCGACCCGACCACCGGCTGGCAGATGGTGCCCGACCCCGGCTCCGGCTGCGTCGATGACGGCGACCTGTGCACCGACGACATGTGCGACGTCTTCGGCGACTGCGTGCATCCCGCCATCCCCAAGCCCTCTACCGATCCCGGCGAGTGCATGAAGTGGCCCGACACCTGCGATCCCGCCACGGGCTGGGTCCCCGTCTATGACGACGGCATCGACTGCACCGACAACGGCGACCTGTGCACCGAAAATGTTTGCGACAGCGGCGCCTGCACCCACCCGCCGATTCCCAAGCCCTCCAGCTATCCCGGCGAGTGCATGAAGTGGCCCGACACCTGCGATCCCGCCACGGGCTGGGTCCCCGTCTACGACGACGGCGCCTCCTGCGCCACCGACGGCAACCTGTGCACCGAAAACATCTGCCAATCCGGCGTGTGCACCCACCCGCCCACCACACCGCCCACCTCCGGCCTCGAGCAGTGCCGCCAATGGGGCACGTGCGATCCCGCCACAGGGCTGTGGGACCAAATCCCCGACGCCGCGCTAAACGGCACCACCTGCTCTGACGGCATCGCCTGCACCGGCGACGCGCTCACCGGCGACGACGTGTGCCAAGACGGCTACTGCGTGGGCAGCGACAACTGCGACATCGGCGAGTGCTACACGCAAGTCTGCGACATGGAAGAAGGCAAGACGCGCGCCCAAGGCTGCCAGCAGACCAACCTGCCCGACGGCACGCCCTGTCCCCCGGATGCCAACCTGTGCACCAATGATCTCTGCGACACCGGCGCCTGCATCCACCCGCCGATTCCCAAGCCGGCGGATCCCGGCGAGTGCCTCAAATGGCCCGACGTCTGCGATCCCACCACGGGCTGGGTCGTCGAAAACGAAGACGGCATCCCGTGCACCGACGACGGCAACGCCTGCACCGAAAACATCTGCGCGGGCGGCGCCTGCACCCATCCCCCCGTCGACTGCGACGACAGCGACCTGTGCACTGTCGACGACTGCGACCCCGATCTCGGCTGCCTCAACATCCCCTTGGACTGCGACGACGGCAACGCCTGCACCGCTGACTCCTGCGACCCGGCCACGGGCTGCGTCAACACGTCCACCATCGACTGCGACGACAACGATGCGTGCACCGTCGACTCCTGCGACACGAACTGGGGCTGCATCAACGATCCCTTCGACGACCCGTCGCCCCTCGACACCGCCGATCCCGCCAACCAGTGCCTGACGCGCGTCTGCGATTCCGCCACGGGCTGGCAGTCCGTCAACAAGCCCGACGGCACGGCGTGTAACGACAACGACTGGTGTACCGAAAATGACGTGTGCACCGCGGGCGTCTGCGGCGGCACGCCCACCGCTGATCCCGCGCCGGCCGATCCCCTGGATTGCTGGACGCGCACCTGCGTTCCCGCCAGCGGCTGGGAGTCCGTCAACAAAACCACCGGTACGCCGTGCGACGACCACATCAACTGCACCAACCCCGATGTGTGCAACGACCAAGGCCAGTGCATCGGCACGCCGGACTGCCCCGACGCCACCGTCTGCTCCATGTACCAGTGCCACATGGTTCCCTTTGTCGCGGATCCCTGCGACTTGATCACCGACATCTACGACGGCGACCCCTGCAACGACGGCGACGCTTGCACCGCTCCCGACACGTGTTTGACAGGCGTGTGCCAGGGACCGCCCTCCAGCGATCCCTATCCGTGGCAGGCCGGACAGTGCGAATACCGCATCTGTGATTCCGCCTCGGGCTGGGGCAACCTCCCCTTGGCCGTGGGCACGTCCTGCGACGACGGCAACGCATGCACCGACCCCGACGAATGCGACGCCTTTGGCGTGTGCCAGTCCGGCGGTGCGGTGTCCGACCTCAACCCGCCGGTCTACGACCCGCAGTGCCAGTACCGCGACTGTCTGCCCTCTTCGGGCTGGGAAACCCTGAACCGCAGCGCGGGCACCCTGTGCGACGACAACGACGCCTGCACCGAACCCGATCAGTGCGACAGCGACGGCGTGTGCCAACCCGGCAGCGAATCGATCGACCTCGATCCCTCCAATCGAGGCCAGTGCGAAGTGCGCGTCTGCGATGTCGACCTGGGCTGGATCGCCGTGGACGCACCGGACGGCACGCCCTGCGATGACGGCAACGACTGCACCATCGACGATGAGTGCACCGCCGGTGTGTGCGCCGGCACCCCCGATGCGCCCGACAACGACACCTGCGACGGCGCCATCAAGCTGGGCGACTTCACCACGACCGACGCCATCTATACGCACGCGGGTACCACGCTGTGCGCCAACAACGACTACTGGACCTCCAGCCTCAACTGCGTGGACGGTCCGCTCAACTCCGGTGTGTCCATGGGCTCCAAGAGCGCCGACGTCGTGTACTGGTTCAGCTACCAGGCCGACAACACCGACAACCAGCGCTTCATCGTCAAGGTCGAAACCGAGGATCCCTTCGACGCCACGGTTTATCTCTACGAGTCGGTGGCGGCCCCGGTGGGCGGCTGTCCGTCCCTGGGCGATGTGCCGTCCCTGCCCTGCGTGAGCAACGGCATGAACGAAGCCCAAGAGGAAACCTGCATCAGCGGCTGCACCTCCGTCGACGGGCGCTACTGGCCCGAGGTGGACGCCAAGGCCGAGATGCGCGCCAACCCCGCCCACGACGGCACGGTCTATGTCTACATCGTGGTGGACGGCTCCGACGGCAGCGAGGGCAACTTCGTCGTCTCGGTAGAGCGCCAAGGCATCGACGGCTGTCTGCCGCCCCACCAGTGGGCGCATCCCTACGACGGCAATGTCCGCGCCACCTACACGGCGCGCACCATCGTGGGCGACTTGAGCGAGGTGGGCAGCGCGGTGCCCATCAACGGCGTGGCCTTCTCCGGCTACAACGAGAGCGTCCTCATCGGCTCCTTGGGCCCGGCCCAGGGCGTGCTGCTGCGCGGCGACACCTCGACCAACACCAAGCCCGGCAACTACTACGACCCCTCGGCAGGCATGGGCGAAGACCCCACAGACAGCGGCAGCAACAGCGGCGCCTGGGGCGGCTACGACGAGCTGTGGACCCTCGACGCCAGCACGGCGGCGCAATTTTACGCCTCTCTGTGCGACTACGGTGGCACGTCCGGCGCCCTGGCCAAGGTGCCGCCCACCTGCCAATCCGGCGGCAAGGTCTTCGGCGACCACTGCTGGTACCTGTCCAACTCCGATCAGAGCTGCGACGAGCTGTGCACGAGCAAAGACCTGATATACAACCAGGCCACGCGCCTCATCGCGGGCAGCGACGGCACCACCAACGAGTGCCGCGCGATCCTCAACGCGTCACCGGTGTGGGGCCAGTCAGCGCAAACCCCCTCGAACCAAGACAACGCGGCGGGCTGCTACATCGACAACGGCGGCAACCGCTCCCGAGGCACGCAAACCACCCTGGCCACCGACAAAAACAACCAGCGACGACGCGTGTGCGCCTGCAGCGAAAAATGTCCCGACTTGGACGGCCGCATCCGCGCCGAGCACGAGGGCCGCTGCTGGTACCTCTCCAAGTCCACCTTCGAGCAAACCGGCACCCAAACCTGGGAAAACTCCTGCGAAGAAGTGTGCGGCGGCATCGCCAACGTCGACCTGGCGGGCATGCGCTCGGTGGACTGCGGCAGCGAAAATCACTGGACCAGTCCGTATTGCGACACCTCCGAAATGGTGCGCTGCGGCGAGGTCATGGCCAAGCTGGGCCTGACCGGCAACATTATCGTCACGGGCACGGGCACGGTACCCGGGTGCAACTACGACCCCTCCACCTCCACCGTGATGGTCAACGGCCACTCGGGCCTCGGCGAGTACTCACTCGAAAACGCCGAGAAATATCCCTGGACCGGCCACCTGCGCTACATCTGCGCGTGCCTGGGCGAACCCTCCGAGTTTGCACCGAGCCTGGCGCTCTTCGACTGCATGGGCAACCGCGTCGCGTCCTCCGACGGCTCTGCGGGCACCACGCACTGCGCCGATGGCACGCCCTCTCTCACCCCGACGCCGCCCACCGAGCTCATCAACCCGTTGCCCGACAACACGCCCTACTACCTGCTGGTGGACGGCCACTACTCGCCGACCAAGGGCAGCCTCAAGGGCGGCGCCTACAACGTGGCGGTCTACTACCCGCCCAGCGGCGGCACCCAGTGCGATCCCTCCACCGAAACCATCACGGTACCGGGCGTGGGCACGTTCCAATCCAACATCAGCTACAACCTGTGCGATCAGGGCAGCAACTCCGGGGCCTACAGCTACATGGAGTCCTGCCGCATGATGTACGACCCCTCCGGCCGCCTGGCTGACGGCACGGTGACCTCCATCGTCCTCGAGAGCAACGGCACGCGCCAGAGCGGCTTGCTCGGGTCCAATGGCGGCGCCCAGTGCGATCAAGGCGATTCCAAGTTTCAGGACTGCATCGCAAAGCTCTACTACCGCTACTCCATCGTCTACTCGAAATCCACCGACCCCACCGCCACCTGCACCAAGGTCGGCACCATCGAAGCCCCGGTGGTCAGCGGCCACAACGTCGGCGTTCTCCAAGGCCCCTTTGCGGCGCCCTATGAGGATTGCGACACCTTTGTGGGCATCCACTTCAGCATGTACTTCGATCCCAACTTGGGCGATGCGCGCATCGCGGAGTGTATGCAGGTCTGCGGCGGCACCGACATCTTCTACATCCGCGAACAGCCGCAAATCGGCGCGGGCGATTGCGCCTCCGGAGAGTGCACCACCAACCAGGAGTGCGCCAACATTTACGGCAGCAACAAGCCGTTTTGCCAGGGCGGCGTGTGCCGTCAGTGCGCCACCGACCCCGACTGCGACGCGCTGTTTGGCGGCACGGCACCGGCCTGCGTGAGCGGTATGTGCCGCGAGTGCCGCGACAACACAAACTGCGATGGCGCGACACCCTTCTGCATGGCCTACACCTGCCGCGAGTGCGCAGCCCACACCGACTGCCTCGACACATTCGGCGTCACCAAATCGCGCTGCGACGCCGGCACCTGCAAACCGTGCAACAATGACTCGCAATGCCCCAGCAACCACCCCTTCTGTACTTCGGGGGTGTGCACGGGCTGCGAAACCGACGCCGACTGCGACGCCACGGCGCCCTACTGCGGCACCGACAACCGGTGCAAGCAATGCGTGAGCGACGGTCACTGCACCGATCCCACCTATCCCTTCTGCATCAACAACAACTGCGCGGAGTGCGCCACCCACACCGATTGCCAGTCGCTCTACGGCCTCACCCAAACGCGCTGCGACGCCGGCATCTGCAAGCCGTGTAACGCCTCGACGCAATGCCCGTCCCACCGCCCCACCTGTTCGGCGGGGGTCTGCACCGGCTGCGGCGACGACAGCGACTGCGCCGCTCCCACACCGGCGTGCGTGGCCAACGTGTGCCGCGAATGCGTCAACGACGGTGACTGCGGCGGCACCACGCCCTTCTGCGTCGGCAACACCTGCAGTGAGTGCGCCGACCACAGCGACTGTCAAAGCCTCTACGGTGCGACCAAGCCCAACTGCCACAACGGCACCTGCGGCACCTGCACCCACAACTCGCACTGCCCGGCCAACAGCCCCATCTGCGAGGCGGGCACCTGCACGGGCTGCGGCGACGACGTCGACTGCACCGATCCGCTGTACCCCTTCTGCGGCAGCGACAGCCGGTGCAAGGAGTGCGTCAGCGACACCCATTGCGGCGGCGACACCCCGCGCTGTGTCAACGAAACCTGCCAGCAGTGTCTGGTGCACGCGGACTGCACCGATCCCACCAAGCCCAGTTGCAACAACGGCACCTGCGGCACCTGCTTCGACAACTCGGACTGTCCGTCCAACCACCCCATCTGCGAGGCGGGCACCTGCACGGGCTGCGCGTCCGACGTCGACTGCGACGGTGACACGCCCTTCTGCAACACCGGCACCCACCGCTGCCAAGAGTGCAGCAGCAGCGCCGATTGCTATGCCCAGCACGGCGTCTCCAAGACCTGGTGTGACGGCGGCACCTGCAAGCCCTGCGTCTACGACTACACGCCCCACTGCCCGTCCAACCACCCCTTCTGCGAGTCCGGCACCTGCACGGGCTGCGCATCCGATGCCGACTGCGGCGGAACCACGCCCTACTGCAGCAGCCAGCGATGCAAGGAGTGCACCAGCCACGACCACTGCTACGCCCAATTCGGCGCGGACAAATCGCGCTGCGACAACGGCACTTGTACGCCCTGCCTCTACGACTCCGAGTGTCCCCAGAGCACCTATCCCAAGTGCTTGAGCGGCACCTGCGGGGGGTGCGCCTCCGATGCCCAGTGCGCGGCCACGCCAGACACGCCGCATTGCATCGACAAAGTGTGCAAGGAGTGCAGCAACCACGCCCAGTGCTACGACAAGTACGGCGTCGATCGAACGCAGTGCAACAACGGCACCTGCCAACCCTGCCTCTACGATTCACACTGTTCGAGCACGCCCTATCCCAAGTGCATCAGCGGGACCTGCGGGGGCTGTTCTTCCGATGCCCAGTGCGGCGGCGACACCCCGTACTGCAAAAACAACCAGTGCACCGAATGCACCGAGGATGACTGGGTCTTCAGCGCGCAGTGCTACGCCAAGTACGGCGTCGAAAAAACACGCTGTGGCAACGGCACCTGCACGAAATGCACCGGGTCACATCACTGTCCGGTCAACGAATATCCCACCTGTTCGGCCACGGGTTGTTCGGGTTGCGCCACATCGGCTCAGTGCGGCGGCGATACGCCATATTGCCTCAACAACCAGTGCGTCGAGTGCAACAACAACCACGCGCACTGCGTCGACCGTTACGGCGGGGACCGCGCCATTTGCAACAACGGCACCTGCCAACCGTGCAACCAGGACTCGGAATGCAGCAACGCGGGCTTTCCCAAGTGCGTCAACCACGTGTGCACCGGCTGCTACAACGATAGCCAGTGCGCATCGACCCCCGACACCCCCTACTGCGTGGGCAACCTGTGCAGCGAGTGCAACGAGGGAGAGTGGACCTATAGCCCAACATGCATCGGCCTCAATCCCGCGTACAATAAGACCCGTTGCAACAACGGCACCTGCTCGCAATGTAACGACAGCAACCGCTGTCCACCGAACCGGCCCACGTGCTCATCGGGCACCTGCACGGGCTGCGGCAGCAACGCCGATTGCGCGTCCCCCACGCCGGCGTGTGTCAACAAGGTGTGCAAGGAGTGCAACGTCGACGCCGACTGCCCCAGCGCCAAACCCAACTGCGGCGCCGACAACAAGTGCAGCGCCGGACCGCCGGCCTTCCCGTGCAATGCGGGCAACTCCGCTTCCAGCGGTCCCGTCAGCGTGGGCAGTTGCGTCAAATTCTCGGTGAACCAATCCTGGTCCTACAATCTCCAGGTCGAAAACCGCTGGCACTCCTCTGGCTCTGCCCTGCAGGGGACGGTCAGGCGCTGCGACGGTTCGACAACCAATGTCACGTTTACGGGCAATGGATGGACAACCGTTCCGGTCTTGGGCAATTGTGAGGTATACATTTACTTTACAAATGTACCGCACGCGCCCCGCGACATTGGCCTGGGAACCTGGTAACGAAACGCGATGTCCCGCATGTCACCGTCAGCGCCCGCCCGGTGGGCGCCTGTATAACGTCACTATCTGAAAGGGAAAACCAACCGTGTCACACAGTCGTTTTGCATTAAATGGATCCGTTGTTTTGGGGGCGATGGGGCTGGCCATTATGCTGGCGGTCTTGGGGTGTTCTGGCGACAGCGATTCCCCCACCGACATCTTCACCTGGGACACCAACCCCAAGGACACGACGCCACCCGTTGGCTCCGACACGGATCCGCCGCCCCCCAGCACCGACACCGATCCGGTCCCGGACACCGACACCACGCCCCCGGGACAATGCATTCCCTTTGCCTTCGATGGCGACGCCTGTCTGGAGCACTGCGAGTGTTACTCCAACCACTGCAACAACGGCACCTGCTGCGAATCCGGCGAGTGCTGCGGCAGCGCCGGCGACTGCAAGCGCGACCTGTGCACCACGGCGATGTGCCAAGAGAGCATGTGCGACTACGTGATACTGGGCTACGGGTGCGGCAGCGAAGACCTCGACGGCTGGGAGACCTGCACCGGCGGCGATGTCTGCGATGGCAACGGCCGCTGCCAAACACCGGCGACGGACTGCGGCTTCTTTGCGGTCCGGGGCGGTTACAACTGCTCGGGCGAGGCGCCCACCATGCAGTGCTTCACCACTTGCACTACGGCCAACGAAGCGACGACCTGCACGGCGGACGGCCGCTGTGTCGACGGCGTGTGCGTCGATGTCACATTGCACCTAAACGGCGAAACCTGCTCCGGCGACGCCCAGTGCCTCTCGGGCCATTGCCGCAACGGCATCTGCTGCGCGGGCGGCGACTGCTGTGCCACCTCCGCCGACTGCTCCAACGAGTGTCGCAGCGCCACCTGCAACGCGCTGTTCCAATGCGAAGCGCTCTTCTTGCCCTGCGGCACCAAGGACAGCGACGGAACCACCACCTGCGACGGGGCCAGTCGCTGCGACGGCCTAGGAAATTGCCTGCCGGTGCGCACCTGCGCTGAGCAGGGCAACGTCTACGCCACCACCGGCGCCATTGTCTGCGACAACAATGTGCCCACCGAGGTGTGCCGCACCAGTTGCACAAACAGCCGGGAGTGCAGCGCTGGGGCCCTCTGCAACAACGAAAACCGCTGCGTGCTACCCAACGGACAGGGCTGCCAACAAAACGATCAGTGCAACTCCAATCACTGTGAAAACGGACACTGCTGCGCCTCGGGCGAATGCTGCGGCGCAGACACCGACTGCAACGACGCCTGCCGCAACGCGAGCTGCTCGCCATCGTTCCAATGCATCAGCACCTTCATGGCCTGCGGCGCCGAAGACAACACCGGCAACAGCACCTGCGTGGGCAACAACCGCTGCGACGGCGCCGGCGCGTGCAAACCCACCACCACCTGCGCCGATCAGGGCAGCCTATTTACGGGCCTGGGCACCTTCAACTGCACCTCTGGGGCCCCGATCGAAAACTGCCGCACCCAGTGCACGAGCGACGCCCATTGCGTCGACGGCTCGCGGTGCAACACCGTCCTCGGACGCTGCACGGCGCGGGACGGCGATGTCTGCACCAGCTCCTCGGATTGCGCCTCCAACTACTGCAACCAGGGCATCTGCTGCGCCGGCGGTGAGTGCTGCAACACGGCCGACGACTGCAACGACGTGTGCCGCACCGCCACCTGCAGCGCGGGACACCAGTGCCAAACCGCGTTCATCCCCTGCGGCGATCCCGACACCTTCGGCCCCTCCCAGTGCAGCGGCAACAAGCGCTGCGACGGCACGGGGAGCTGCCGCACAATCCTCACCTGCGTCGACCAGGGCAGCCTGTACCGCAGCGACGGCGGCTACACCTGTGTGGGCGGCGTGCCCGCCGAGCGCTGTTTAACGCAGTGCACCACATCGATGGACTGCCTCAACAACCGGCGCTGCAACACCAACACCGGCGTGTGCGTGGAGCCGGGCAGCACCAACGGCGAGTCCTGCACCGACAACTGGGACTGCGCCTCCGACCACTGCAATAACGGCATCTGCTGTACGGGCGGCGCGTGCTGCCAAAATGCCTCCGACTGCAACGACGAATGCCGCAACGTGTCGTGCACGGGTTTTCAATGCAACGCCACCTTCATCCAATGCGGCCGCACCGACACCACCGGAGCGACGACCTGTGGCGGGGCCAACCGCTGCGACGGCGCGGGGCAGTGCCAACCCGTGTTGACCTGTGCCGCCAAGGGCAGCGCCTATGCCAGTGACAACACCTACACCTGCGCCTCTGGCCAACCCGAAGAAAACTGCCTCGACAAATGCAGCCAGGCAGGTCACTGCATCAACGGCAACGTGTGTCATTTCGGCACCGGAGTGTGCGGCCTGCCCGACGGCACCGCGTGCACCGAGGACTGGGACTGCGCCTCCGAATACTGTCAAAACGGCTACTGCTGCGACAGCGGCGATTGCTGTGCCACGGCCTCCGACTGCGGCGACGACTGCCGCACCGCCACCTGCGATGTGCACCAATGCCGCTACACCCTCTTGGGCTGCGGCCAAGAAGACACCCAGGGCACCTTTCAGTGCACCGGTGACAACCGCTGCAACGGTGCGGGAGCGTGCGAGTCCGTGACCACCTGCGTCGACCAGGGCAGCTACTACACCCCCAGCGGCACCTACAACTGCAGCACGGGCACCCCCATCGAACAGTGCCGCACCACGTGCAGCAACAACAGCCACTGCGCGCCGGGCCTCGAATGCAACACCACCACCTATCGCTGCGTGGCGCCGGACGGGCACACCTGCGACAGAAACAGCGACTGCGCCTCCAACCACTGCTTCAACGGCGTGTGCTGCGCCAGCGGTGAATGCTGCGCCACGGCCGACGACTGCAACGACCTGTGCCGCGACGCCACCTGCACCGCCGCCTTCCAATGCGCGCCCACTTACATGCCCTGCGGGGCCGCCGACACCGATGGCACCGCCACCTGCGACGGCAACAAGCGCTGCAATGGCGCGGGCGTCTGCGCCAACGTCACCACCTGCGACGCCCAAGGCGATCTGTACGCGGGCGACGGCACCTACAACTGCACGGGCGGCATCCCCCTCGAAAACTGCCGCACCACCTGCACCGACAACAGCCACTGCCTCCAGGGGACGCGCTGCGACAACGGCGCCTGCGTGCCCCGCCTGCCCAACGGCAACGCGTGCACCGACGCCGACGACTGCGTCTCGGGCCACTGCAACAACGGGTATTGCTGCACCAGCGGCGAGTGCTGCGCCTCCGCAGCCGATTGCTCCGATGACTGCCGCACCGCCACTTGCAACGGCAGCCGCTGCCAATACACCTTCACCCCGTGCGGCTACGCCGACAACGCCGGGGCGACCACGTGTGGCGGCACCCAGCGCTGCGATGGCGCGGGCAACTGCGCGGCGGTCTCCACTTGCGCCGATCAGGACAGCGCCTACATCGGCACCGGCACCTTCAACTGCGCCTCCGGGGCACCGGTCGAGATTTGCCGCACCACCTGCACGAGCGACGTGCACTGCCGTGGCGGCGCCCTCTGCAACACCGCCACCCAGCGCTGCGAAGCCCCCAACGGCAGCCCCTGTAACGACGACGCCGACTGCGGTTCCAACCACTGCAACAACGGTCTCTGCTGCGACTTTGGCGAATGCTGCAACACCCCCGCCGATTGCGCCGACGACTGCCGCTCGGTGAACTGCGACAACCACAGTTGCGTGCCCACATATTGGATTCCCTGTGGCGGCACCTTTTACGGGACGAACTCCAATTGTACCGACCCGTACCGCTGCGATGGCGCGGGCACCTGCGCCTTGGCCACCACCTGCGCCGATCTGGGCAACTACGCGAGCAGCGGCGGCTTCGATTGCAGCGGCCCTGCGCCCATCGAAAAGTGCCGCACCGCCTGCACCGACAACAACCACTGCCTCCACGGGACGGTTTGCCACCAGGCCACCGGCGAATGCCGCCAGCCCAACGGCAACACCTGCACCGATAATGACGACTGCGCCTCGGGGCACTGCAACAACGGCCATTGCTGCACCAGCGGTGTTTGCTGCGGCTCCAGCAGCGACTGCGAAAGCACCTGCCGCGTGGACGGCGCCTGCAACCCCAACACCCACCAGTGCGCACTGGGGCCGCCCTTGTCCTGTGGCGCACAGGACGTCGCCGGGACGCGCACCTGCACAGGCGACAACCGCTGCGACGGCCAAGGGGCCTGCGTGCCGATCATCGATTACTGCGCCTCGGGCCAAGGCCTCGAAACCTACACCTGCGCGACGGGCTCCGTAATGCGCGACTGCGCCTGCATCGACGACCGCGACTGCGACAACGACGACCTGTTCTGCAACGGGCACTACACCTGCAATGTGGCCAAGCGCTGCGACTTCACCCGGTTCACCGCCGATCCCTGCGCCACCAACCGCGAGTGCAACCCCGGCGAATGCAACGAGGCACAGCGCATGTGCGCCATGGGCGTGCCCACCTGCCTAGAAGAAGGCTACGCCACCCCGTGCGATCCGCACCGCTGCGTGGAAAACCAGTCGGGCACCGGACACACCTGCGTGCCCAACCCGCGCGCCGATTACGCAATCTGCGACGACGGCGATCCCTGCAACGGCGATCTCGATTACTGCATGGCGGGCAACTGCGTATCCGGCCCGTTTTATAGGGCGCCTTGTTTCGACAACGATCCGTGCACCGACGACCTGTGCTCGGTGGGCGGCGGCGTGGCCGTGTGCAACAACGTGCCCATGCAAGAGGGCGACCCCTGCGCTGACGAATTTAGCTGTTATGGCGACGGTGTGTGCCGGGCCAATCCCTTTGTACCGGGCAGCCCGATGATGTGCGTGCCCAGCGAAGACGTCTGCCTCACCACCTATGTGGGCATCTGCCAAGACGTGCGCTGCCAGGAGAATTTCGACGACTTCGATTTCACCTGCAAAAATTACGGCGGCGTCGACTTCCCCGAAATTGCCTGCGGCCAAAGCATCACGCTCTACAGCTACGCGGACTTCCTCACCCGCTCCTATCTCAGCTACGGCCCCTCCTGCCCCGGCGGTCCCTACATCGGCCCGGAAGCGCCGCTGCGCCTGCACATGAATACACACACCACCGGCACCCTGACGGTCACCGCTGTGAACCCCACGGGCTTCGATGTCGAGCTGCTGTACTTTGCGGGCCTGCCCTGCGAGCCCACCTGGTGCAATGATCGCGATACCAATGAAATCGACATCTCTGTGCATTCGGTTGGCGAGAAGGTCACCGTGGTGCTCGATTCGACCACAGAGCATTTCGCGCCCAACAGCGTGACCCTGCACCTCGCCTGCCCGTAATTTCACCACAAAATCTCCCGCAAACTCGCCCGCAATCCCGCCGCAATCCCGCCGCAATCCCGCCCGCAATCCTTTCGGTATTGCTGGACGCTTCCGGTGCAATGTTTTATACGTCTCGCAATTGATTCGTTTCGTTGGAAATCGCATCCGTTTCGCGAAACGCTTCGCAACATATCCCCCTTTTAAGGAGGCCGATCTTGAGCGCAAAACAGTTTTTTTCGCAGATACTCGCGCTGGTGTTTCTCACTGCGGGCGTCTCGCTTTTGGCGCAAACCCCCGACGCAGTTCCCCCCGAAGACGACGATGCCGAAGCCGCACCGACGGACGCCACGCCCGACGACGATAACGACGACAGCGTTCTCGATGACGACGGCGATCTCGACGATGATGACGACGGCGATGACGACGAGCTGACCCTGGACTTCGGCGCCCTGGGCGAAGACCCGGCGTCCGGCCTCACCGTAACCTCCGCCGAGATCGTCGAGCAGCACAAAGAAGAGTGGATCAACCGCAACCTCGAGATCTTCGAACTCCACGGCTACTTCCGCGTGCGCCCCGAGCTGTACAGCAAATTTTACATCCGCAACGACCGCGCCCTGTACCCGCTCAACGCCCCGCAGTACACGGGCTGTGGCGCCAAAACCAAGCGCTGCGGCAACAACCTGGCCGGCGCCAACATGCGGTTTCGCTTTGCCCCCACCATCAATGTCAGCGAAGAGGTGCGCGTCCATGCGCAAATCGATTTCCTCGACAATGTGATGTTGGGCTCTTCGCCGCGCCTCCACAGCCGCTTCGCGGGCGGCGAAACCATCTCGCCCGAGTCCACCTACGGATACAACCAAGACGGTCGCGGGGCGCTCATCAACGTGCGGCGCGTGTGGGGTGAGGTCAACACGCCCCTGGCCACCTTCCGCTTTGGGCGCATGCCATCCCACTTCGGCTTGGGCATGCTCTACCACAGCGGCGACGGCCTAGATGCCGACTTCGGCGACAGCGTCGACCGCCTCTCCATGGCCTTCAAGCTCAACGACTGGCTCATCATGCCGGCCTTCGATTTTCCCAACGAGGGCCTGTCCCTGGACAGCGCCACCGGGCGCCCCTTCGATGTCTCGCAGGTCGACGACGCCTACCGCCTCGTGGCCATCATCGCCTACCAGCACGAGCGCGAAGACGAAATCGCCATCCTCAAGCGCGGCGACTGGCTCATCAACGCCGGCCTGCACTTCTCGTGGCAAAAGCAAAAGAAACAAATGTGGTGGACCCAGCCCTCCGACGACGACTACGACGCCGGCATCGACAACCAAATCTCCGCCCACAAGCGCAACATGTGGTCCATCGTCCCCGACTTCTGGCTGCAGCTCCTCTACCGCACGTTCCGCATGGAGCTGGAACTGGCGTTTCAATTTGGCAAAATCGAGACCCCCGAGCAGCCCGGCTTCGACGAAGCGCGCTCCCTCGACATCGTCGGCTGGGGCTCTGCCCTGCACATCGATCACGGCCTGCTCTCCGATCAACTGCGCATCGGCGTGAAGTTCGGCATCGCCTCCGGCGATCGCGAGGTAGACGGCGTACATGCCCCGGCCTCTTTCGATCAAGCCAACGGCAACTCCGGGCGTTACAGCATGTTTTCCTTTAACCCGGGCTACGACGTCGACTACATCCTGTACCGCCACATCTTGGGCAGCGTGGCCGGCACCTATTTCTTCAAGCCCTGGCTGCGCTACGACTTCTTAAAGACCACCCTGGGCAAGCAGCTCGGCGCCCAACTCGACGTGATGTACGCCCGCGCCTTCTTTACAGAGTCCACCATCAGCAAGAGCAACGGCAACTTGGGCATCGAAGTCGACGCCACCGTGGAGTTCTCCACCGCCGACAATTTTTACACCGCGATCAAGTACGGCATCCTGTTTCCCATGGGCGGCTTCAAGGGCGATCACACCGGCCTCAATGAAAACGGCGAGCTCACCACCTACCGCGACACCGATCTCACCATCCCCCAAACCCTGCAATTCCTCATGGGCATCACGTTCTAAGCATGCACGACGCGCCCCTGACAACCTAATGCGCAGCGAACTCGAAACACTGGCGGGACGGGTCATCCTCGCGGGATTTGATGGCACGGCGCTACCCGACGCGCTGCGAAGAGACATCAAAGCTGGTGCCGCTGGTGGCCTGGTGCTGTTCCGGCGCAATGTCGAGAGCGTCGCCCAGGTGCACGAGCTGCTCTGCGAGGCGCGGACCACGGCCCCCAAAGGGCGCGCACCGATAACCGCCCTCGACCAAGAAGGCGGTCGCGTCATCCGCATTCGGGAGCCCCTGGCGGTGTTGCCACCCATGCGCCAGTTCGGCCAGCACAACTGCCCCCGCGCCACCGAGCGAGCCGGCACCTTGGTGGGCAAGGAGCTGCGGGCGCTGGGGTTCACCACCAACTTCGCGCCGGTACTCGACATCGACACCCACCCCGCCTCTCCGGTCATCGGCGATCGCGCCTTCTCCGGCGAGGTCAGCGGCGTCATCACCCACGGGCTCGCCTTTGCGCGCGGCCTCAAAATGGGCGGCGTGCACCCCGTGGCCAAACACTTTCCCGGTCACGGCGATGCGGCGGTGGACAGCCACGTGTCGCTGCCCGTGGTGGCGCACGATGCCCAGCGACTGCACAACGTGGAGCTGGCGCCCTTTGCGGCCTGGGCCCAATGCAACGGCGGCGCCCTCATGACAGCCCACGTGCGCTACCCCGCCCTGGACGCGCACCACCCCGCCACCACCAGCCACGCCATCCTCACCCAACTGCTGCGCCAACAGCTCGGCTTCTCTGGCGCGCTGTTCAGCGACGACCTCGAGATGGGCGCGATGACATCCCTGGGCGGAGCGGCACAGCTCGCGGTGCGCATCCTCGAAGCCGGCGTCGATGGCTTGCTCATCTGCCGCGATTTGGCGCTGCGCGAGCGCGTCATCGAACAACTGGCCCGCGCCGCCGACGACGACAAGCGCTTCTTGGCACGGCTCGAAGAGGCCGCCGCTCACCTGGCGCCCATGTCCGTCCCCCCCGGAGAGGACGTCGACTTCTCGTTCATCGGCAGTGACGTCCACCGCCACATGAAGGCCACCCTCATGGCCGAGTGCGGCGCAGGAGAAGACTGATTGCCCGTCCACGGTAATGTGCTGGGCTTGAAGCCCAATCAAAAATCGGCCCTCGAACGCCTGGCCCGCCGCAACGTCCCCGCCCAGCGCATCGTCACGCCCGAGCTCGCCACCGCGCTCTCCATGCTCTCGCGCGAAATCGGCCGCCAGGTCGGCGTGTTCATCGACCGCAACGGCCAGGTGACCGATGTGGCGGTGGGGGACGCCCAGGGCATCATGCTGCCGGACTTCGGACGGGTGCGCGCCGGTGCGCAGCGCTTTCGCGGCCTCCGCTTCGTGCACACCCACCTCAAGCAAGAACCCCTCAACCACGAGGACCTCACCGACCTGGCCAAGCTCCGCCTCGACATGATTGTGGCGGTGGGGGTGGGTCCCGACGGGGTGCCCGGCGCGATCTTCTTGGCGCACCTGTTGCCGCCGTCGCCCTCGGGCGAGGTGCACCGCACCATGGGGCCGCTCAACATGGGCGCGCTGCCCGACAACTTTGTCGCGTGGATCGACGCCCTAGAGACCGAGTTCGAACACGTCGTCCGCGCACCGCGAGAGGTGATCAGCGTCGGGCGGGCGTTGCTCGTGCACGTGGCCACCGACTCGCGCCGGTTGTTGCAGGCGCAGCAATCCCTAGACGAGCTCGCCGAGCTCGCGCGATCCGCCGGGGTGGTGGTGCTCGACACGGTGTTGCAACTGCGCACCGCCCCCGATCGCCTCTACGTCATGGGCAAGGGCAAGCTCCAAGAGGTCACCCTGCTGGCGCTGCAACGGGACGCAGATCTGTTAATTATGGATTGCAACCTGGGCGCCAACCAGGCCCGCGCCATCTCCGATCTCACCGAGCTCAAGGTGATCGACCGCACGCAGCTCATCCTCGATATCTTTGCGCAGCGGGCGCACTCAGTGGACGGCAAGCTCAAGGTGGAGCTCGCGCAGCTCAAGTACCTGCTGCCGCGCCTGAGCGCCCTCGACGACTCCCTGTCGCGCCTGACCGGTGGCATCGGCGGCCGGGGCCCCGGCGAGACCAAGCTCGAGATCGGCCGTCGCCGCGCCCGGGAGCGAGTCGCCCGCCTCGAGAAACAACTGAAGCACCTGCAAAAGGGCCGCGAACAGCGCCGCGCCAAACGCCAGCGCAGCGAAATCCCCATTGTCTCAATCGTCGGGTACACCAACGCGGGGAAGTCTACGCTGCTCAACACGCTGACCCAGTCCGCGGTGTTCACCGAAGACCTGCTCTTCGCCACCCTCGAAACCTCGAGCCGGCGGCTGCGCTTTCCCCGAGAGCGCGAGATTATCATCACCGACACCGTGGGCTTCATCCGCGACCTGCCCAAGGACTTAATCGACGCCTTCAAGGCCACCCTCGAAGAGCTCGAGGACGCGTCGCTCTTGCTGCAGCTCGTCGACATCTCCGATCCCAATTACACCGATCACATGCGCGCCGTGGAGCAGGTGCTGATGGATCTGTCGCTGTCGCACTTGCCGCGCCTCCTGGTGCTCAACAAGGCCGACAAAGTCGACGCCGAGTTCGCGCGCACGCGGGCCGAGGCATTGCAGGGCGTCGCCATCAGCGCCCGAGACAAAACCACGCTGCCCGCCTTGTTGCAGCGCATCGAACGCCTGCTGTGGCATCGGCTCCGCGACGACGTCGACGACGTGATTTGGCTGCCCCAACCCAAAACGCCGTAACGCCCGCCATGGCGTGACAAAGCGCCGTGAAGCACGCCGAACAACGCAGAGGTGTGCGGAGAAATTAAATTTTAGAACTGTAGCGGGGCGGTGGTTTTTTCGGGGTGACCGCGCATGACCAGCATGGGGTCGAGGGGCACGCCGTGGGAGATCAACGCAAAGTGCAGGTGTGGACCGCGCGACAGACCGGTGTTGCCCGACAGCGCGATGACATCGCCGCGGCGCACCCAGGCGCCCGGCTTCGCGCGAAATTTGTCGAGGTGGGCGTATAGCGTGACCCAGCCGCCCGCGTGCACCACCATCATGACATTGCCAAAGCCCTTGAGCTCGTCGTTGGCATAACCGACGATGCCCGGCGCCATGACCTTTACCGGTGTGCCGATGGGCGCGGTGATGTCCACGGCTTGGTGCGTGCCTTCACGGGCGTGAAAGCCGCGGCCCAGACGCCTGCCGGGCATGGGCCACTGGAGGTATTTCGGGGGATTTTTTCCGCCGGCCAGCTCCATCCAGCGATCGGGCACCCGCCCTTTGAACAAAATGCTGGCGGCGCGACGCGAGCCAAACTCGGGCAGGTTGTCGGCGCCGGCAACGGAGGTGGCCAACAGGGCGATGGCGGTGCCGAGGACCGCGATGCGCAGGGCGTTTGCCACAGAAAAAAGTCGGGGATGTCTCATGCCAAAAAGCTCAATTTGTTTCGTTGTGGCGCTGCTGGTTTTAGGTGGTGGCGCCATGGCGGCAAGCCGCGTGTGTTGTTGGATATGCCAGATTTTCGATATATTGACAACTTCTGCCAACACGCCCACGGGGAGCGCCTGCGAAACCTCAGGGGGCGAAGCGCTCTTTTAAGCGGTCGTCCCATTCGTCAGCGGTGGCGCCGATGGACTGCAACAGGGTCTCGAACTCTTCGTAATCGAGGCCTTCGAGGCTGCGAAAGGTGCGCAGGCAAATGGTGTCGGTGTCGCGATCGATGGCGAAGGCCGCTTCGGCGGTGGCGGCAAAGTTGAGCTCGAGGAGGTATTGGCAGCACGCGGCGCGGTCCTGTTGGGGCGCGGGCATAATGCGCGAGAGCAGCAGGAGCTCGCCGGAGGCTTCGTACACGTGAATTTCGATGTTGGCCGACCCGCGAGACAAGCGGGATACGCCGGAGGCATCTAGCGCGGGGAAGCGCATCTCCTGCCCCAAGGCGCGCGAGACCTCTTGCGAAAAGGTGTCGATGAAGGTGTTGATGCGGGCGCTGTGCGGGCCGGTTTCGATGGGTTCGGTCATGTCTGTCTCCCTTTGGGGTGGGGCGGTGCCGGGCGCCGTTTCTCGGCGAGCTGCGACACGTGCTGGGCCCAGTCCACGGTGATGCGTTCGGCCAGCGCAAAGCCGTGTTCGCGACAAAAAGTGTCGGTCCAGGCGTTGGATACTGGCGCGTTCGACCCATTATGCTGCCAGAAGGCACGCGCTGTAAAGCCCAGGGCCTCACAGTGTTTGCGCGCCCAGGCGTCGGGGGCGATGCCCTTGGGAAAGCGTCGCTGCGCCTCGCGGACCAAGAACTCGCTGCGCTGCGAGAGGGTGGCGTCGTCCGGGGCCAGGAGGTGCAGGGCGCGGCCCCCGGTATCGACGGGGTGTTGGCACCAGTGAACGAGGAAGGCCACCAGGGTTTCGAGGGGCGTGAAATGCAGGTGCCGGGTGTCGAGGCGCGCGAAGAAGGCGGGCTCTGCCAGCGCCAGGGGAATGAAGGGATAGAGCCCCGGGCCGTCGCCTACGAGGACCCCGACGCGCACGATCGTGGTGGCGAAGTGGTCGCGTAGCTGAAAGAGCGCCCGTTCGACGCGCAGGCGTTCCCGGGAGAGCGCCGTGGGAGGGCTTTGTCCCATGCACACATCCCGCTCGGAGAAGAGGCCCGTGCCCGTACCCCGGATGTCGATGCCGCTGAGGTGCAAGACGTGGAGCGGCGGCGTGGCAGTGCGGGCGAACTCAGCCAGCTCTTGTCCGGCGCGCATCAACACGCCCGCGGATGGCCGGTCGCGCTCGAAGGCCTGGGGCATGAGCGAGAGCACGGCGCGGGTGGTCTGCGCCAGCGCCATGTACGCGTCCCCGGCGAGGCCGAAGTCGATGTGCTCGGCGTTCCCGGTCAGCAGGGTGAGCTTGGCTTTGTCGATGCCGCGAAGGGCGCGCCCGTGGTGTGCGTCTTGCTTGGACACCAGCAAGTTCACATGGACCCCCGCGTCGCACAAAGCCCGGGCGGTTTGCGCGGCGATGCTGGAAGGGAACCCGATGATGAGGACGCTCGTTTTTTTCATGTCGCGGTGCCGCGCCGACGTCGCAGGCGCTTCGGTTATGCGAATCGCTGCTGCAGGTTTTTTCCCAGCGCAACAACGGCTTCGCGAAAGGCGTCATACGTGCCGTTATTCTCAATGACGTAGTCGGCCACAGCAAGCTTTTCTTCGAGGGGGAGCTGCGATGCGATGCGGGCGGCTGCGGCGTGGGGCGTCATGCGATCGCGTTGGCACAGGCGCGACAATTGGTTCTCGAGGGTGGTGGCCACGACGACGAGCGCCTGGAGGTCGCGGTAAATGCCCGCCTCTACCAAGAGCGCCGCTTCGTAGATGGCCAATTTTTCGCCGCGCTCGGCCACCAGCGCCATGCCCTGCTTGGCCAGTTGGGCGATGGCCGGATGGGTGATCGCCTCGAGCTTGTGGCGCATCGGCGCATTGTCGAAGACCTTTTGTCCGAGGCGCTGTCGGTCGATGGTGTCTTCACCGGGCACGAGAATATCGTCGCCAAAGGCCTCGAGCACCGCGGCGTAGGCCAGCCCGTCCGGGGCCAGCACCATGTGGGCCAAGGCGTCGGCGTCGATGACCGGGATGCCCATCTCGCGAAAAATGCTGGCGGCCAGGCTCTTGCCCGACGCGATGCCGCCGGTCAATCCAACAACGGAGAGGTTGCGCAACATGTTTTTTGGCGGGGTGCAGGGCCTGTTAGAACAGGCTGCGAATCTCGTCAGAAGTGCTGGGGGTTGGGGTCGAAGACGGCGAGCTGGAAGAGCCGCTGCTGCTGCCCGAGGAGGAGCTGCTGCTGCCGCCGCCACCGGAGAGGCGATCGAAGGCCGTCGCGCCGGCGTCATCCTCTTGAGCGCTGTCGCGGGATTGGAGCATTTTTTTGGCGTTGGAGTGGCGCACGGCTTCCCAGGGGTTGCCGGCGTTGTCGTCGCCATAGCCCCATTCGCCCTTGAGGAAGTGGGTCAGCCGGGATTGTTGCACCGTGCCTTCGTCGATGACTTCGTAGCGGAAGTAGCCGCGGCCAGAGCTCTGGCGCACCTTGCCGCTCAGGTCTTCATTCCATTGGTACCACTTGAACAGCATGATGTCGCCGTTGATGGTGCCGTCGATTTTGCCGTAGTGGCGCTCGCCTTCGTATAGGCCCGCGGCCTTGTCGCCGTTGACGGTGAACTCCATGCGGCCATAGGCCTCCGAGTGAAACACGCCGTCAAAGCTGCCGTCGGGATGGATGTTGCCGGGGGTCAGGGTTTTGCGGTGCGGGTTGCCGCCGCAAGCGGCCAAGCTAGCGGCGACCAGGGCGATTGCGATCATCATGAAAGCGTTTTTTCTCATGGGTCCTCCGGGTTGGGCGGTGGTTTTCTGCCCGCTAACCTATCAAAGATATTGTGCAAGAGGCAAGGGGGTTGGCGGCTTTTTGGTTCACCCCGGCAGGTTGAGAATGGGCAAGCGGACGACGAAGCGGCTGCCCTCGCCCAGAGAGCTTTGCACGTGCACCCGACCGCCGTGCACCTCCACGTATTGCTGGACGATGGCCAACCCCAGCCCGGCGCCCCCGTGTTCGCGCGTGGAGGATTCGTCGATCTGCGTGAAGGGCTGAAAGATGTCGTCGCAGTCTTTTTCATCGATGCCCACGCCGTGGTCTTCGACGGAGATCTCGAGCATGTCCGGGGCCGCCATGAGCACAAAGCCGAAGCCGTCCTCCGGGGCGTCGGCAGCGGCGGACTGCACCACCTGGGCGCCGATGCGCACCGAACCGCCGGGCAGTGAAAATTTGATGGCGTTGTCGATGAGGTGGGTCAAGGCCACGAGAATTTTTTCGGGGTCCATGGGCACGGTGGGCAGGCCCGTCGGCAGATCGATTTTTAAGCGAATGCCGCGCCGCTCGGCGAGCTGTTCGCGCGTGGCCACCGCTCGTTGGAGCAGGTCGGGCACGTTGACCGGGGCCGTGGTGATGGAGAGGCGACCGGTGTCGATTTGCGAGAAGTCCAAAATCGACGAGATCAACCCCAGCAGCTCGTCGCCCTTGGTTTTGATCGTCTGCACGAACTGCTTTTGCTCCTCGGCCATCTCGCCGGCAATGCCCTCGGCCAGCATATCGCTGTACCCGATAATGGAGGTGAGGGGCGTGCGCAGCTCGTGGCTCACCATGGCAAGGAAGTTGGATTTGCGCCGGTCGAACTCCTTGCGCTCCTCGGCCATCTCTTCGAGGGTGCGGTTTTTTTCGGTCAGCTCCCGGTAGGATTCGCGCACTGCGGCCAGGTGCATTTGGGTGGTCATGTGGGCGCGGTGGGACGAAAAAAAGATGATGTCGAGGGCGGTGAGCACCGCATTGGCGTAGCGCTCGATTTTCGCGTCGTCGATGCGCGGTAGGGCGTTGAACGCCTTGAGGAGTTCGGTGCGGTTGATGTCGGGCGCGAGGTCGTGGATCGCCGAGGGGATTTTTTCGAGGGCCTTGGGCAAGAAAGGCCCCAGCACCAGCTTGCCGACGAGATCGCCCTGAAAGTGAATCGGCGCGACGTGGTATTGCAGCCCGCTGAAGCAATTGACGCGGTGTTGCGGATCTCGATCTTGCCAGGGCGCAGCGGCCTTGACGCGCATGCGCACGACGTTGCAGCGCTCGCGGAGCTTGGGATGTGCCGTGAGATGGGCGCACACCGGGTTCTCGTCGCTGGACTCCGCCACGAGATCGCCGTTGCCGTCGAAGATGCGCAGGGGCACCTGCAACATGGCGCGGAAGGATTCGAAGAGCTCGGTGAGGGTGGCCGCATCGACGAGCTGGCCAAGGGCGATTTTTTCGGTTGGGTCGATGTGTTCGATCATGGCGGCCTACTCGCAGTGCAGTAAAAATTGGCGCCGCAAGCTCTCCATCAACATGGCGCCGCTGACATCGAACTTCCCCTCCAGATCGTGCCAGGCGTTGAGGCGCTCCCAGGTGAGCTCTAGCAGGCCCAAAAAGGTTTCGACGACGCCGTCTCCGCGGGTGGCCACGGCCATGTAGACCGGCTCTTTGCCCTGGGCGGCCAGCATCTCCACCTCGGTGTCCGGGCGGACGTTGGGCAGGTCGCGCTTGTTGAATTGGATGACCAGGGGCATGCCGCGCAGGTCGAGGCCGTTTTTGCGCAGGTTGCGCTTGAGGTCGAGAAAGGCGTCGCGGTTGTTGATGGTTTCGGAGACCTGGGAGTCGGCGATAAAGGCCACCGCGTCGGCGCCTTGGAGCACCAGGCGGCGCGTGGCTTCGTGGATGACCTGTCCGGGGACGGTGAAGAGCTTGATGGCGATGGTGATGCCCGATTGGGTTTCGAAGGACATGGGCAACAGATCGAAAAACAGCGTGCGGTCGTCGCGCGTCTCAAGGGTCATGAGGCGGCCGCGGCTCGACGGGGCGCTGCAGCGGTGGATGTGCACCAGGTTGGTGGTCTTCCCGCTCAGGGCCGGTCCGTAGTAGACCAGCTTCAACTGTATTTCGCGTTTTTCAAAATCGATTTGCACATCTGCCTCGAAATCGCCGCACCGCCAAGTGCGTTGGGCGTGCGTCTAAAGAGGCGGATGCGAAAGGGGGGAACAGTGCCGCCACAACGCGGATGGCGCTTGCGTGGGCGCTACTTCTTTTTGGGATCTTCGGGGCAGTCGAGGCACTGGTGATTTTTGTAGTCGAGCAAGCCCTCGGTGTCTTGAAAGCCCGCGCTGGACATGCGCGTGAACATAGCGGTGATTTTGTACTTGCGCCCCACTTCCCAGTCGTGGACCACCGGAGGCAGCTCAATGCCCTCGGGGAGCTCGCGCTCTTTGCCGGACTTGGCGTCTTCGATTTCTTGGAAGTTTTGGGCCCAGCCCACGAGGCGCATCTGGCGCTTGGCGATGGGCTCGTTGGGCTCGTCGGCCAGGTAGAGGTGGGGCATCAGGGCGGGGCAGGTTTGGCCCTCGGGGCAATTGGGCTTCTCGTACATTTTGGCCACGTAGGCGGTGACCTCGACGACGGTGTTGATAGCGCGTGCCTTGTTGCGGCGCAAGCCGTACAGGGAATACGAGCGATCGGAGTAGGTTTCGGGGACGTTGACAGCGGGGATGGTGGGCACCGGCGGCAGATTGGCTTCGTGCTTCTGCAACTTGATCACTTTGGTCTTCTCTTCGCCTTCTTGTCCGCAGGCAGACAGCGAGAGTGCGAGGGCTGCAATCGTCAGAGACAGGACGGTTATCCGGATCATCTTCATTACTCCTTCCCGTTGGCACGCCGGGTTTTGCGTTTGTATTGGCGCAGACTACCACAAAAAAAAGGCGAAATACAATGCTGCTGTTGGCTTTAAGCGGCGGAGCGAGATGAAAAAAACAGGTGGGTGGCCAGCGAGAGCCCCTTCCAGGCGGCGAGCAGCAGGCAGGTGGCGAGCAGGCCCAACTGGGGCATCCAAAACAGCGATGTGAGCAATGCCCCCAGGGCGGCGCCGATGCTGTCGGTGGCGACGAAGCGCCCCAAGAGCTGCTTGAATGGCACCCCGGGCGTTGTTTGGCGCGCGGCCTTCACAAACAGGGGAAAGGTTGCGCCGGTGGCCCCGCCGAGCAGCACTGTGATGGCGGCGAAAAACAAAGGAGTGTGCCCCAGGTGCGGAATGCCAACCGCCATGGCGACCAGAATGAGCAGTGTGCAGCCCTCGACAGCGCTCAGGACGCCGCGCCGGGGCGGCAGGCGTGTGGCGACCACCGCGCCCAGGGAGAGCCCGGCCATGAAGGCGGCGATGATCCAGGCCATGCCGGTGTAGACCTGCCCGTAGGCGGCGCCAAACGACACCAGAATGATCAACTCGCCGGCCATGCCGCAGACCCCGGTGGAGAAGAGGGTGAGCACGGTGGATGCGTGGCGGCGGCGAAAAAGGCCCAGCAGCACCGCGGTAAAGAGGAGGAGCGGGAGAATGCCCACCAGCCACAGCGGATGGCGCAGGGTTTGCGGAATGGGGAAGACGTCGTCGCGCTGTTCGGCGTCGCGGCGCATTTCTTCGAGGTAGGCGGTGGGGTTGTGGTCGCGGTTGACCGGGGCCTCGGTGTGGCGCAGGGCCGCGTCGAGCTGTGCGATGCGCGCGGGGTCCACCGGGTCGATGAGCTGCTCGGGAACGATGCGCGCCTGGGGCGTGGCACAGCGGTGGAAGTGCGCCATCAGTTGCGCGGCGGAGAGGTCGGGCGCCTCGGAGACAGCGCCCACAAAGAGGGCTTGCTGTCCGGGGATCACCGCGACGTGCGGGAAGACCGCCGACATCGTGCGCTGCTGTCCGGCGAGGCGTTGCAAGGCGGTGTCGGTGAAGTAATTGGCGCTGCCCGGCGCGGCGAACACCAGGACGCCAGCGGGGGCCAGGGCCGAGGCCGCGTCGGCGAAGAACTCGCGCGTGTGCAGGCGGTTGCTCTCGGCGCTCTCCGGCGGAGGCGGCGCAGCGATGATGACGTCGTAGCGCTTTGGATGGCGGCGCAAGAAGGGGCGGCTGTCTCCGTAGAGGCGTCGGACACCGGGGAGCGCCAGGATGCGGCGGGTCTCCGGAGTCCAGAAATCGCGCGATAGGTCGTCGGCGGTGGCGTCGAGGGCGAGGGCGTCGATGTGGGTGACGCCGTGGTGGTGCGCGGCGGCCAGGCGATCGGAGGGGGCGCCTTCGATGAAGAGGACGCGCTGGGGCGACGGGTGGATGGAGAGGGCCAAGTGGATGTCTAGCGGGGCGTCGTAGGGGTCGGGGAAGTTGTGCGCGTTCTGGCCGTTGTGCGTCAGGGCAAAGAGGCCTTCGTTTTCGAAAAGCGCGATGCGCCCGTAGGGTCCTTCGGCGGTGGCGCGCAGCGTGCCGTGGATGCTGGGCAGCACCCGAGCGGCCAGGGCGTCTTGCAGGCGTTCGGGGTGCGGTGTGAGGCCGAATCCCAAGGCGGCGAGCGACGCGAATGCCATGAGCGCGGCGCGCCAGGTGTGGGACCGCGTGGCGTTGAGGTGGAAGGCGGCGCTGCAGAGCAGGCATCCCGCGGCCAGGTTGAGGGCGATGGGTTCGACGCGTCCGATGGCGATGAAAGCCGTGATCAAGCCGCTGAACAGGGCGCCGGTGGCCTCGGCGATGTAAGTGATGTCGAAGGCGTTGGGGGCGATGGTGCGGGTGGTCCAGCGCACGCCGGCGACGAAGAGGAAGCCGCCCAGGGCCCCGGTGGGCAAGATGGTCGCGCCGATGTAGAGGAGCAAGGCCGACAGGGCGTGGCGCTCGCCGGGCACGAGGTGCAGGTGAACGAGGGGGACGCGCAGCAACAACAACGCGGCGACACAGACGAGGGTGGCCAGGAACGCAGCGACGGCGAGGGTGGCCGGGGAGAGGGCGAGGCGTCTGGCCGGGATGGCGCCGATGGCCGCCGAGGAGAGCCACGCAAACCAGGCCGCGCCCAGGAGGAGCTCGTTGCCGCTGCCCAGGGTGAACGCGAAACGCAACAGCGTGATTTGCGCGGTGGTGGTGAAGACGCCCAGGGCAAATCCGAAGATGGCGATGGCGAACTTGCGGGGCTTCATTACCAGATCAACAGGTGTCCGTCGGCGGCGCTCACCGTGCGCTCAGCGGTGGCCGATACGGCAAAATGACTGCGCGCAGATGCGGTGGTGGTTTCGAGCATGTGGGTGCGCTCGCCGCGCTCGTCGATCTCGATGATGCCGCCTGGGACCGAGCACCAGATGCGCTGTCGGTGGGGCACCCAGGCGATGGTGTTGCGGCAGTGCAGGCCTTGGGCGCTCGTGGCTTCGGGCTGGGCCCCGCTCGCGACGCGAAAGCGCAGCAGGCCGTCTCGCTCGTGGGCGATGTACAGGTGGTCGCCGCGCTCGTCGAAGGCCACGCCGTTGACGCGGTCGTCGGGCAAGGAGAGCTGCGCGGTGATGCGCTGGGCGGCGAAGTCCCAAACCCGGATGAGGGTGCGGGCGTTTGCGAAGTCGACCATGGCGATGCGTTGGCCGTTGGCGCTGATGGCGAGCTTGGCCGCGGGGCTGCGGATGGTGCGGGCGGGCAGTTGCCAGTCGATGGTGCCGTCCTGGAGTCGCCAGAGGGTGACGGTGCCGTTGCGGCCGCCGATGAGGACGCGGTTGCCCTGGGGTGCGGCCAGCGCGGTGCGTCCCAAGGAGGGGATGCGCAGGTGCCGACCGCCCTGCAGATCGAAGCGGTGGGTGGCGCCGTCGCCCAGCAGGGCTGTGACGAAGTGTCCGTCGTCCGAAAACGCCACGTGCAACACCCCGCCGCTCTCGGTGGGGAATGCGGTTTGCCAGTGCAGGTGCGGCGCGTCGTCGATGCGGTAGAGCTCGAGCCGGGGTTTGATCCCGGAGATGGCCAGGGCCACCCAGCCCCCGTCCGGGGAGAGGGCGATGTCGCGCACCTCGCGGCTGATGCCGGGCAAGTCGCACCGGGGCGCGCCGGCGGGGCGGTTGGGATCGCAAATGGGGTCGGCCTTGGCGTCTTCCCAAAACATGAGCGTCTGCCCGGTCTTGGTGGAGAAGACCTCGGCGCCCACGGCGGCCACGACGAACGAGGGGCCATCGTCGAAGCGCAGTCCCAGCGGGCGAAAGAGCCAGCGGATGGCGAAGCCGGCGTCCAGGGTGCGGTCGGTGACCCCTTCGGCCACCGGGGTTAGGCGACGCTCGGTCTTGACGACGCGGATGCGCACCCCGCCCATATCGGGCATGGGGATGCGCTCGGGATAGACCTGCACAAAGGGCTTTTGGGCGCTGAGGCTAGAGTCCAGGCAGAAGAGGGCTTCGTCGTTTTCGCTGACGTGGGAGATGCGCAGCGCGGGGAATTCGGCCGGGGAGAGCATGGCCTCGACGACGCGCTCTTCGAGGGCGCCCAGCGGATCGCGCAGGGGCACGGTGTCGTCGCCAGCGACAGCGCGGCCGGCAACCAGGGTGAGGGCCAAGAGCCAGGGCAGAGCCGGGATCAGGGCGCGCGGATGGCTCAAGGCAACACCTCGTCGATGTGGCGGATGTGCGTCAGGACGTGGCTGGCACCGGCGGCCAACAGAGCGGCGCGGGCAACGGCGGGATCGTCGGCCGGGGCGATGACCCCGATGGCTTCGATGCCGGCACCCACGGCGGCGCGCATGTCGTCGGGGGTGTCGCCGAAGAAGAGGGCCGTTTGGATGCCGAGCTGTTCGAGGGCCATGCGCACCGGAACCGGGCTGGGCTTGAGGGGGGCGTCCTCCATGGTGATCATCACGCGGAACAAGCCGTGCAGGTCATGGGCGGCGATGAAGTTGTCGGCGTCGGTCCGCGGGCGCCCGGTGACCACCCCGAGGGGGTAGCGCTGCGCCAGTTGATGTAAGACGTCGCGCGCGAGGAGGAGGGTCTCCTTGAGGCGCATGCCGGGCGTCGACGGGGTGCCCTGGTAGAAGTCCTCGAAGACGCGGGTCACCTCGGCCAAGTCGACGGTGCGTCCCCGGTGGGCCATCATGTCGCGGGTTAGGACCCAGTCGTTGTTGGCGTTGCCTTGGACCCGGGCCCGGGTGATGTCGTCGAAGGTAAGGGCGATGCCAAAGTGCGCGGCGGTGGCCACGGTGGCCTGTCGGTAGGACTCGGAGACGTCGACCAGGGTGTCGTCGATGTCGAAGATCAATGCTTGGCGTTTTGTCATGTGCGTGTCGACCCAGTGGTTGTGCGGAGGCGCTGCGCGGCGTTTGGGCCCGGTGTGAAAGACTCCGCATGGTTGTACCGCGCCACCGGGCGTCGTTGCGATTTGGCGCACATGATAAAGGCTCGCGCCGGTTTGTGCACAACTATTTCGCCCTTCGCGCACGCGCCATTCGTCAAACGCCGCCTGTTTCACCGCGCGATTGGTCGCCGTTGCTGGCAGCGCCTATTGGCCGTCAATCATCTTGTAGAAGGTCGCTTCGTCGATGATGCGCACTTGCAGCTCTTGGGCCTTGCGGCACTTGCCGCTGTTGCTGGGCGCGTTGCAAATCAGCCACGCGGTATTTTTGGACACCGCAGACATCACCTTGCCCCCGTGATCGCGGATCAGCTTTTCAATTTCCTTTCGCGGCTGCGACAGCGCGCCGGTCACGGCAAAGCTCTCTCCCGCCAAGACGCCGCCCGCGGTCGCCTCCCCGTCTTGCACCTTCACGCCCAGCGCCCCAAGCTCGGCCAACAGGGGCAGCCCAAACGCCGCCAGACCGTCGCTGATCTGGGTGGCCAGCACCTCGCCGATGCCCGCGATCCCCAGCAGCGCCTCTTTGGAGATGCCGGCCCAGTCCGCTGGCTGTGCAAAGCGCGCCACCACCAGCTTGGCCACGCCCGGCCCCAGGCCCTCGATGCCCAGCCCGGTCAAAAACTTTTCGGCGCTGAGGGTGCGCGCCCCGTCGATGCTCTCCAAAATGCGGGCCGCCGACTTCTCGCCCAGGCCTTCGAGCACCGCGATATCGGCCTGGGACACGCGGTACAGATCGGCGATGCTGCGCACGAGGCCGCGCTCCCACAGCTTGTCGAGCGTCGCGTCGCCCAGGTTTTCGATGCCCACCACGGCGATCCAGTTGGCGATGCGGCCCAGCACCCGCGCGCGGCAGTGCTCGTTGGGACACAGCAGATCCACCTCGGTGTCGCTGCGCACCAGGGCGGTGTCGCACAGCGGACAATGCGTGGGAAAGGCGTATTGGCCGTTGGTTTCGACGGTGCGCTCGTGCTTGGGGATGACCTCGCCGCTGCGGGTGATCTCGATGCGACAGCCGATGTTGATGTTGTGCTCTTCGATGTAGCGCGCGTTGTTCAACGTGACGCGCTGCACCTGCGCCGAGGACAGCATCACCGGGCTCACGATGCCCACAAACGTAACCTTGCCGCTGCGCCCCACATCCACTTCGATGTCTTCGACGGTGGTCAGCGCGGTCTCCGAGGGGAGCTTAAAGGCCAGCTTGCCCTTGGGGTGGTGGGCCGTGCTGCCGCGGGCCTCCTGGTCGGCGATGTCGTCGATGGCCAGCACCAAGCCGTCGGTCAAAAACGCGTGGGTGGACAGTCGCGCGCGGTAATCCTCGATGGCGGCGGCAACGGCGTGTTCGTCGGCCACCAGCGTGCGGTGCGGCGTGGCAAAGCCCGCTTCGTCCAGCAGCGCAAACTTTTCGCGCTCGGAGGAAAACAACGGCGCGGCACACAGCGCTTCGTAGGCGAAGAAGTTGAGGTACTGGCAGAGGTCGATGTGGTCTTTTCGGTGCAGCAGCCCCGCGACGATGTTGCGAATGGAGTTCGGCGGCTCCAGGCCCCGCTCCTGCATCTCCGCGCTCAAGGCGGCGAACTGTTCGCGCGAGATGCACACCTCGCCGCGGATCTCGATTTTTTCGCGCTGCCAATCGGGGTGCGCGAGCTGTTTGGGACACGGGATGTGCGCGAAGTAGCGCGTGATGTTTTCGCCGTAGGTGCCGTCGCCGCGCGTCTTGGCGAGAACGCGCCGTCCATTTTCGAAGACCAGGGAGGCGGAGCTGCCGTCCATTTTGTCGGTGACCAGGCACGAGGCATCCTGTCGCCACGCCTCGACCTCGGCGATGGTGCGGCGCTTGTCGAGGGAGCGCATCGGCCAGTCGTGGGGGATTTTTTGCTCGGGCAGGCGGGCCCCCACCATCGTCAACACCGGGGAGTCGGGCCGCAAGGCGCGCAGCTCGTCTTCGAGGGCGTCGTAGGCCGCGTCGCTGATCTCCGCTTGGCCTAAGTAGTATTTTTCTTTGTGGTAGACGAGGAGCCGTTCGAGCTCGTCGATGCGTTCGGTCATGGGCGCACCCCACACGCCCTCCCCCGAGGCCAAGGCCCGCGGAGGAGCGCCAAAAGGGTTATTCCGAAACGGTGATGCGGATCATTTGAATGGGCGGGTTGGGGCGATCGCCCGGTCCCTTGGGCGCGGTTTCGATGGCGGTCACCACGTCCATCCCCTCGATGACGCGGCCGAACACCGGGTGCTTGGAAGGCCCGGGGGTGAACCAGTCGAGGTAGGCGTTGTGCACCGTGTTGATGAAGAACTGCGAACCGCCGCTGTTGGGTTGGCCGGTGTTGGCCATGGACAGGGTGCCGGGCTCGTTGGAGAGCTTGGCGTCTGCGGGGTGTTCGTCCTGGATGGTGCCGTGGGGCGGACCGCCGGTGCCGGCGCGGGGGCTCGCAGGGTCTTTGCTGTGGGGGCAACCGAACTGGCACATGAAGCCTTCGATGACCCGGTGAAAGTGCAGGCCGTCGTAAAAGCCGTCCTTGGCCAATTTGATGAAATTGCCCGCTGTGATGGGCATTTTGTCCAAGAACAACTCGACCTGGAAGGTTCCCAAACTGGTTTCGCAAACAGCAACTGGATTGCTCATGAATCACCTCGTTTTTTGACGCGTGCAACAGCGCACTTTTGTCATCTGCCCGAATTTGGGGCCACTGTCAAACCGGGGCTGTCGCGCTGCGCGTCGCTGGGTTTGCCCAGAGGGCCCCGCGCGGTGGCAAAAAAAAAGCCCGATGAAAAATCACCGGGCTAAAGGCCAAGAGCGGGAGACGAGATTCGAACTCGCGACGTCAACCTTGGCAAGGTTGCACTCTACCACTGAGTTACTCCCGCGATAGGCAGTGGCTTTTTATCGAATTGGTCAAAAGAGTCAATACGGTTTTTTTTAATTTTCGCGCCAAATACCGGCAAAGGGCACCGTGGGCGTCGCCAAAAACAGGATGGCCCTTCTGCGGGGGTCTCGCACCGAGACGGCGTTGCCGCGGAGGTCGACCATGCCCGTGCGGGTGCGCACCCACGCCTCGGCGGCCTGGGCTGTCTCGGACAACGCGACGGCCTCTCCCGGGGTCACGCCGGCCCCCAAGAGGATTTCGCGCACCTCCCGCGCTTGCCCCTGGGCCAGAAAGAGCCACGGACCGTGCGAGGCGATCACAAAGACCTCGGCCTCCGGATCGTCAAGGGGCGCGTCCAGGGCAAACAACACCCCCGCCGCGCGCTGTTCGGATTGCGGATGCAGGCGCAGTTGTCCCCGGTCGTCCAGTGAAAATCCGTGGGTGCGCGGGGTCTCGTCGGTGCACGTGTCGCCCGGCAAAAACGCCACGAGCAAGTCTCGCAGCGCAGCGCCCTCGTCTTCGGCGGCCGACCCGTGGCCATCATCGCTGGTCGCGGTGGCAGCATCATCGCCATTCGCGCCGACCTGGGTGCCCACCGGAGCGTCGCTGTCCGTGCCATTGCCTGCGCCGTTGCCTGCATCGCTGTCTGCGACCGCCGCGTCGTTTTCGCGGGCGCCGACAAAGTGCGCGTGCACCGCCACCGCTCCGGCATGCGCCGTGCGCTTCACGTGGACGGCGGGCAAGAAGGCCGGCTTGGGCTGGGTAATCTCGTCGTGGGTCCAATCCGGGCCCGGGCGCTGGTGGCGCAGCGTGACGTAGAAGAAGTCTTTGGGCGAGGCGTTGACGTAGCGGTGCGTCGAATAGCGCATGCCCGGATAGAGCACCTTCGCCTCGTATTGCGGTTTCTTTTCGTCGAAGTCTGCAGTGTCGAAGCCGTAGGCGATGAGCGCGGTGTGCAGCGGGTTCATGTCGAGGTGCATGCCGAAGTCGCAGCCCGCGCCCTTCATGGCCGTCCCCAGCGTAATGGCGGTGAGGTCTTCGCCCCAGGCGTAGATCAACACGCCGTCGCTGCGCACGCAGATGCCCGACCGGATGGTGTGCATGTTGCGGATGTCCGAGTCCAGCGTGAAGCCCCACAAGTAGCGGCGCCGCGGGTTCACCACGCCGTCTTCGAGCAGCGGGTCCATGTTTTGGCGATAGGAGACCATGTCGTCCGGGATGTCGGCGGACTCGCCCCAGGAGCCCATGTCGATGCGGCCGTCGTCCCACGTGACCACGGACGCGCCCCGGGGCAAGGGCGGCAGCAACACCGTGCGGTTTTCCATCATGCCGTAGCCCCCGTGTTCGGTTTTGAAGGCGCCGTTAAACGCCGCCACCACCCGGCTGAGCACCTCGGGATCGCGCGGGATGCGCCCGGTGCCCACCTGCCCCGTTGTCGAGCGCGGGTCTTCGTGACCGCCCACCATGTGGAGCATTAGCTGGCGGGTGTCCATGGCCGTGAGGGTGACCTTGACGTAGGGGCGCTGCAGATCGGGGCGCAGGTAGGTGCGGTACATGGCGGGCGGGGCGTCCGGCAGTGTGGGGACAAAGTCGGGCAACGCCGCAGACCAGGTGCCCTCGCCAGCGGCCAGGGTTTTAAATGCCACCGGTGCCAGGGGCGCGGGGGGCCACACCAAGCCGTCGTAATCGCCCACCTCCAACCCCTCGGGCAACGAGATGGGCTCCCACACCTCGGCGGGGGCATCCCCCAAGGGATCGACATCGCCCTTGTCGCCGACGATGCGATACGAGAGCTGGCGGTAGCGATCTTTGGCCGCGAAGAAACGCCCCTCGGCCCACTCGATGGGGCCCGGTCCAATCCAGGGGATGGCGCGCACCGTGTCGACCATCCACAAAATCGGGGCCTTGGGCAGGCGCACCTCGCTGGACACCGTCAGGCCCGCCACCTGGGGTTCCGCGTCTCGCAAATCCAACTCGGCCACGCGGCGGCGTTCGTCGGCGGCGCTGTACTCTACGACCAACGACGGGCGTGTTTTGTCGGCGATAAAGTCGAAGTCGAGGTAATGCACCGGCGTTTGAAACGCGATGCTCCGCTTCTCGACACCGGCCCAACGGCGCGTCTTTTGCCAATCGTTGATGGCCATCATGGCGCAGGAGATCGCCGAGACCTCGCTGTCGCGGCAGGGGTTGCGGGTGTGGAGGTGAAACAGCGAGATGGCGCCGATGCGCTGGGCGGTTTGATCGGCCACCGCCAGCCAGGGACCGTGGCGTCGCAGCACAAATTCGTCGGCGGCTTCGGTGGTCGTGAGGTTCACCGGCGTCGTCATGGCGATGAGCCGCTGGTGTGTCGAGCCGGGCGTTTCGCGGGTGCGGACGCGGGCGATGTACAGATCGCGGAATGCGGCGCTGTCGGTGCGCGCCAGGAAGGCCACGGTGCGCTCATAACCCCGAAAGGAATGCGCGAGGCCGTCTTGGTCAGCGTGGAGATCCGCCAGGGATTCGGCGTCGATCAGCAGGCCCGTCGATGCGGACATTTGCTGTACCAGCGTTTGCTCGTCGCGGCTTTGGGGCAACGCCAACCCAGCGACAACAAGCGACAACAGCGCCGCCGCAACAGCGGTGATCCAATGCGATGATGGCACTCGTTTCAATGTGTTCATATTACATTAATGTCGGTCCGGGCGACCACCGCCCCGCGATGCGCCACAAGCTATGGCAGACTTCCATACGGCACACAACGCCAGCATGCAAATTTTAGCGTCCGGCAAATCGCCGCTATTCCCCGCGGCCCGCTTCCGTTACAAGCAACAGAGCGCGGCGGTCTTCGCGGCGCCCTTTCGAACGACGGAGTGCCCATGAACCCCAACCCCCAACGCATCCTGTGTCTCTGGCTTTGCCTGGCCCTGGCCCTGGCCTCTACCGCCGGGTGCGGTGCCCGACAACGCGCCGCCCAATCCACCCCGCCATCCGCATCGGCCGACGACGCCTCCGAGGTCGAGCTGGTCCTGTTCTTGATGGCCCGCTGTCCCCACAGCGCCAAGCTGCTGCGCCACCTCTTGCCCCTGCAGCGCGAATTTGGCCACCACCTGCCCTTGAGCGTCGCCTTCATCGGCACGGTCGACGACAACGGACGCGCCGATCTCGCCCACGGCGAGGCCGAGATTCAATCTGCGCAGATGCTCTTCTGTGCCGGCATGGCCAGCGACCCGACGACCTGGCTCGACTTCATGACCTGCCTGTACCAGGACGACACCTGGCACGCCCTGCCCGGCGGCTGGGAGACCTGCGCCGAAACGCATCGCATCGACACCGCCAAGACCCGCGACTGCATGGTCGACGGCACCGGCGAACAACACCTGCGGCAGTCCATTGAAACCGCCGCCGCCGAAGGCATCTTCGCAGCCCCCATGCTCTTCATCAACGGGCGCCCCCACATCGGCACCAGCGACCCCGAGCACCTGCGCGACGCCATCTGCCACGCCTTCGACTCCGCATCGGAAAAGCCCGCGCCCTGCGCCAGCGCCACCCAGCTTCCCCAGCTCTTGGCCACCCTGCTCAACGACTCCCGCTGCGCCGACCTGCCCGCCTGCGACGTCCACCGCGAGATGAACTTCTTGCAAGCGCTGATGCCCTCCATGCAAGTCACCGCGCTGGACTACGCCACCGACGATGGCCAAGAGATGTTCGCCCAAATGGCCGCCGCCGCCATGCCCATTCACCTGCCGGTGCTGTGGCTCCCCGCCGCCCTCGACGACCTGCCCAGCGCCCGCCGCCTCCTCGACGACTCCCTCATGCGCTTTCGCGACGGCTACCTGCTGCCCCTGGGACCGGGCTACGATCCCACGGTTGAAATTTGCGACAACGGCATCGACGACAACGGCGACGGCTTGGTAGATTGCGAAGACCCCACCTGTGCGGCGTTGCCCATCTGTCGCCCCCCGCTGCCCGAGCGCGTCGACCTGTTCATCATGAGCCAATGCCCCCACGGCATGATGATGCTCCCCTTCGCCGACCACTTTTTAAAGCACATGAAGGGCCACGGAACGACGCCCGCGATGCGCGTACAATTCATCGGTCTCGAAGAGGACGGCGCGCTCCACTCGTTGCACGGCCCCGACGAGGTGGCCGAGAACCAGCGCATGCTCTGCGTGCAAGAGCTGTACGCCGAGGGTGACGCCTTCATGGATTACATGCTGTGCCGCGCCCGCAACTTTCGCTCCAACGACTGGCAGTCGTGCCTCAGCGCCACCATGAAGCCCAAGGCCATCACCGCCTGCGCCGAGGGACCGCGCGGCCGCGAGCTGCTGTCCGCCTCCTTTGCCCTGGCCGACGAAGTGGGCGTCACGGGCAGCCCCACATGGCTCATCAACAACCGCCAGTTGCTGGACATCCGCTCCTCCAGCGCCCTGTTCGAAGCCTTTTGCGCCGAAAACGAAACCGCAGCGGCCTGCGAGACCCCCATCCGCCAACTGCTCATCGAAAAACAAAGCCCCGGCCCCGGCCCCGGCCCCTCTTGCCGCTAAACCACTCTGCTGGCGTTGGCGATTGCTGCGCCGCTGGCGTTAACTGACGTTGGCTTGGGTTACGGCCGGTACACGATTTGGGGCTGCAGGGCGTCCTGCGCGATGTCGATGGTGGCCAGGGACGGCACCTTGCCCATGCGGGGATACGAGACGCTGCCCGGGTTGAGGTAGAGCACGCCGCGCCGCCAGGTGATGTCGGGCCGGTGCGTGTGCCCGTGGATGACCGCGTGCACTTGGGCGGCCGCAGGGTCTAAGTCGAGGCGCTCGAGGTCGTGCAGCACAAAGAACGAAAAGCCGGCGATTGTCGTTAGGGCCGTGGTGCGCGTGGGGCGGTAGCCGTCCATGTTGCCGTCCACCCACGTGAGGTGCGCCATCCGCTGCAGCGCGGCGATCAGGCGATCGCTTTGCACATCCCCGGCGTGGATGATGTGCGTGCAACTGCGCAGGGCCGCAAACACCCAGTCGTCCGGATAACCGTGGCTGTCGGAGAGCACGCCGATGCGCGCAACGGGCGGAGTGGTCATTGGGGCTGGGGTGCGGCCAGGGTCGACAGATGCGCCAAAAAACTCTCGGGAAAGCGTCCGGGCGTGCGGCGGGCATAGTCGAAGGCCACAAAGCCGATCTCTGCCACGGCCACCAGGGTTTGGGTATTGTGGTTGACGAAGCGGTGGGCCAGGCGAAAGGTCACCGGGTTGATCTCGAGGGCCAGGGTGCCGATCTCGAGTGGGTCGCCCGCAAAGCCCTCGCCCAGGTAATTGATGCTCGCATCTCCCGCGACAAGGCCGGTCTTGCCGTCGCCCAGGTCCAGCTCGGTCAATTGCCAGCCGGTGAAGATGCGCACGCGCGCCTCGTGGGCCAAGGTGAGGATGCGGTCGTATCCCAGGTGGGCGCCGTAGTTCAAATCGCTGACGCGCACATAAAGTGTTTGCGCGTGGGGATAGTGAGGATGTCGGGTTACTTTTACGCGTGGCATAAGATGAGTCAAACAACACTTTGGCGCTTTTGGCACGCCAAATTGTATCAAATTGTGTGGCCCCTATCGACGAACGCCACGGCCTGTTGCAATATGCCCACATGGAATCGACAACGACATTGGCCCCGGGTTTTTTAATCGCCTCCCCCCACATGAAGGACGGATTCTTCGAGCGCACCGTGGTGTTGCTCGCCGAGCACATGCCGGGACAAGGCGCCTTTGGCATCGTGATCAACCGGCCGACGCCGGTGGGCTTTGCCGAGGTGCTCTCCCAAATGGACATCACCTTTGACGACGCCGACCTCCGCCACACCTCTGCCCCGGTGCTGTCGGGCGGACCGGTGGACCGCGAATTCGGCTGGGTCATCCACAGCCTGGACTGGCACACCGAAAATACCCACCGCCTAGGCGACCTCATCGGCATCACCGCCTCGCGCCGCGTCCTCGAGGACATCGCCGTCAACGCCGGCCCGCAGCATTTTATCTTTTGCCTGGGATACGCCGGGTGGGGTCCCGACCAACTGATGGGCGAGGTGCACTCCGGCGCCTGGCTCTCCATTCCATTGGAGACCGATCTCGTCTTCCACACCGACGCCGAATCGCGCTGGCAAACCGCCATATCCCGTTTGGGCTTCGATCCCTTCGAATTGTCCCCCTCTGTGGGAGACGCGTGACGCGCATGAAGACGGCGCACCGCCGCCTGCTTGGGTTGTTGCTCTGCGCGCTCCTCACCGCCACCCACGCCGACGCCTGGGCATCTGCGCCCGAGTCATCCGTGTCTTCGCCGCGCGCTGTGCCGCCTGCATCCACGCCGACCTTCCCCGCTGCCGTCGTGCAGCTCGACGCCGCTGCCAGCCTCTGGCGCCACCCCATTGCGCCCCACCGCGCCCCGCTCGATCACCGCGTCACCCTGTCCGCTGGCCCGCAATGGCGCATCTTTGAGGCCACCTTCTCGCTCTCCTTGGCCCACGTCGGCGACGCCGATATCCACGAGGCCGCCCGCACCCGCACCCTGCACTTGGGCCTGGGCGTGGGGGCGCGTTACTTCGCCGACCGCATGGTGTCCCGCCTCTCGCTGGGCCCCACCATCCTCTTGTCGCGCTCGTTCCGACACGCACCGGGCAAGGTCGGTCTCTTTCTCGACTGGCGCCCGGCGGGGTTTCGCTTTCCCCGGCGCGGTACCACCCTGGAGTTGCATCCCCTGGGGCTGCTCTTGCAGGCCCCCATTCTCAGCGACGTGCCCCTGGCGCACATCGTGTTTTACGCCGCCTTCTCCGTGGCGCTGCGCGTGGCCGCCAAATGATGTCGCGCTGCTGCCGCCCGCGGATGGGCCCCGCTGTCCTCGTCAAGCTGCTGGGCATCCTCCTGACCCTGGCGGTCACCGGGGTTCACGCCCAGCACCGCCACCACATCCCCATGCGCTTCCTCCTGCACGGCGCCCTGCTCTCCGATATGCCGGGGCTGTCCAACGCCGCAGCGGGCTTTGGCGGCGCCCTGGAGGTCGGCCTGCGCGTCCGCGACCTGGAGGGCTTTTTGCATTTCGAGCAAGACAGTTGGCTCGCCATCGACAACGCGCTCGCGCTGCGGCCCGGGGTCGTCAACATCGGCCTGGGATTGGCCCGCTACTTCTTTCGCCAGCGCCTGTGCGCCAAGGCTGTGGTGGGCACCAGCACCCTGCTCTTCGCCACGCCCTTTCATCCGGCGGGCACCACCGGGCTCTTTGTCGCCCTCGAACCGGCGGTGTTCCGGTTGCCCTTTCGCTCGGGGGTGGCGTTGGTGGCGGCGCCCCTCTCCTTGGCCTGGCTCGTGCCAGCGCGCGAATCCCCCACCCTGCGCCGTCTCGAATACCGCCTGAGCTTCGGCATCGAGGTGCCGCTGTGAGGCAGGGTTGGCATCGGCGTGTCCGCGGCTTTCAGCGCCTCGGTGCGGCGTGGCTGTGGTGCACCGGCGCCCTGTTGTCCGTCGTCCTGACGCCCGGCGCGCTGCGGGCCTATGCGGTCCACACCAGCCTCACCCACGGATGCCACGAGGACATCTCCGCCGACGCCCTCACCGACCTCTTGGCCGACGGCCACTTGGACACCAGCCAGGTGCCCCTGCCCGCCCGCCAGCACTGGCGCGGCTTAGCAGATGAAATGCTGCCGCGATCGGGGCTGCACCTCGCCGACGAGCGAGAGCGCTTTGTCGCGTTTAGCCTGCTGGTGGGATCGCGCTTCCCCGACCTGCAGGGCGTCGCCATCAGCCACACCCAGTCGATGTACATCAACCACGCCGACCCCAGCGACCAGCACGAGCACTTCTTGCGCGCCCCGCAGCACGACGGTCCCGCGGGTGATGTCGCGGCCGTGGACGTCGCAGTGCGCAGCATAGAAGAGCGCGTCGCCAAGGCGCTTCACCCCAACGCCCCCATCATCTACGTCGATGAATACGTCGACTTTTACGGCGCGGTTTCCGTGGCGGTGTGGGCCCCGGCGTTTTATCTCGGCCACGCCATGCACACCCTGCAAGACAGCTTCTCACACACCGTCCGCAGCGCGGATTTGCACCGCATCTACCACGTCACAAATTTCGTCGACGCCGTGAGCGCCCACTACGACGAAGCGCGCGACGGCATGGCCCACTCCATGCGCATGGACGATTGCACCGATAAGAAAAATGCGCCCATCGTCCGCGCGGCCACCCTGGCCTCTCGCGACTTTCTGGATGCCCTCGTCGATCCGGATTGGCGCTTTGCCGCCTTTGCCGACACCTGGCTCACCCACGAGCCCGGCTGCACGATGCAAAACGATTTCTGCGACTCGCCCTGGACGTCCCTCGCCCGGCGAGAGCCCGTGGGGCCCATCTTGACGACCTTCGTCGACTGCGCCATTGCACCGGGCGTCACTGGGTCTGGGGCTGCGACATCGGCCATGCCGCCTCTGTTGATGGCGATGTTGGTGGGGCTGGGGGTGTTGGGCGCGCGGCGTTGGCTCAGAAGTGCCAGGTCGACCACAGGGCCCCGCCATCGGCAGCCACAGCAGGGGCGATGTGAAAGGGGCGCGCTTCCGCGGTTTGCCCGGCGCGTTTTCGGCGCTGGCGCTTGTCGGCGATGAGCACAATGGTGCCGGCAATGGCGGCGCCGGCAGCCACACCAAACGAAATGTTGGCGATGATGGCGTTGCGCTGACCGCTCTCCTTGGTGGCGGGGCTGCGGTGCTTTTTGTAATCGCGCTCGTCGCGCAGCACGCTGATGCCGAACACCGTTCCCGACACGAGCCCAACGCCGGTGACCGATGCCAGGGCCCAGAAGGCGGGCGGAGGTCCTGGGCTTGGCAGGGGCGTCAGTGTCGCCGCCGCTACGGGGCCGGGGGTTGGATCGGGCAATGGGATGTCCCCTGTGGGGTCGGGGTCGAATGGGGCGTCGTCATCTCGATTTGCGGGGTCGGGGTCGTCGCCGAACAGGGCGTCGTCGAGGTCATCTGTTTCGGTTGCGGTTTGCGCCGCGGTTTCAGCCTCGGTCTCGGCCCACGCCGGGGTGGCGTAACCAAACAGGGCCGCCCAGAGGCCAAGGATGCTCAGCGCAACGATGCGAAAAACAGAGGTTGGCGCCATGCCGGTGTCTCCTGAGGTGTGCGGGAAATTCATGAAAAAACTCTAAGACCATGTTGTGCCCGCGTCAACCGCCCTGCCAGATTTCCGATACCCCTGCCCTGCCCACGGGTGATCGCGACGGCTTAAAAAGCGGCGCCGATGCTGAAGTACCAAGCGGCCAGGGGCTCGAAGGAGCGCTTGTTCAAATTGAAGCCCACGTCGAAGGCGATGGGCCCCACCGGGGTGTCGTAATGCACGCCAGCGCCCGCCACCGGACGCAGCATCCAGGGGGCAAACGCGCCGCGCTTGTTTTGCAAAAAGTTGCTGCCGTCGCGCCAGATGTTTCCCGCCTCGCCAAAGAGCACGCCGATGATGTTGCCACCGAAGTCGTGGCGGATCTCGGTGCGCAGCACCAGCATGCTCTCGCCGCCGTAGCCCGCGGTCTGATCGAAGGCGGGGTCCTTGCCCACGGAATCGTAGATGTCTTGGGCGACGACGGAGTCCGCCGCGAAGCCGCGCAGGCTGGAGACGCCGCCCATGTAAAAGTAGCGGTCGGCCCAGGCGACGGAGTTGCGCTGCAGGTGAAAGATGTAGCCCGCCGAACCCGAGAGCGCCAAGACGTTGCGCGTGCTGCCCAGGGGCACGTATCCCGACAGGGTGAGCTGCGGCTTGATGTACTGAGAGCGCCGGACGATGCGCGTGCGCACCGCCTCGCCCGCCTCGTCCACGGTTTCGATGGTGCGGTTTTGGTCGTCGCCGATGGTCTGGACATAATCGGCGTTTAGCCGCGCCATGAAGCCGCTCTTGGGGTTGAGGGAGTTGTCGCGCAGGTCGAGGCTCAGGGTGAGGGTGGACACCCAGAAGTAGGCGCGCCCCGAAGGCATGCGAAAGAATTGATCCAGGACATTGCTGGCGGTGCTGCGCTCAAGCGTAGAGGGGATGACAATGCTGCCCTCCACCGCCGTGCGCAGCTCGACGGGAAAGACGCGCGGGAAATTGGTGTGGAACCGCAGGGCCGGGCTCATGGTGAGGGCGCTGTAACCGCGGCGGTTGAGGTTGCGAAACAACACGTCGGCGCCAACACCGAGGAAGCCCCGCGTCCCCGGAATGATGCGGCTGTTGAGGCCGGTCAAGAAGCGCCACTCCAGCTTGGAGAAGGTGCGCGGGATGGGGTCCTTGGCGGTTCTGTTGTAGCGGTCGAAGCGCTGCTCGAGATCGCGCTCGAACTCGGCGCCTTCCGGTCCCAGGAACCACACGCGGTAGTTGCCGCGCAAAATCAGGCGAAAGCCGAGGCCCAAGCCCATGATGTTGCGGTGCCCGTATTGAAAGCCCGCGCGCACACCCTCCTCGGTGGCAAAGCCGCCGCGCAGCTCCAGGTATTGCGGTTTGCGGTCCACCACGGTGACCTCGACGATCTTCTCGGCGGACACGGTTTGGGCCGATTGCATCTTCACGGTGGCGGAGCTGAACAGCCCCATGTCCATCAGGCGCCGCTCGGCATTGCTCAGGGCCGACGGCGTAATGGGCGCGCCCACCTTCAGGCCCAAGTTGTTGGCGATGAGGCGCTGCCGCGTCTGCTCGGAGTGGATGATAATGTCCTGCAAAATAACCTGCGGCCCCTGGCGGATCTCGATGGTGGCGGCGGCGTGCCTTTCGTCCTCCGAGACCTCGGCGTTCCACGCGATGTCGGTGAAGAGGTAGCCCTTTTCGGCGTAGGCGCGGCGGACGTTCTCCACCGCCTGGCGCAGATTGTATTCATTATAGGGCTCCCCGTTGTTGAGCCCGCCGATGCGCTGCAGGTCGTCCGCAGAAAAGACGCCGTCTTCGTGGCCGTGCCAGTGGATGTCGCTCAGCAGGGTTTGGGTGTTCTCCTCGACGCGAAACACGGCGATGAGCGACTGCCCGTCTGCGGAGATGAAGAGACAGGGCGCCTCGCGATCACCCCCGGAGAAGCCGACGTCGTCTAATCGAAACGGTCGATAGGTGCGGTGATTGTGCTGCAAGGCCGGGCGAGAATCCAGGTGACAGTCGTGGGACACCGCCGATTTGAGGAAGCCCTTCTCCTGGTAGAGACCGCCGATGTAACGCGTCACCTCTTGGTAGAGTTCGGGCACGTAGGTGCGGTCGCCGATGTCGTTGGTGATGCGGGTGCCCCGCGGCGGCAGCGCAGATTGCGCGCTCCGGGAGCGCAGCGAGATGTCGTCTAGGCTCTGGCTCGAAAAGCGGTTCAGGGTGCTGCGGCGGCTGTTGCGCTCCGCCATCCACGCGTACACCTCGGTGGCGATTTGCACCTCCGTCAAAAACAAATTGCCCTCAATGCGGATGGCGTCCACGGTCACCGGCGCGCCCTCGGCCACATGAAAAACGATTGTTTGCCCGTTGCTCTTGGCGGGACAAGATTGCGCCGCGCTCACGCGCAAGCTCCGCTGTTCCGAAACGTGACACAGGCGTTCGGCGCGCACCGTGGCGTGGAGCAGTCCATTTTTGCGGGCGTATTGGCGCAGGACGAGCGCGGCCGCGTGCAGGGCGTCCGGCGTGGTGCGCAGCACATCGCGGCGCTTCAGCTCCTCGGTGAGTTCGTTGGGCGACAACCGCCGCAGCCCCGCGTACTGCACCGCGGTGCGCAGCCCGGTGTCGAGCCGTACCAGCAACTCAAAGCGGTTGGGACCCACGGGTTTTTCCAGGGGCGTTTCGACGATCTGGGCGTCGAGATATCCCGCATCGGATAGGGCTTCGCGCAACTGCTTCAACCCCTCCTCGACGCGTTCGGCGTCCCGGAGAATGTGACGGCGCAGCGACGCTTGGTGCCGCAGCGCGTCGGCGTCAAGCTCCGGAGGCAGGCCCAGCAACTGCACGCGGGTGTACACATCGGGCGCCCCTTCCGCAATGGTGACGATGAGCGCCAGGGTGCCCGGAGATTCGGTGGTCTCCAACCGGAGCACCGCGGTGGTCTGGTGGTAGCCGCGCAGTTGATAGGTGGAGAGCAGGCGCTCGCGCCACCGGATCAATTGCTGGGTGTCCGGGTTGACGGGGAGCCCCGGGGTGTAGCCGATGGCGCGCCGGATGACGGCTTCGTCCAGGGCGGCGTTGCCCGAGATGGCGACGCGGCCGATGCGGTAGAGGGGCGTCACTTCGAGCTGCAGCACGGCCTTGTCGTCGGCGGTGCGCTGCCCGTAGAGCTGGATGTCGCGGTACTTGCCGCTCTCCCACAGGCGCAGCACGGCCTGGCGAATGACGTGGCGGTTCAGCACCGTTCCCGGCGTCAAGCGCATGTCCGCCACCGGGTCGAAGCCCGCCTGGGGCCGGCGCATCTCCACCTTCTGCAGGCGCAGTCCCAGCAGCGACGCAACCCCATCCGGCAGCGCGTCCGGGGTGACCTCGTCCTCACCGGGCAGGGGCGTGTCGAGCCAATCGAAGAGCTCCACCAGTTCGGGGGGCATGGGGGGAACCTGGGGCTCCGCAGACAAGCCCGACACCGGCATCGCCAACGACACCGCGACGACACACAGCGCCGCGACAACGCACCGCACCGCCCCACGACAACGCGCCCCGCGCCGCTGCCGTTGCGGACGAACCGGCGTTTGTCGCCCTCTTGGCTGGTGCCGTTGTTGCTGTGGCTGCCCGTGCATCGCCGTCAAAACTCCAATCGAAACTTCAGGTCGAGACCGAAGTTCCCCACCTGGCTAGAATCCCGGGTGTTATCGTACCCAAACGAGAGCGAAAAATTATCATTAATGCGGTAGTCAATCGTGCCCTCCAGCTCCCGGTCTTCGCCCAGGCTGGCGGCGAGCTGCACCCAAATGTCCTTCGTGATGCGGCGTCCCAAGGCCACCCGCGTGGTATCGGTGCCGGCCTTCTCCGAATACTCGCTGTACAGCGACACCTCCACCGGGATGATGCCGCCGCCCACATTGCCCAAGATGGGCGCCAGCGATCCCGACAACCCCTGGCTCTTGTTTTGCGCGTGCTCGGATCGCGTCATGCCGGTGAGCAGCAAGAAGGCCACGTCTTCGTGAGAGAGGTAGGGCGACGCGCTTAAACGCACCTGGTATTCCTCCACGGTGCCCTCGGCGATCACCGTCACGCGCCAGTCCCGCACCTCGACGTCGGCGGTGACGCGAAACTCCGGGTTGTCCGGCCGCATGGCGTCGCGAAAGGTGACGTGGGCGTCGCGGATATCAAAGGTCTTGCCGGCAAAGCGCACGCTGCCCTTCTGGGCGAACACCCGCCCCAAGAAGCCGTAGGTTTGGTTGCTGCCGACGAGGCGCAGGGGTTCTTCCTTGTCGTCGATGCGCAAGCTGGCGTCGACCAAGTTGTTGCGCAGCAGCAGATTGCGATCGCCGTGCAAGCGGATGTCGTAGGTCAGGCTGTCCTTTTTGCGGTCGAAAATCTTGGGGGTGTGGGCGCGCATCTTCTTGCCCGCCAGCCGGTCCAAGGCCAGGTCCGATACCTCGATGATGCGGATGTCTTGGGTGTAGCGGAAGTCGGAGACCTCGATGTCACCGGTGATGTGGGGCAACTGCCGTTGGGGATCCGGCGTGATGATGAGGCCCTCTTTGGCCGTGGAGATGCGCAGCAGCAGGCCGTCCATCAGGGAGACGCGGTAGTGGGTCAAAAACCCGCGGAAACGGTAGTCCTCGATCTCCATGCCCGACAGCGACACCTGGCCGTCGATGTCGATGATGCCCCCAGCGCTCCGGGCCGAGATCTCGCGGAAGTAGGCCTTGCGCCCGTTGAAGTCGATGCGCCCGTTGATGTCGGTGATGGGGTCGGGCAGGCCGTCGATGTGCGCGCTGGCCTTGTCGATCTGCGCGTTGCCCTGGATGCCCACCTGCGACCAGGGACCGAAGACCGAGAGCTGAAACCCCAGGTGGCCGCTGCTCTTGCGCAACGCCGGTGCGAGGGCCGCCGCGCCGCGCAAGTCCATGTCGCCGTCGAGCTTGATGTTCATGTGCTGGGGCGAGACATGCCCCTCTACCTGCAAGGCGACGTCCTCTCCGCCGAAGGGCGTGCGGACGATCTGCATCTCGCTGGACTGGACGCGGATGTGCACGGGGGCCTGGTTGTGCAGCCGAAATTGCTGGTAGCGCAGCGCGACCTTGGACAGTTGTATGTCGCCGTTGATGTCCGTCTGCCCCTGCCAAGTGCCCGACAAATCCAGTTGCCCCGACACCTTCGCCGACGCGGCGTCTTTGGGTGCGGCATCGTAAAACAGCGGCGCCAGGTCCATGTTGTTCACCTCGGCCTTTAGGTCAAAGTGCTGCCTGTCGAAGTCGACGCGCCCCGTCTTCACTTTGAGGCGTGCGTTGGCCACGTCCCCGGTGCAGTCCAGGCCCAGGCCCACGATGTCGCAGTTGAGGGCGGCCGTGCCGATGTCGAATTCATGGCGCCGCAGTTTGCGGAGCTGCAAGACCAGCACGCCCCGGGGCTCGTCCAGGGTGCCTTCAATGGCGGCAAAGAGGTGGCCGCGACCCTGGAGCTCCAAGTCGCTCACCGCGGGAAAGACGATGTCTTCAATGGCGATGTTCCCCGCGTCCAGCATGAGGTTCAGGGCATTGTCGCGTTGGATGCTGCCGCTGAGGGAGAGCTTGCCCGGCCCTTTGCGCATGTCGAAGCGCTGAATGCGAATGTCGCCGCCATCCACGTCGAAGACCGCGCTGCCCGCGCCAAAGACTTCGCCGAACAAGGTGAGCCCGGAGTGCGCCAGGTCAGCGGTGATGTTCAGGCTGTCGGGGGTGCCCTGCCACGCGACCTCCACGGTGCCATTGATGTTCCCCGCCGGCGCGCCAAAGGGCTTGGCATCTACGCCAAAGGTGCGCAGCAGGTCCTCCACCGCCGCTTGCTCAATGGCGACGCGGCTCTCGATGCGCGGCGTCTTCCCGCGCAGGTCGATGCGCAGCTCTTCGGTGCCGTAGCGGCTCTTGGGTGTCTCGATTTGCAGATCAGAGAAGGACAGGATGTCCCGGTCAAAGCTCACCTTGGCGCGCACGTTGTGAAAGGGAAGTCCCGCCAGCGCAAAGCGCGACATCGACAGGCTGCCCCGCACCCGCGGCGCGTTGTAGCGGTGGGAGATGATCTGGGTTTCCAGCGCGCCCTGCCCGGCGATTTTCAGGCCGATGATTTCGCCCAGGTCCGCCAAGTCGGTCTGCTTCGAACGGACGCCCACTTGCCAGCCGTCCTGCTCGCCAAAGCCAAACTTCATGCCCACGCTCAGGGCCGAGTTCGCGGTGCGCACCTGCAGATCTTGGGCGGTCAACGCCTTGTCGGTGATGTGGAGGCGGCCCGTGACCCCCGCTTGCTTGAGGTGCAGCACTTGGTCCCGCCGGGGGTTCTGCCAACTGCGATCAAACACCCGGAGGTCTTGGGCGTTGAGGCGCACTTGGGTCTGGAGCGCCAGATCGTTGAGCCGCCCCTCCACCTTCACGTCGCCGCTGATCCGCAGCATCACCCAGGGGTTGTCCAGGGTGACGTTCTCCAGCAGTTGGGCCAGCTCGATGTCGCGCAGGTGCAGGTCGAGGAACACGGACTGCTGTGCGTCAAAGGCCACCTCACCCTCGCCGGTGATCTCGCCGCGCGCGCTGACGAGCTTCAGGGCGCCAAAGGAAACCCCGCGCTGGGACGCCACCACCGTGGCCGCCAAGTCACCGATGACAAAGTCGTCGACCTGGCCATCTCGCAGCCAGATGCTCCCGCGGGCCGAAAACACCGGCGACTCCGCAGTGGGGCGAACGGTGGCCTGGCCCTTGAAACCCGCCGCACCGCTGATCCTCGGCAGCCCCAAGGGCAGGCGGTTCAGCACGTCCAGGGGACCGTCCACGTGCACAAAGGCGGCCTTGATCTCGCGCTCGTCCTTGAGAGGCAAGGGCAGGTACACGTCGCGGGCCCGCAGCGCAATGCCGCTGACTTCGGCGGACAGCGTGCGAAAGTCGATGCCGTCCTCGCTGAGGGACATGCGCCACTCCAGGTCGCGCAGCTCTTCTTGCAGCGCGGGTTCTTCGGGGGTGTGGAGCCCGGCTTTCATATGCCGCAGCAGGGCGCGCACCTCGATGCGCTTGGCCTTGTCTTGTTCGCTGCTGGTGACGTCCAGGGAGAGGCCGTTGAGTTCGATTTGCACCAGGCGCTGGGTCTCTTTGTCGCGCACGTCGATTTTGAAATTCCCCTCGCTCAGGGCGAAGACCTCGAAGTTGGGCAGTTGAGACAAGTCGAGCTTCTCGGCCTGGGCGGAGGTGCCGTCGTCGGCGAAGAATTTGTCGAAGGCCGCGCTGTCGAGCTCCGCCGTGCACTCCGGAGAACCCAGGTAGAGTTCCTCGACGCGCAGCGCACCGCGGAGCAAGGGCAAGGGCGCCAGGGAGATCTCGGCGTCGGCTATCGTGCACTGCAGGCGCTTCTGCCGATCGCCCACCTGCAAATCGCGCACGATGAGGCGCGGCGGCAGCCAGTGGATGTCGATGTCCGAAAAGGCCACGCTCAGGCCGCTCTCCTTCTCCAGGCCTTCGTCCAGGCGCCGGGAGAGCCACTGCGAACCCGTCTGCGAGGTGACAAAGATCAGCGCCCCGATCACCGTTGCGGCGATGAGCGACAACAGGACCAGCAATATCTGAATCCAGCGCTTGCGCACGGCTAAATGGGCTCCTCGTTGCTGTGGTTGCGTGTAAGCACTATCCTTCCCTCGAATACATAATACTACACATACGGGCGCGACCCAACTTTCGGGCGAGGTTCCGCACAGGATGAAACATCGCTTTAAATAGCTGTTTTTATTCAGCTAATCCGCCCCCAAAAGCATCGTTGCAGGGAAGAATCAAAAATGTGACAGAAAATGTGCGCTGAGAAAAAGACAATCTGCCCCGGAGACAGGAAAGACGCCGGAAAGACGCCGGAGGTGTTTAGGCGTTCTCGGCGGTGCTGCGACGACGCGCCAGCTCTTGGGTGATCTCGGTCATCTTCGTTTGGTTTAGCGGGTACAGGAGCATGATGGCCGCCCCGAGGAGCGCCACGACCATGGGGATCCAGCTCATGAGCCAGACGATGCCGGGGATGGCGCCCTGGATGGCCTGGGGATTGGCGCCGTCGTAGGCAAATGCCGCGAGCACCCACCCGGTGATGGCCGCCCCGATGCCACCGCCCACCTTGGTTGAAAAAGAGCCCGCCGAGTAGACGAGGCCCGTGGCGCGTCGCCCGTTGACGAACTCCGAGTAATCGGCGGCGTCGCCCAGCATGGCGAAAAACAGGGTGGGCAAAATCGCCGAGAAGAACTCGGAGCCGACGCCCAAAACAAAGATGGCGTGGATGTCCTCGGGGCCGCAGAAGAAGATGAGGCTGTTGAGGGCGCCGGTGAGGAGCAGCGCGTAAATGAACAGATTGCGCTTGCCCAGCCACTTGCCCAAGGGCGAGGTGGCCGCGGCGCCAGCGATGGAGATGCCCATGAGCATGGCCATGTAAGTGGCGGCCAGCAGCTCGTTGTGCAGGAAGTATTTGAAGTACATCACAGTGACGCTCATCTTGATGGCGCCGTAGATGCAGAAGACCAGCCCCATGATCAGTAGGATGACCCACGGGCGGTTGGTGATGAGGTCTTTGAGGTCGCGGGAGAGGTGCGTCTTCTGGCTGGGGGGCGGGGCCACGCGCTCCTTGGTGGCGAAAAACGTGATGATCATGAACAGCGCCATAATGCCCGACATCAAGTAGATGGCGTGGCTGTATCCGCGCTTCTGGTCGATGATGCGGATGTCCTGGGGCGCCAAGGCATCGATGTTGGAGACGATAAAGGTGTGGGGCTCGTCCTTGGTCGTGGAGAAGCTCCACCCGGTGTCCAACTCTTTTTTGTCGCCGCCGGCGGCCGCTTCGTTGTCGGGGGTTGAGAAGAGCGCCACTTCGTCCTTGGTGCTGATGCGCACGTTTTTGACGCTTTGGGGCGCGGTCACCACGACCTTGAAGCGCGCATCTTCCATGGGCGTCACGTCGATGGTGGGGTTGATGTTGCCGAAGTGCATCACCAGGAACAGCAGGGCGCTCTGCACCACCATGCCACCGGCAAAGGCGCCGGCCAGGCGAAAAGAACCCAGGCTGGTGCGCTCTTTGTCGTCGCCGGTCATTACGGCCATGAGGGCGCCGTAGGGGATGTTGTTGGCCGTGTACACCAGGGTGAACAAAATGTAGGTCACGTAGGCGTAAATCAGCTTGCCCGTAGGGCTGAAGTCCGGGGTGGTGAAGAGCAGCGACAGGCTGACGCCCAAGGGAATGGCCGACCACAGCACCCAGGGGCGGAACTTGCCGTGCTTGGTGTTGGTGCGGTCGCCGATGACGCCCATGGCCACGTCGCTCACGCCGTCGCCGAAGCGCGCCACCAAGAGTAAGAGGCCCACCGCCGCCGGGTCGAGACCGAACACGTCGACATAAAAGATGAACAAAAAAATCGAGACGCCGCGCCAGGCGATGTTGGCAGCACCATCCCCAAGGGAATAGCCGATTTTCTCCCAGACGCTGAGTTTCATGTTGTTCGTTTTGGGCACAGGTACCTCCTCGATCAATGCGGATTTTCGGGTGTGGTGTTTCCGCTGCGGAACAATCCGCCCGCCCCAAGCGTGCGCCATGTTACGGCCATGCAGCCTTCTCGAAAAGGAATTTTGCGTCTTTCCGGCGGCAAGCCGCTTGTAAGCGCTAAACACGTTGTCTATAGTGACGGTCGACATTAACAACCAACACCCAACGCGCTGCGCCGCGCCGGGAACGCAACACGGGCAACCGCCACTGCAAAGGAGCAGAAATGGAACGCACCCGCACCAGAGCCATCATGTTGTTTGTATTGGGACTTTCGTTTGGGGTGCTCCTCTTTGGCGGCTACCTCATGGACCGCGAGAAGCCCCCCATTCCCCGCGACGTCATCTCCGAAAGCGGGCAAATCGTTTACACCGAAAAAGACGTCATCGACGGGCAAAATTACTTCTACAGCCGCGGCGGTCAGCACATGGGTTCCATCTGGGGACACGGCGCCTATCTCGCCCCGGACTGGTCGGCGGATTACCTGCACCGCATGGGCCTGTTTGTGGCCGCGCGACACCTGGGCAAAACCGCCGCCGAAGCCGCCGCCTTCACGCACGATGATCTCGAAGCCCTCGACGTGGGCACCCGCGCCAAAATCACGGCCCTGGCCACCGAGGAACAAAAGACCAACCGCTATGACGCGCGCAGCGGCCACCTCACGTTTACCGCGTTTCAGGCCGAGGCCCACGCGCACCTCATCGGCTACTACACCGAACTCTTCCAGCAGGGGCACTCCGACATGGGCCTGCAGCCGGGCATCGTAGACACCGACGAAAACGGACGCCTCGTCGCGAGCTTCTTCTCGTGGCTCTCCTGGGCCGCCGGCACCATGCGCCCCGATAAAGATTACACCTACACGAGCAACTGGCCCTTCGATCCCCTGGTGGGCAACTACCCCATGCCCGGCAGCGTTATCTGGTCCATCGTCAGCGTCATCGTGCTCATCTTCGTCATCGCCTTGGCCATCTTTTTGTACCTGCGCTACATCAAAGAGGACGACTACAAAGCCGAGTCCGTCCCCTTTGTCGAGCCCACCCCTACGCCGAGCCAAAAGGCCACCTTGCCCTACTTCTTCATCGCCATCGCGCTCTTCGTCGCCCAAATCGGCATGGGCGCCATCACCGGACACTTCACCGTCGAAGGCACGAGCTTCTTCGGCTTCCCCATCGGCGAAATCCTGCCCTACGCCGCGGTGCGCACCTGGCACCTGCAGCTCGCGGTCTTCTTTATCGCCACGTGTTTTCTCGCCGCGGGACTCTTCATCGGCCCCTACGTCGGTCGCGAGCCCAAGCACCAGGGCAAGCTGGTGTGGGGATTGCTCGTCGCCATCGTGATCGTGGTGCTCGGCGCCCTGGGCGGCACCTACGCGTCGGTGCAGGGCCTCTTCGGCGGCGACGGCTTCATGCTGGGGCACCAAGGCTACGAGTACATTGAGCTGGGCCGCGTGTGGCAGCTCCTGCTCATCGTCGGCATGCTCTTCTGGCTCGTGCTGGTGCTGCGCGCCATTAAGCCCGCCCTCTCCAGCGAGAAAGACGCCGGCGGCATCACGCACCTCTTGCTCTACAGCGCCATCGCCATCCCCGCCTTCTACATGGTGGGGCTCCTCTACGGAAAGGGCTCGCACCTCTCCAACGCCGAGTACTGGCGCTGGTGGGTGGTGCACCTGTGGGTCGAGGGATTCTTCGAGGTGTTCGCCACGGTGTTCATGGCGTTCTTGCTGGTGCGCATCGGCGTGGTCGGGGCGCGCTTCGCCCTGCGGGCCGTGTACTTCAGCGTCTTCCTGTACCTGGCCAGCGGCATCATCGGCACCTTCCACCACCTCTACTGGACCGGGGCGCCCACGCCCATCATCGCGCTGGGGGCGGTGTTCTCCGCCTTAGAGGTCGTGCCCCTCACCTTGGTGGGCTTCGAAGCGGTGCACAACTTGCGCGCCGCGGGCACCCTGGCGCACAACCCATACAAATGGCCGATTTACTTCTTCGTATCGGTGGCGTTTTGGAACATGCTCGGGGCCGGGGTCTTCGGCTTTCTCATCAACCCGCCCATCGCCCTCTATTACATCCAGGGCATCAACACGACGCCCATCCACGCGCACACGGCCCTCTTCGGCGTCTACGGCTTGCTCGCCATTTCGCTCATGCTCTTCTCCATGCGCAGCACCGTGCCGCAAAAGGCCTGGTCCGATCGCATGCTCAAGTGGAGCTTCTGGGGCCTAAACGGCGGCCTCGCCCTCATGACTTTTGTGAGCCTCGTGCCGTCGGGTTTTTACCAGTTTTACTACGCGGTAAAAGAGGGCATGTGGTTTGCCCGCAGCCCCGAAATCGCCGCCGGACCGGTCATCCGCACCTTCGCCTATCTGCGCATCGGCCCCGACATCATCTTTGCCGCCGGGGCGCTCATCCTGCTCTTCTTCGTCGGGCGCGGCCTCTGGATGACCTTCTCGCGCAAGCCCTAACACCCCGCAACATCACCCCTGCGTAGCACCGCCGCACCACACCGCAAAAGACGCGCTGCCTACCACTGCCAGCGCTGCCGAATGTCGTCGGCCAATGCCGTGTCGTGCGCGATGCGCCCGCCGTCGAGCATGAGGAAGCGCGTGCAGATGCGGGCGGCAAAGTCGAGGTCATGGGTGGCGATGAGCATGGCGGCGTCGCACTGCGTTAGCTGCGCGCACAGCAGTCGCTTGCCCGGGGGATCGAGGCCCGCCGAGGGCTCGTCGAGCAGCAGCAGCGCCGGATCGCCGATGAGGGCACCGGCCAGGGCTACGCGTTGTTTTTGCCCGTGGGAGAGGTGGTGCAGCGGGACGTTTTGGGCGTCTCGCATGCCCAGCTCATGGAGCAGCGCGCTGGCGCGATCGCGGGATTGGGCGTCGCTCTGCCCCAGGCGTCTTGCGCCAAAGGCCACGTCGTCGACGGCGGTGGGAAAGAGCAGTTGGTCTTCGGGCACGTTGAAGACGAACCCCATGCGGCGGCGCAGGGCCTGGCAGGAGCGCCGGGTTAGGCGTTGTCCGTCGATGTGGATCTCGCCTTCGTGGGGCAGCAGGCCCGCGGCGGCGGCGAACAACGTGGTTTTGCCCGAGCCGTTGAGCCCCAGCAGGGCCACGCGCTCGTTGGGGGCCACGGCAAAAGAGAGGTCGCGCAGTACCGGCGTGTCGCCCGGATCGCGGTGCACGGTGACGCCGCGAAACGAGAGGGTGGCCTGGGGCAGCGCGTGGGTCATGGCACCCCTGCGGCGCGCAAGGCGATGGCGGTGACGAGGCATGCGGCGGCGGCGCACAGCACCCAAATGTCGATGTGTTTCTTCGTGCGAGACAACGGCGCGGCGGGCAAGGGCGCGAGGTATTCGCGCAGCTCCATGGCGTCTCCTACGCGATCGGCGCGGGCGATGATGCGCGGCATCCACACGCTGGGCAGCGAGACGAGGATGCGCAGGGCCGCCCGACCGCCCGAGGTGGCACCGCGCACCGCCATGGCCGCGGCCATCTGACGGGTCTCGTAATAGAGGGTGGCGCTCTGGTGAATGATTTGCAGCAGGATGGCCGACACCATGCTGGGCACCGGCAGGCGCAACAGGGCTTCGCGCAGCTCGGTGACGGTGAGGGCCGACGCGGTGGCCGCCGTGATGAGCATGCCGCCCAGGCCGCGCAGCAAGATGGTGGTGGGCAAGGACAGGGCGCGCGACCAGTCGCCGCTGAGGTGCGCCGGGGCGTTGGGGAGGATGGGCAGCAGCAAAAAATAGGGGAGCAGCAAGGCGAGGCCCAGGGCGGTAATGGCGAGCAGCAGTTGGCGGGGCGGGCGACAGGCGACGAGCCAGAGCAGGCAGGTGCCGGCGGTGCAGGCCGCGCCGCTGTAAGTGCCGCCGGTGGCCGTCATGCACGCCGCAAAGCACAGGATGCCGCAGAGCAAGCGCGCGGTGGGGGCAGCGCGTCTTATCCAACCGCGTCCCGAGCCCCAGATGTCGTGAACCGATGCGCGCATGGTGCGTCTAGGGCGCGGGCTTTTGGGCGGTGACCAGGTAGTCGCTGTCGGACTCCCCGGCGTGGAGGATGCGAAAGTTTGCCTCGGCGAGCAGCGCGGCGGTTTCGTCGGGCGGGGCCAGCAGGTCGTCGCATACGGCCGGACTCGCGTGGGTGTGGATGTCGTTGACCTGCTGCCGGGAGATGAGGTGCCACACGTGCAACACGCCGCCGGGCATGAGCGTCCGGTGGATCTCGCGGGCCACCTGGGCCGGGTCGTCGAAGTGCGGCCAGACCGAATAGGCAAACACGCGGTGGCAGGCGGCGCCGGGCCAAAAGAGCCGGTGCGCGTCTCCCAGCAACCAGGTCACGCGCGGGTCGGTGATCTTTTGTTCGGCCAAGGCGATCATGGCGGGCGAGATGTCGGTGGCGATGACGCGCCCTTCATCGGAGAGGTGGGCGAGCAACGCCGCGGTCAAGTTGCCCGTGCCGCAGCCCAGGTCGAGGACGATCTCATCTCGGCCCACGCCCAGTTGCACAAAGGCTTCGCCCAGCTTGGGCAGCAGCGCGTCGAGGTCTTCCATGGCGTCCCATCGGGCGGCCAGGTCGTTGAAGAAGGCGAGCTTGGTCATGGGTTGATCCTTTTGCTTGTCGCGGTGCGGCGCTTGGCGCGGGCCAAGGGCGGGATGACGGCGATCATGAGGGCGACACCGGGCCATCCGCCGAAGAACGAGAGCCCCGCCATGAACGCGGCCGGCAGTTCGATGAAGAGCGAGAAGAGGTAGACGAGGGCGACGTAGAGCACGCGTCCCAGCACCAACACCGGCACCAACAAGAGCCACTCGTTGGCCCTGGGAAAGCGCTGCGCCAGAGCCGAGAGCAGGGCCGCCATGGCCGAGAGTTCCAGGGACATGAAGACGGCGATGGGCGGAAAGAAGGGCGGCATGCCGGTGACGGCGCCGGAGAGCAAGGGCACGATGAGGGCGGTGCTGGCGGCGGGCAAGGGACCTACGAAGAAGGGCAGCGCGCACAGGGGCAGGTACATCGGCATGAAGATGTGGCCCAGGTGCAAGAGGTGGAAGAGCACCGGCAGCAAGAGGGCCGCGGCGCCAAACATGCCGCAGTAGGCGAGCTCTCTGGGGGATAGGCGCGTCATTTCATAGTTCCACTTTTAGCCCGGCCAGGGCGTGAAAACCCGGCATGGGATAATCGGCCACATAGGCGTATTGCCGGTTTAAGAAGTTGCGCAAGAAGAGATAGGGCTCGAGCGCGACGCCCCGCACCGGCGAAGTGTAGCGGTAGCGCAAAGACAGGTCCATGGCAAAGGCGTCGTCGATGGGCTCGCGCGCGTAGTCGGCCATGTACAGTCCGTGCACCCACTCGCCGCTGATGCCGCCGCCCAAAAAGTGCTGGCCGAAGTCGTGCCCCGCGTCGACGGAGAAGTTGATTTTGGCGCGCGGATTTTGACGCGTGTAGCGGCCCACGTCTTGCCAGTCGGCGCTGAGCTGCACCGAGAAGGGGCCCAGGTCTTTGGCGGCCACGGAGCCCTCGACGCCCCATATCTCGATGTGTCCGATGTTCACCACCTCGGCGCTGGGCCAGAAGCCAAAATACTTGATGAGGTTGTCGGCCCGGGTGCGATACACCGATGCGGACGCGTCGAAGTGCGCCGATGTGTAGCCCGCGCCCAGGTCCCAGGTGACGGCGATCTCGGGGCGGAGATCGGGGTTGGCCGAGGGGAAGGGCAGGTAGAGTTCGCGGATGGTGGGCTGGCGGTAGTTGCGCGCCACGCGGGTGTGGAGGAAGAGGCGGTCGCTGAGGTGCCAGCTCGCGCCGCCCTTGTACAGCAGCTCGAAGCCGTAGCGCGTGTTGTACAGCGCGCGGGTGCCGAGCGCGAAGCGCAGCGCCGAGAAGGGCGCGAAGGTGAGCTGGTTGTAGTGCGACAGATCGGTGAGGCCGCGGACCGGGGTGCGCTCCTGTGCGGTGCGGTCCCGCACTTCGCCGTCGGTGTGTTCGGCGCTAAGGCCCAAGAGGAGTTCGATGGAGCGGTGCGGGGTGAGGGTGAGCTGCGCATTGCCGCCGGTGGCGTGGTCGACGGAGTAAAAGCCGTCGTAGAGGCGGTGCACCCCGATGCTGAAAGAGGGCGTGATGGCGAGGTGCGCGTTGCCGTGCTCCCAGTCGAGGCCCAGGGATGCGTTGTCGCGCCACACGTCGAACCAGTGGTCCGGGGTGGGGTGGGAGGCCGGTCCGGGGTCGGCGCCCTTGAGGTGCACGAGCTTGTTGCGCACGGTGAGGGAGAGCGTGGGGCGAATGCGGTAACGCGCCGCGCCGTGGGTGATGAAGCTGCTGCCGCCAGCGCCGTCGCGGTGTCCGTCGGTGGACATGGCGTGGACCGCGCCCGCCACATCCCACGCGCCGAAGCGCCCGAGGAAGGCGGCGGTCTCGCGCAGGGTGCGGTAGCTGCCGTAAGCCGCGTCGTTGTGGAGTTCGTAGCCCGCCGTTTCGCGCCAACGGCTGCGCAACACGATGACCCCGCCCATGGCATTGGTGCCGTAGCGCACCGAGTCGCCCCCTTTGAGCACCAGGGCGTCGTCGAGGAGAAAGGGCACGTAGGCGTCGGGGATGGGGTGTCCGAAGATGCCTTGGTAATCCGGCACGCCGTCTTCGACGATCAGGATTTGCGTGTTGGGGCTGCCGCCTAAGCCGCGGATGTGCACGCCCCCCGAGGCGCCGTTGGAGACGCCGTGAATGGCGCCGCGCCCCGAAACATAGACGTCGGCCGACTCCTGGGAGATGGCCTCAAGGGTGGTGTGGCGTGCGCTGTCGCGGAGCTTGCGCCCCTCAATGTGGGTGGTGGCCTGGGTGACGTCCTCGCCCGAAGGACGGCGCGCGACGATTTCGCTCTCGAAAGACGGGAGGTCCTCGTCGGTTTCGCCGTTGTCGTTGTCGGTCTCGCCGTTGTCGGTCTCGCTCGGCTCCGCCACGGCCGGCGCGGGAAATGCGAGCGCCGCGCAACACGCCAGCAGCAGGCCGTACCGGAAACAGGGGCGCCCGGACCGGGGCGTCATGGGGCGCTCAGTGGCCATAGGGGCCCACCACGGAGAAGTCCTGTTCCATTTCGTCGCGGGTGATCTCGATGACGCGGAGGTCGCCGTAATCGAGGCGATGGCGCGTGCGGGTCATGTAGTTGAACCACATGGGCTTCGGGTTGACGAGGCCCTTGTCGGCGCGCGTGGGATCGGGCTCGCCGTCGCAGGGACAGACCCCGTCGACGGTGGCGTCCTTGGCCTGGTCGCGGCAGTAGTTGGCGGCGTCGAATTTTTCGAAGCGCACCGGCTCTTTTCCCGGCAGGCAGCGCAAGGGAGACGTGGCCTCGCCGTAGGGCAGCACGCCGGGGAAGACGCAGCCGTTGAAGCTGATGTTGCGCAGTTGGATGGTGTCGTCGGTTTGGTTGACGACGATGAGCTCGGGATACCCGAGGTCGCAACCCGCCAGCAGAACCAGGGGCGAGAACAGGAGCAGGAGAGCGTTCAGACAGCGCCCCGCGCGACGCCCAAAACGACGCCGCCCCAGGCGATCAGTCGAGGCACTGCGCGTTTTCGGTGCGTTCGGCATAGGGCTTAAATGCAAACTCGGGCCACAGCGCCCGGATGCGCTCGTAGAGGTCTTCGGGGATGGGGGCGACGCCCTCGGGGGGACAGGGCCCCTGGTGGTTGGGCAAGTTGATGGCGATGGTGCGGTGCTGGCCGTCGACGACTTCTTCCTCGTTGCGGCTGGCGATGGGCAGGGCGTTTTCCGGGGCGCAGGTGGGGTCGTCCCAGGCGGCGACCATCAGCACGTGGCCCAATCCCGGGGTCACCTCGACCTCGTCGCTCTCGTCGCCTTGTCGCAGCAGGCCGACTTCAGCGTCCAGGAAGGCGGCGCGGCAGATGGTCCAGGGGGGCTGGAAGTCCATCTCGGGGTTGTTGAAGTCGTTTTTGATTTGGACATAGGCCACAGCCGCGTCGTCGTCGTCGGTGCAGGCCGGCAAAAAGGCCAGTAGCAGGGCGCCCAACAGCGCAAATTTCCCCAAGGCATTCATGGTGCTTTCCTTTCGTTACAGCGTTCGTGCTACGGATTATTGATTGCGTCGCACTATACCGAGGGGGGCTTGGACCTGTCAAAGAAAACCGGCATGCCCAGCAGGAACACCCAGGTGGTGAGCACAAACGGAAAGGTAAAGACCGGCAGGTGCACGGGGGCCAAGGCGGCGCTCAGGGCGAGCTGCACCCAAGGGGTGAGGATGGTGGCGGCGGCCGCGAAGAAGAGGGCACCGCGGGCCTTGGGGGCAAAGGTGTGACCCACGGCGATGGCCACCAGCGCGCCGTTGAAGCCGAAGATCCCCGCTGCCAATGTGGGCGCGGGCACCTGGAGGGCGAGGGCGATGAGCAGGCCGCTGGCGGATCCGAGCAGGGCGGCGAGGCTGGCGGCCGGGGCGTTGACGAGCAGTCCCAGGGCGAAGAGGGCGCCGGTGACGGGGTTTTCCTGCAGGAATACTTGGGCGACGCCGTTGAAGAGGCCGCGGGGCAGCAGTTGCCAGAGGGGCATGTCGAGGGCGGGGGGCGGCGGCGCGGCGGCGGGGATGTGTCCTAGGGCGTGGACCGACAGGATGGCCGCCCAGGTGACGAAGACAAAGGGCGCCGTGAGGGCCGGGGCGTTCCACGGGGCCAGCAGGCGCATGAGAAAGGCGAGAACAAAGGTGGACGCCGCAGCACCGCCAGCGAGCCAGAGCCAGATGGCGGGCGATGTCATGGGGAGGAACATCGGCAGGGCGATGCCCACCAGCGCGCCGTTGAAGCCGAAGAGCCCCTGGCGGACGGGCTGGGTTTCGGCGCCGGCCAACGACGCCACGGCAGAGCTGATGAGGGCGCCCGCAAAGGCATAGAGCGCCATGAAGGGAGCGTTGACGCCCAGGCCCGCCAAAAAGAGGAGGCCGGTGTATGTGTTGTCTTGAAACATCACCTGGCCCACGCCGCGCAGGGCGCTGTCGATGAGCGCGACGAGGCGATGGGCGGGGTGGCGTTCGGCAATGACGAGGCCGGTGCGGGTGATTTGGATGGCGGGTTTCATAACGCTCGTTCGTTGGGGCAGTGGGCAATGCGCCGGTTCATACGACAATGTAATGCGCCGGGCCGTTTGCACAAGCGGAGATGCGCAGCGGGTTGGCGACGGCGAGAACGCGCTCGAAGATGGCGTTGCTTTTGCCGCGCTTTTTTGTTTGTTTGGTCGCGGCTTTGGCCTGCTTGAAACGGGAGGATTGTCATGATTTTGACCGGCCCAGACACGCCCTCAGCGGCGGACATATTGTCAGCGCTCGACGAAGCGGAGGCGCTTTGCTTCGACGCGTTGAGCGACCTGTACGCGGCGACCTGGCAGGCCAGTTATGTGCGCCTGGTGTCGCTGTTGCCCGACGTCGACACCCCCTGGGCGCCCTTGTTGGCCTACGCGCTGCAACGCGATCCCATGGCCGATTTCGCGCCTGCCGCGTGGCTCTCCCAAGCCCGTGTGTTGCCCGTCGACCAGGCCGCGCTGCAGGACCACATCGACGGAGCCGCCGAAGAGCTCGCAACGCATGGCCCCGGGGACGCGCTGTTGTCCGGGGCGCTGCAAAACATCTCCCTGGACGCGGCGCATTTTCTCCACCAGTTGGTGCCAGTCGATGCGCCGAACAAACCGTTCTCACCGCACGACCACGGCCCGACCGCGCTGCTGTTTTGGATCGCCGGCGCGCGTCTTTTCCTCCTCGAAGTGCACAGCGAATCTTGAACCCACCCTCGGCCGTTGCGCCCATGCGCTGTCTGTGCCACCAAAATGTTGGCCTGGCTTGCTGCGCAGTTGCGCAAAGATGTGCCTGGTTTTATTCTGGCAACTCAGTCACACCACCGGACAGGCCCATGGCCTGCAGGAGACAACATGAAAGAGCGACTTGTATTTGTCGGCTTCGGGCTGCTGGCATCATCCGCAGCGGCGGCCATTCGCCAAAGCGGCGGCGGGCGTTTTCACATCGTCGCCGTATCGAGCGAGACCACCTGCCGACGGGCCCAGGAGTTGGCGTTGGTCGACGAAACCCACCCCTACGAAGCCCTGGAGACCGCCATCGACGACGCGCGCCTGGTGCTGTTGTGCGGCCCCATTTTGCACATCCTCGAGTGCCTCGATCAAATGCGCCACATGCGCCCCAAGGCCACGCACCCCATCGTGGTGAGCGACATCGGCAGCACGAAGCAAAAAATCTGCGCCGCCGGTGAACGCCTCAGCGCGCCCTTTGTCTTCGTGGGCGGACACCCCATGGCCGGCTCCGAAAAGCGCAGCATCCAACACCACGACAGCTCGCTCTTCGAAAACGCCTACTGGCTCATCACCCCGCCCGATCACATCGCCCCGGAAACCTGGGAGCCCCTGCGCGATCTCATCGACATGGTCGGCGCCCACCCGGTGCTGCTCGACCCCGCCGATCACGACCACCTCATGGCCCGCTTAAGCCACGGACCGCAAATGATCGCCTCGGCCATGGCCGCCGGGTTGCCAGACGACATCCTGGATCGCGGACAGCAACACCTGGCCGGGCGCGGGTTTCGCGACATGACGCGCATCGCGGCGTCCCAGTGGCCCATGTGGCGCGACATCATCCACACCAACGGCCCCGAAATCTCCGAGAGCCTGCGCGAGTTTGAATCCACCGTCGACGGCATCCGCCGCGCCATCGCCACGCCCGCTGCCTCCGAAGCCGCTCTCCAGGCGCTCTTCGAAAAAGGCAACGAGATCCGCCAGTCCCTGTCTGCCACGGGCAAGGGATTCAGCCACGCCCTACACGAGGTCATGGTGCACCTCAAAGATCGGCCCGGCGCCATCGCCCAGGTGATCAACCCGCTGGCCAGGGCGGGCATCAACGTGCTGGACATCGAACTCGCCAAGGTGCGCGAGGGCCAGGGCGGACAGTTGCTGCTCGGATTCAAAACCGTGGCCGCCGCCGAGGCTGCCGTGCGGTTGATCGAGCGATGCGGATTAAAAGTGGAGATGCGATCGTGACGTGATCGCAGCGGGGGAGCGGCTCAGGTGGCGCGATCGCCGCGGGCCATGAGCACCTTGCCCGTGCGGACGAGCTCGACCACGTCGAAGGTGCGCACCATATCCAAAAACGCGTTTACCTTTTCGGAGGCACCGGTGGACATGATGACCATCGACTTGTCGGTGAGGTCGACGGTTTTGCAGTTGAAGTGATCGACGAGCTGCAGGGCCTCGGTGCGGCGTTCGGGACCGCACAGGATTTTGACCAGCGCCAGCTCGCGCACCACCGCGTCGGTCTCGGGGTGTTCGATGCACGAGAGCACGTCGATGAGCTTGCCCACCTGCTTGACGATCTGCTGGAGCATGTCCGGGTTGCCGCTGACCCCGATGGTCATGCGCGAGAACTTGCCGTCCTTGCCCGGCGACACCACCAGCGACTCGATGTTGAATCCGCGCCGCGCAAAGACCTGCGCGATGCGGGCCAGGACGCCGGGGCGGTTGGAGACATAAACGCTTAACGTATGAATCTTGTTGTTGTTAGTGGTCATAGTACACCTCAGGTTGACCCGGTGGGTTTTTCCATTTTTTGCCGCGGGCGCTCGATGAGCATGTCTTCGATGGGGCGGCCAGCCGGAATCATGGGGAACACGTTTTCGGTTTTTTCGCACTCGGCGTTGATGACGCAGGGGCCGTCGTTGTACTCCATGGCCCGCTTGAGAATTTTGCGGATGTCCGCGGCGCGCTTGATGGTGAATCCGCGGGCGCCGGGATAGGACGCCGCCAGCTTGGCGAAGTCGGGGTTGTTCTCCAGGTCGACCCCGCTCTCGCGGTCGTCGTAAAAGAGCTCCTGCCACTGGCGCACCATGCCGAGGTAGTGGTTGTTGATGACCAGGACTTTCACCGGTAGCTTTTGCACGCAGGCCGTGGCCAGCTCGCACAGCGTCATTTGAAAACCGCCGTCGCCGACGATGGCCCAGACCGCCTCCTCGGGGCGTCCCACCTGCGCGCCGATGGCCGCGGGGAAGCCGTAACCCATGGTGCCAGCGCCCCCCGAGCTGATGAAATCATCGGGGCGAACGGTTTTGAGAAACTGCGCCGCCCACATTTGGTGCTGGCCCACGTCGGTGGTGATGATCGCCTTGCCCTCGGTCATTTTGTAGAGCTCGTCGAGCACCTGCTGGGCCTTGAGGCCGCCTTGTTTGCCGTAGCGCAGCGGGTAGCGCTTTTTGAACTGCGCGATGCGTTGCAACCAGTCGTCGGTGTCGAGCGGCCCGACGTGCTTCAGCATTTCTTCGATGACCTCGCGGGCGTCGCCGATGCAGTGGTGGTGCACGTTGATCATTTTGTTGATCTCGGTTTCGTCGATGTCGATGTGGATGCGCACCGCGTCGCGGCAGAAGCGATCGGCCTGGCCGATGATGCGGTCGTCGAAGCGGGAGCCAATCGACATGATGAGGTCGCATTCGACAACGGCCTTGTTGGCGTAGGCGGTGCCGTGCATCCCCAGCATGCCCAAGGAGAGCGGGTGGGTCTCGGGGATGGCGCCCTTGCCGAGCATCGTGGTGGTCACCGGCGCGTTGAGGGTTTCGGCGAGGCGCTGCAGTTGCGGTGCAGCCTTGGAGATGAGCACGCCGTGTCCGGCCAAGATGACCGGTCGCCGGGATTTGGCCAAGGCCTGGCTGATCTCTTTGACGCGCTCGGGATCGAGCTTGGGATCGGGTCGGTAGCCCGGCAAGTCCATGACCGGATCGAGTGCGCCGGTGAACGGCCCCGCGCTGATGTCCTTGGGGATGTCGATGACCACCGGACCGGGGCGCCCGGTGCTGGCGATGTGAAAGGCTTCCTTCACCACCCGCGGGATATCGTTGGTGTCTTTAATGAGGTAGCTGTGCTTGACCACCGGCATGCTGATGCCAAAGACGTCGGCCTCTTGGAAGGCGTCCTTGCCGATCATGGAGCTGATGGTTTGGCCGGTGATGACCACCATGGGCACGGAGTCCATTTGGGCGGTCATGATGCCCGTGATGGTGTTGGTGGCCGCCGGACCGCTGGTGACCAGGACCACCCCGGGCTTGCCCGTGGCCCGGGCGTACCCGTCGGCCATGTGGGAGGCACCTTGCTCGTGGCGCGTCAAGATCAGTTTGATTTTGGTGCCTGTCGTGATCAACGCGTCGTACATCGGGATGGCCGAACCACCGGGCAAACCAAAAATGTACTCGACGCCCTGCCGCTCCAGGCACTTGACCAGGGCTTGCGCCCCTTCCATGGATTGTGTGTTTTGTTGTGTCATGAAATCACCTCGTTATTTCGCAAGTTAGTCCGAAAAGTATTTTTGTCAAAGAAAAAAGCACCCTAAAAATCGCAAGTCCTCACTTCCCTTAAACGAGTAATCGCCAAAGCGCCACTTTACTCTGCAAACCAACCAACCTCTTCGCATAGCGAACAAAAAGATCGACATTTAAGCCACGCTTACGGCACGCGATAAGTGATAAATGTAGAGAAATACGCACGCACCCAACTGCAATCTCTACTTAAATGTCGTTTTACCGTCGGTTGCATGGCCTTTTTTGCTCACAGATTGACACCATTTTTTTAGTGTGTTTTGTTTCTCGCGAATCATTCAAGATGTGTCGCACTACTGAGGAATGTCATTGTTCCCAAAAGTGCTTTAAACAAAGGGGAGTTGCATGCAATCAACACAACACAACACAACACAACACAACACAACACAACGAAGCGATAGCGCGCCGCGCATCGGAAACGCACGTACTTTATGCGTGTTATCGATGCTTCTAGGGCTCTTCCTATCCACGGCAGCATCAGCACAAACCTGCCGGTTTGGCATCTATTCGAGCCAAGATACGAACATCCGCGATCGGGTGCAGCTTTCCGCCGCGTCCATCGGTTCTAATGGCTATCTCGAAGTGGGTTCTGCAGCGCTCATCAACAGCAACATTTCGTCATCGGGAAATGTTTTTCTTCGAGATCGCTGCACAGTAAACGGAAATGTATATGCTGCAGGCACCATTTCTACCCAAAACCAAGTAACCATTTCGGGCGTTCAAGAAGGCAATCTGTCCATTGACGCCGAAGCCATTGATACCAGAGATGTTCTCCCCGGCACTCAAGATTACACATTGTATAGGGGCAACAACGTCACCCTGCCTCCGGGGGCTTATCGCAATTTGCACATGCATGACGGCGCCGTATTGCACCTGAGCCAAGGCGTGTACCATTTCAACAAATTTGTGATGGAAGCCGGAAGTGCGGTTTTGCAAATCACGCCTGGTAGCGGCACTGTACAAGTTAATGTCCAAAACGAACTCCGCTTTGGCGACCGGAATCAGTTTGTGGTCGAACAAGGTGCAACCCCGCAGCAAGTGCAGTTTTACACCAATGCAACCCAACAAGTAAAAGTGGGCACCGATGCGCATTTCTTTGGTGTGATCACCGCACCCAACGCCCAAATCTACGTGTTTTCGCGCTGCACAATTCATGGTGCGCTGTATGGCAAAAGCATTTGGATTGACACCGACACGTCGATGACGTTGATCGACACTTGCGCATACACAGTGGATTTCGACGACGATTTTGGTTTTGATCTCATCAACTTTCCTTTGCACGCGGACGGCAGCACGATTTTTGTTCCGGCCGAATGCGCACCGGGGCAAACCCTGTCTTCGGACGTGTTGCCCGAAGAAGCCGAAGGCGAGGAAATTTTGAGCTGTACCGACGATGGCGAAAACTGCGAAACCTGGACCACTTGGACGGTGGTGGACAGGCCGAACGCTGGCGAGTGCGCCACACAGTATTGCACGCCCGACGAAACGCCCACCTCAGCCCTGGGTGCGAGCACCCCAGGATGCGATGCAACAACACCTTTTGTATCCGCCGAATATTGCCCGATGCTAACACTGGAGGACGGAACAGAGGTGCCCGCGGATTGCGGCGGTTTGCCCGCCATTCCCGCAGTAGAAAATCCCCAAATCGATCCGGATTGCCTGGCGAACGGGGGTAGTTTGGAGCTGTGTACCCTAGCGGCGCAGCAGTGCATCACCACCACGCTCTGTTCGGATGACCCAAAAGAAGACCGCATAGATTACTCAGACAAAGATCCTGAATTTGACAAATGGACCATGGAACCGGAGACCACGCCCCAGCGCGACACCAACGTTGCGTTGATGCCCTCGGCATACCTGGTGGTCGATCCCTGTTCGGTGGTCAATGGCGATTTGAGAAGCAGTGCCCCAACCGTTGTTACGGGCTTCGACCACAGCGAAGGCCGTCACTTCTTGCCATCTTCTCATGCCACCAACAATGAAACTGGGGGCGCCGGGGGCAACGCGGGAGATGGCTCCAATGGAAACACCCTTTCCAATGCCAATCGCTGGAGCTGGAAAAAGGGCAGCGAAAAGTGGGGTGCTGCGGTGGATGCTGGCTACACGGCCAATGTGGCGTATGTCAAAGGCCTGTTTTCGGTTGGTTCCGAAGTGGGGGCGGGTTACGAAGCCGATGCCAGCGCCTCCGTTACCATTTTTGGACAAGATGTTGAGTTGGCCAAATTCAACCTGGCCAATTCGGTTCAAACCTGCGACTGGTATGCGGCTGCGAATCTGCGCGTTCTCGGCGATACCAGCGACATTCTGCAGTCCGAAATAGACATCAATGGCTTGGGTGTCGTTGTGCAAGGTGGTGGCAACATCGCCCAGGCCGATCCAGGCCACGTAGCGACATGTGAAATGGCCTTGGGTGACTTTTATGACAAAACCAATACGCTGCTGCAAAAGATGGCCAGCGCCGAAGTGCTGAAAGACGCATGGGAAGCGTGGAGAGATGGCTCGATCCCCGATTACGATGATCGCGCACTGAGTTTTGATGATGTAACCAGCGAATACAACGCGTTCGCCAATTACTACAACACGCAGTTTTTGCCTTCGATGCACAGTTTTAACAATGCTCGCGTACAAGCCACCGAACACGATTTCAGTGCCAAACTCCTCAAATTTGAACTCTACAAACGCACCAAAGACATTCGCAGCGAAATTCCCGTGGGCCCGTTTGATATCGGCGTCTCCGCTGGCGCCGTGGGCACCGTCGGACTCGATCTGCAATATGGCAATGAAATGGAATTCACCGACGAGACGAACTTCGGGTACATCATTCCTCGTTTTAAAGAAAGTGTGAACGCCGCACCGCGCATCGCATTTAGCGGTTGGGCATTGGCCTCTGCGAGCATTGACTTGGGCATTGTCGGCGGAAGCGTTGGCATTGAGAGCACGCTGGATCTGGTAAATTTTCAATTGCCCATGAATGCGTCGTACGAATTTAGGCCCGAGCATAATGAAACACCTTCGGGGCACGACGTTCCCTTGCTTGCAGATCCGGGCAGCGTCGACTGGAAAATTAACTATGCGGGCGATACGAGCATCCAGCTCGCCATGCTCAGCGGCCGCATTGATCTTGCCGTGCGCGGCTGGATTCGCCTGTGGTTTCCCTTCAAAAAAATCAAGTTGACCAAGACATGGCGCAAAAACATCACCAAGTGGGATGGCGTGGACATCCAATCGGCTCGCAAAAGCCTCTACAGCATCAGCGGTTCGGAATTGCTGATGACCACACCGGATATCTATGCACTGCCCAACCATCTTCCCGAGTTTAACTCTCCGGGATACGGCGGCGGCGGTTTGGGCGGCGGCACCCCGCGCATGATCTCCACAGATCCGCCCAGCCAAGTAACGCAACAATTTTCGCCATTCCAAAACGAAAGTAACTTTGCCCGGATGGTGACGCAGATACTCGACGGAAACGATTGGCATACGTGGAGGACAGTAGGAGCGAACCAACTGATCCCCATCTGCTATCCGATTATCATCCACTAATTAAAGGAGAAAACATCATGAATGTGAAAAGACTTATGTTGTTGGTGTTGGTGGCGCTATTGGGGACAGCGGCATGCAGTGGCGATGACAACGACAACAGCGCTTCAAATAATGACCAAAACACCGATGCGCACAACAATATCACGCCGGGATCAGATGCCAACAATAACAACAATAATGACACTAATGACACTTCACATCCTGACGACCAAACAGACAGCGACAGCACCCCGGCGGACACCGGCGTGGCCGTGAGCGACGAAGTGGAGTGGATTGCCATTCCCGGTGGTGTTTTTACAATGGGGCATGAAAAACTAATGTGGGCACATCCTCCACACCAGGTAACCGTGTCGCCCTTTTTCATGGCCCGCACCGAGACCACCGTGGCCCAGTACATGAAGTGTGTCGACGCCGGGGTGTGCCCCGCACCGAAAAACTCGTCCAGCAGCATCCCCCGAAACCACGAAAAGCCCCACGGCGGGCCCTTGCCCATGGACGCCACCTCGTGGAATGGGGCGGTGGCCTTTTGCACCTGGGCAGGCGGCCGCCTGCCCAGCGAGGCCGAGTGGGAATGTGCCGCCAGGGGGGGCGGCCAGGACATCGCCTACCCCTGGGGCGATGAGCTGCCGAGCTGCGACCGCTGTGTCATGAAAACCAAACCCTTTGGCGACACGCCCGAGGACTGGGGGTGCGGCACCGGCGAAATGCAGCCCGCGTGCAGCCGACCAGCGGGCAACACCGCCCAGGGCCTGTGCGACATGGCGGGCAATACCTGGGAATGGGTGCAGGACATTTGGCAAGACACTTACGACGGCGCACCGACCGATGGCTCGGCCTGGGAGGATGCGTCGACCGAACCCAAGCGCGTCATCCGCGGCGGCAACCTCACAAGCCACCACAACTATACCGCCAACTTCCTTCACGTCTCCGCAAGAGACAGGGGGGGGCGTCCACAAGATATCGGCTGGGGCTTCCGCTGCGCCCGCGACAGCGACTAATTTTGTTCCGCCCCCGCTCTTTCACTCCCCCACAACATAGAAACCAACGATAATGTCTCGGAAAGCCATTGTAATCATTTCACTCTCCGCGTTGACCATCGCCCTGCTGTTGCTCCTCCTGTGGCAACAGCAACGTCCGGAGACGCCGCTTTCACCCGATGCCCAATCTCCTTCAGCCTCGAGTACCCCTGCCCTGGGCGTCCCCCAACCGTCTGTATCCGAAACAGGTCTCATCCGATGGCCTAATAGCACGCGACAAACCTATGACATCCAGATGACATCGGCGTTGCTGGTGGAGGATGTGGACGAGCCAGTGCTCGCGTTTCAATTGCGCGGCCTAGTAACGCTGGATGCATTTTCGGAAGACGACGGCACCACCACCCTCATCATGGGGTTTACCGAACCGGTGTTCGAGGTGGCACAAGTCACCGAAGAGGGCACTGCAGTGCAGGCGCGCGCAAGCCGCCTAGAAGAAGAACTGGCGCAATCTAGTGTGCTCTCCATCGACCGGACGGGTCGCGTGCAGGCCATACAAGTTCCCAAAAAATCCTCGGGACAACTGCAATCTACGATAAAGAGCCTTTGTGCGATGCTTCAGTTTGTTTCGCCGCAACACCACCAAAATACTTGGGAAACCCAGGAGAACGATACGACCGGAACCCATGTCGCGGCATATTTGCAACAAGGACCGGGCACGTTTTTAAAAAACAAACAAAAATATCTTCCCATGGGCAAAGCCAAGTCCGGCACCGATCCAGACATTGCTGCCGAGGTGCGCAAAAGCGATATTTCGCTGTCGCTAAATCCTGCTGGGGAAATGACGGCGTTGACGGTAACCGACCACATCCGCGTAACCGGAACCCAGATATTTTCATCGACTGAGGCCCGCACAGAAGTGCGCCTTTCCCTGCAAGACAGCGAGCCGTTCTCCGATCGCAGCGCGTTGTCCGCACTGCCTTCAACCCACGTCGCCACCGCCATCGACGCCCCCACCACCGCTCACGCATTGAACGAGAAAATGGACGCCGCCAAAATTAGCGGGCTCAACCTGACCGCAGCGTTGCAAATCGCAGCGGACTTTTCGGGCGAAAATCGCGAGGACCGACAAAAAAGAGACCGGGCCTTTTTGGCCATGGAGGCATTGTTTCGTCAACAACCGGAAACCATTGCCGAAGGCCTAAAGCACATCGAGAACGGCAGTCCCCAAAGCGGCATGCTGCTCTCGGCACTGGGATATGCGAGCACCGAAGCCTCTCAAAATGCACTCATCGACCTCTTTCAGCGCTCGGACAAACTCGGTATCAGTCCTGGAACTGTCTTGCAGGCATTGTCGCAAGGGGAATCCCCATCGTCCGAAAACATCGCGCTGCACCAATCTCTGCTCTCACATCCACAGCACGCCCGGCAGGCACACTACGGCCTTGGCAGCATTGTGTATCATTATCGAATGGCCAAGGCGCTCCAGGCCGCCGACCAAACATTCGACATCCTCAAAGAAGCGCTAGAGCAGTGCACAACGCCGGGCGCTTGCATCATCGTGCTGCATGCCATCGGAAACGCCGGGCACCCCGAATCGGTGCAGGCCGTGCAGCCCTTTTTGCAGCACGCTGACGCCAAGCTTCGCGGAGCAGCCATTCAGGCGATTCGCCGTGTTCCCGGCACCGATGCCGAACAAATGATCACCGCTGGATTGCTACAAGATCTCGACAGCTCTGTTCGCCAAGAAGCACTCGACGTGCTCGGAAGTCGACAGCCAGCCACCGCCGTTGCACTGGCCGCCATCATCGATCGCGCACAGCGGGATGTCGATGCGCGAATACGCTACAAGTGCGTCTCCTTGCTGCCCCGTTTTGCGCAGATCGATGCGGCATCGGTTTACAAGGCCCTAAAATGGGTTGCCGAAAACGATTCGGAAGAAAAAATTCGCACGCAAGCGGCTGAGTTGGTGCGATGATTGGTATTCCGCTTTCTCTCAACATGGCTGGAAGCGGATTTGCTTAAAACAAGGAGGCTCTTATGACACGCAAACCCATTACCCCCAAACCCATTACCCCCAAGAAAAACGCCCGAAAAATAGCGACCCAAAGCGCAGCGTCCTGCAAACCCGTGGCCTCGCCTTGGTCTCTGTCCAGGCTTGTGGCGTGGTTGCCCCTCGTCGCCGTGCTTTTCATGGCCGGTTGTGTCGACGAAGACTCCCCGACGATGTACGCGATGTGCGGCGGAGAGCACGAGGACGTGGAGATCAAGCGACTGGTCAACGGCAACCTGGTGATCGTCGCCAATTACCGCGAAGAGGGCTTTAACA
>JAAYKL010000047.1 GCA_012522445.1 Myxococcales bacterium | reverse complement strand
TGCCGCCAAAGAAGGCCTGGAACCACGTCCCAAATGGCTGGACGCCGGCCTTGCCCAGGACCGTGGCACCACCAGCGCCAATGCCCAGGATCATCATCCACGCCATGAGGGCCACGACGCGTTGGCGGCGGCGCGTTTTCAGCGGGTCGGAGCGGTGTACCGAGAGGGGCAGGTCGCTGCCATCGGCCCAGGCGGGTTCGTTCAGTTGCGTGGCGACGGGTGAGTCCTCGAAGTCGTCCATGGTGAATAGCTCGTCGGCGTCCATGGAGAAATCGCCCGCATCGCACTCCGGTGACGGGTTGTCCAGGATGTCGAAGAAGCTGCCATCAAAAGACGGGGTCGAACGCTGCAGCATGGGATCGGTGTTGGCCGTCGCCGCGCGCAGTGCCGCCGCCGCCGTGGCGTCGTCGTTCAACACGGTCTCGCGCAGGTGGCTCTCGGGAGCGCCCTCGTCCGTGCGAATGGCCAGGCGGAGCTTGGGCAACCCGGTTTGCGGGTCGTCCTCCACGCCGATGCGGTGGATAACGCCGGACATTTCGCTCTTTTCGGCGCCTTGAAAGCGAACCGGAATGCGAACCTCCAGCGAGGGAAAGGGACAGATCAGCGAGAGCCCCTTGCCAATTTGCTGTTCGCCAACGGTGTTCACCGTGGTGCTGGCGCCGTCGATTTTGAGGCGGATGAGGCGTTCGGTCTCTGGGTTGTTGCGGTTAGCGGTCGTCATGGGTACCTCCCCTGCGCGGTGCGCATCTACATCTGACTACAGTGTGTAACATTGTGGTTTGATGTGCGCAAGTTTGTGGTGAAAATTATTTTGCGGCAGCGCCGGGCGGGTCGCACAGGGGATGAGGCTGTTAATGATAAGGGGCTTTTAGGGCTCCGCCGAATGCAGGATGTCCAGCAGGCGGTTGCGGTGGGCGCGACAGCCGTCGGAAATTTCGGGCACGGCCCCGAGCTGATCGAGGACCTCCCGGGCGCCGGGCGATTCGGAGGTGATCATGAAATCGGCTTTGTAGAGCAGATCTTCGCACAGCTTGTCGGCGAGCTTTCGCGTGCGCTCTAAATCGTAGTAGTAGCTGGTGGGCGGGACTTTCACCATCTCGTCGATGGCGCCTTGCCAGTTGAGCAGGGCCTCGGCCTCGAGGGACGCCGACAGGGCCGCATGGGCGACCACTTCCATGTTGGCCTTCTTTTTTAGGTCCTTGGCGGTCTCGTCGGTGGGCTGCAACATTTGCGCCTGGGCGAACAAGCGCGACGCCTCTTCCCAGTTGAGTTCGGACATGGCGTGGCGGCCGTTGTCGAGGAGGCGCTTGGCTTGGGAGAGGCGCTCGGTGGTGTCGGCGAGGGCCATGGCTTGGCGCCTGGCGGGGCGGATGTAAAAGTGGAGCGTCAAAAAGAGCGCCAGGAGCAAGAGGGCCGCCAGGGTGAGCCACAGCGGACGCAGGTTTCGCTCTCTGCCCGCGGCGCCGGACGACTTTTGCGGTTTGGGCGGGTGCCAGGTGTAGGGCTCGCCCGCGGAGACGAAGCGAAAGTGCACGGTGCCCAGCTCGATGATGTCGCCGGACTTCAGCAGATAATCGTCTTTTTTGCTGCCGTTGACCTGGATGCCGTTGATGCTGTCGAGGTCGGAGATGGTCCAGCGGTTGTCGTCGCCGTCCATGCGGGCGTGGGCCCGTGAAATGGAGGCATCGTCGATGTTGAGATTGGCCTCGGTGGAGCGCCCGATGACGTACAGATTGGCCTCCAGCGGGTATTCGCGACCTGGCGTGGGCCCCTGCAACATAATGAGGCGGGCCACCGGCAGGACCTTGCCGATTTTTTCGGTGACCTTGACGGCGTCGGGGTCTTTTTTGGGGGCGTGGGAGATGGCGTCGTCGCGAAAGGAGATTTTGTAGTCGCCGATGTAGATTTGTTCGCCGGGCTGCACGGGGTGGGGGTCTAAGCCCACGTCGCGATTTTCGACCTTGGTGCGGGCGGCGCGGGAGAGGCTGACGACGAAGAAATTGTCGCTTTGATCGCGAAAGAGGCGCGCGTGGTAGCGGCTGACGTTTCGGTCGGTGAGGCGAATGGCGTTGCCCGCCTTGCGTCCGATGGTGACCTCATCCCGGATGAACGGGACCAGGCTGATTTTTCCTTCATCGTCACAAATGACGAGTTTATACATGCGATTGACCTAGGCTTGGTTGAGATCGAAAATTTAAGCTCCAGCGTACAACGACAAGGGCAATTGTCAATCATGGGCGCTTGTGTTGTCGGCGAAAGCGTATAAAAGAAATCCCATGACATTTCATCACGCCATCCCCCTGGTCTTGCTGGTGTTTCTCAACGGGTGTCCGCGCACAGCCGACGACAGCGAGCTGCCATCCAACGGCGATTCGATGGGCGCGCCGCTGGCCAACGACAGCGATTCTCGCGCCACCGACGACCACCCCGATGGCGATGCCAACAACAGCGACGATGCGCGCGACACGCTGCGCGTTGGTGCTACAGACACGCCCCCAGGCGACGGCGTCGACTGCGCCATTGACAACGAAAAGTACCTCACCGTGGCCCAGGTGCGCGGCTTGCTGGACAGCGGTTGCGCGGGCTTGCCGCTGCTAAACGTCGCCGATGTCGAATTTTACAACCTCGGACACATCGCCGGTTCGCTGGCCATTCCCTGGGATGCCCTGCCGGATCGCATCTCCGAAGTCGATGCCCAACAACATATAATCATTTACTGTCGCCGGGGCGTGCGCAGCGAGAGCGCCTACAGCACCCTTCAAGCAGCGGGCCATGCGCGCATTTGGATCATGGACGGGGGCATCGAAGCCTGGCGCGCGGCCCAATATCCCGTCGTCGAACAGCACGAATAACCGCGCCGCGGAGCGCACAAAAGGCCATCTTCGGTTACCGGCGCCCGCAAAATGCAAAATGTGCACGCCCCACCGGCAAATATTGCCGACGGTCCATCGTTTTCGCAAAGAATGATTGCAAAGATGAAATAACGATTGCGTTTTTTTTGCGGGTTTTGGCGCAAGAAATTAAAAAAAGCCTTTGTTTTCAACAACATGCATTTTTTTGGAATATGGCACGCTACTTGCTAGTTGTTTAGGGTGTGTTCATCATTGCTGAGCACTGTCCTGTCGCATCCCACCTGTCAGGGCAATTCTCAGCGTTCCCATAATCCCTTTCCTCCGGTCCCTGGCGTTTTTATTTCAGGGACCCGTCTATCTAAAAACCGGCACTACCCCTTCGAAAGAGAAGGGGGGTGCCCGGCCCTCTTCCTTGCCATCGCAGTTTTTTCATCGCGGTTTTTTTTGTGGCGTTAGCGCGGGAGGCGCACGGGGATGCGGCGGTCTACGCGAGCGCCGTCGAGGTCGTTGTGCACCCGGTAGGCCAGGGCTTCGACACCGGCGTCCACGGCGTCGGCCAGGGTTTGGGCGTACACGGGATCCACGTCGGCGGCGGGCGCGAGGGAGGTGCAGTCGCCGCGGTTGACCAAGAAGAAGATGAC